>JBNJDQ010000001.1:0-75603 GCA_051745065.1 Fibrobacterota bacterium
GCGAATACGGTAACAGGATCAAACATCGGCGGCAGCAATGGCAGACAATGATCATATTCTCTCTTCCATCGTGGAAACAAAAGCCGAAAACGGCAGAATTAGCATCAGGGTAAAACCGGATGAGGACAAATCCGTTCTTTTCAACGGAATCAAAAATATCGCTGAGGAAAACAAGGTTGTCAACATCGATTACGATCGCATACGTGAGGTCGTGGACAGTGCCAACAATATTTTCGAGGATATCGGTGAGGATTTTATTTTCTACGACCCCAAATTTGATGAATACCTCATTGTTAAAAAGAAGCCCCTGAAAGCCACACTTATGATAAAACGGGAATATGTCGAAGAGGACAATCCCATGAATACGGCCATATTGGAATACCGTCTTTCCCGTGCGGAAATCACCTACGGAATCCTGAAAGAGCAGTTGCAGAAGATGATTGACGAGGAGATCCTTGAAGAAAACATCACCGTTGCGGAAGGGACAGAGCCGGTTCCCGGGCGCGACGGCGGAATAGATTACAAGGTTTCCCTCAGTAAAGATCTTACCCCCTCTGTCAAGGATGACGGGAGTGTGGATTTCCGGGAGGTCAAGAGTATAACGCAGCTGAAAACCGGCGATATCATTGCCGAACGCGTCCCTCCCACCAAGGGAACACCGGGCAAAGCGGTTACGGGGGAAGTTATCGATCCCACACCGGGTAAGCCCTACACCCTGCAGGCGTTTGAGAACATATCCGTCTCTGAAGACGGTGAGAAGCTCATTGCCCAGAAAAACGGCGTCCTCTCCCGGGAAAACGAAAATCTGGCCCTCAAAGATTATCTTGAGATCAACTCCGACGTGGATTTTGAAGTGGGGAATATTAATTTCCCGGGAAAAATAATCGTCAACGGCGATGTAAAACCCGGTTTCACCGTGGAATCAGCGGACGATATTCTGATTCACGGCGATGTGGAAGCCGCTACCATCAAATCAACCGATGGTTCTGTACAGATCGAAAAAGGGGTTATCGGTAAAGATGAAACCTATATCTATTCGCCCAAACGGGTTAACGTCAACTTCGCACAGAACTGCACCATCGAAACCGAAGGTGTCATAAACGTGGAAAACTCCCTGCTGCACTGCACCTGCATCTGCCAGAATCTGACAGGAGAAGCAAACTCAAAGATAATCGGCGGCGAGATCACGGCTGAAGAATCCATAGACATATTTCAGTCGGGGAATACAGACGGCACGAAAACGATCCTCTGCGTGGACGACAAGACCCGCCGCGAGCTGCAGAACAAGCGTGCAAAACTGCAGGAAGGCCTGAAGCTCCTGGAGACACAAAAGCTTCCACTCATGCGGGACTTCCGCAACAAAAAAAGTATGATTAAGAAGATGGGACAAAACAATCTGTCTCAGAAAGTAAAGAAAGAGGTCATAAAAGCCGCCAATCGCGTAAAAGCACTGGACAATAAAATTGGACTGATCAACAATAACCTGTCCATGATAGAGGAAGAACTGAATAAGGACGTCAACGAGAGCGGATACGTGGTTATTGCAGACACCATATACGCCGGTACGCTGATCAAACTGTATCAAAATCGGCATAAAGTATCCAAGGATACACAGGCCTTGATTTTTGAAGTAAAAAACGGTGATATCAGTATTACGCATAAAAAATAAAGCTGATATTGTTTCGGCGGAATCTCTTTATATATTTTACGCGAGATTAAATAACTGGAGGAATAGATGTCAAAGGTTTGCTACAACTGCGGGAAGACGGCCGTCAGCGGCAACAGTGTTTCCCACGCCCATAATGTGAATAAACGGAAATTCAAGCCGAATCTTCATACCAAAAAGATTTTGGTCGAGGGCGAAAACAAAAGAGTAAAGATCTGCACCAAGTGTCTTAAATCACTGTAACAGCAGAATACTCTTACACTAAGCGCGAGCATCCTTCGGGATGCTCTTTTTTTATCTCAAAACATATCAGATCCGACGTCACAGATATTTCCGTACAGACTAAATCTCCTCCTCCACCGATTCAAAAGCCAGCTGATCTTCTTCCCAGCGGCTCATTTCTCCGGCAAGATCTTCCCTGAAAGCTGTCAGAGAACGCTGTTTTTCAGAAAGAAGATCATGCTTCGTGGCATTCTCCGGCAGATGAAGTTCTGCTTCCACAGCTGCGATATGCTCTTCAATGTCCGCGATCCGCGCTTCGCGCCGGTCTATTTCCCGTTTCAGACGACGGCGTTTTTCATAGAGTTGCCGCCGTACGCGCTTACTCTGCGAACGACTATTGCGAACTCCTGCTTCTGCCGAAGCATTTTCCGGACATTCCTCTTCCATGCTGTTTTCCACATAGGAACGGTAATCATCAAGGGTTCCGGGGAAATCCCTGAACACCCCGGGGCGGATCTCAATAATCCGGTCTGCCACGGAGGTTATGAAATCCTCGTCATGGGATACCATAACCACAGTGCCGTTATATCCGCGTAAAGCCCGGCCGACGGCTTCAATGGATTCCATATCCAGATGATTCGTAGGCTCATCAAGGAGAATAACGTTCCCCGGCTCCACCAGAAGCATAAGCAGAGAAAAACGGGATTTCTCTCCCCCCGAAAGAACACGGATCGGTTTGTCGATATCTTCACTGTGAAAAAGGAATGATGCCAGAAGCCCGCGTATCTGCGCCGGACGCTCTTCTTCCATATGCTCTGCAAGGGCATCATAGAGAGTCTGCTCCAGGGGCAGCTCATCCGCCCGGTGCTGACTGAAATACTTTATCCGGGCCTTTGCGCTCTCCTCAAGAAGACCTTCACAGGGAGCCAGGGTGCGGCTCAGAACCTTCAGCAGGGTGGATTTCCCCGATCCGTTCGGCCCGATAACGGCGATTTTATCTCCGCGGTTAATCGTTGCAGACACCCGCGACAGAACAACCGTGTCTCCGTATCCGGCGGAGAGCTCCTTGAGCCTGAGTGGAACCGGACCGCAGTCCGCAGGCTCAGGCAGCGTAAAGCGCAGGGTCTTGCCCTGCGATACCTCCGCCGGGAGATCTTCGCGCAGCTTCTCCAGCTGTTTCATCTTGGACTGTGCCTGCGCTGCTTTCGTGGCCTTACTCTTAAAGCGCGTCACAAAGCGTTCAAGCTGATCAATTTTTCCGGCAATATTCTTCGCCTGCTTTGCTGCTGTTTCATCCTGCTCGTCCCGCCAGCGCCGATATGCCGCAACCGTACCTGTATAGGAACAGAAGGAGTTACGCGCCACCTCAACAGTGTTCTGCGTCACACGATTGAGAAACGCCGTATCGTGGCTGATAATACAGCAGCCTCCGTCAAAGGATGCCAGAAACCGCTCCAGCCAGATCAGGGAATCCATATCGAGATGATTGGTCGGCTCATCGAGCAGAATAAAATCGGGATTACTGAGCAGAATCCGCGCCAGAAAGACACGCATGCGAAAGCCCCCCGAAAGTGCTCCCATGGTCCCTTCAGCCATTTCCTGAGTAATTCCGAGACCCGCCATAACAGAGGCCGCACGCCCCCGAATGGAATACAGGTCAAGACGTTCAATATCATCCTGATGCCTGCTGAGGGCGGCCATTTTCTCCTCGTACGCAGGATCATCGGGGGAAAGCCGGGCCACCTCTTCATATATTTCTCCAGCATCAAAATACTCCCTGTACTGTTCAAGGGCAACATCCATGGGAGCAGCATCAGTGCTGTACTCTTCGATTTCCTGGGGCAGATACTGTACGGAAAGACCTTTCTGAATATCAACATCTCCCCTGTCCGGTGAAATATCTCCGGCAAGGATCCGCATGAGTTGTGTCTTGCCCGATCCATTTCGTCCAATGAGCGCGTACTTTTTCTTTTCGTTGAGACTGAGGGACGCATTATCGTAGAGAATCTTTTCTCCGAACTGCTTGCTGAGATTTCGAATTGTTATCATTATACATCTCCGGTTTTACTGCGAAAATATATAAACTATATTACCCCATGAGTAAGTATCTGAAAGGCAGGATCATCCCAATGATTTCATCAACCGGAGAAACCCCGGCAACAGTTTATTACGCCCGGTGGGTCTACACCGGGGATACTCTGCTTTTCAACGGTGCAGTTCGTGTTACAGGCAGCCGGATTGACGCGGTCGGCTCCCGCACGGGCATCCGCAAAAGCGGAGACATCATAATCAATCTGGGCAGCACTCTTCTCATGCCGGGAATGATAAACAGCTGTGTCCGGTACGAAGACGCACCAATCCGTCATATGTTCAGTCAGGAAAGCACAACCCTCTCCCGGCTTCGCCGACACAGTGCGCAGCAACTGGAGAGTGTCTCCCGGCACAGACGCAAACAGGCCTCAGCTCTCGCGGTGCAGGAGGCTCTGTCCAACGGAATTACTGCAAGCGTCAACATCCACAGCGCTTTGAGTACCGATGACTTTACGCACATGCCCCAGCGATTCTTTCATATCGGCGATATATCACGGGAACGCATTCTTTCCCGGTCAATGATGCAGGGAGTGGTATCCCGCCGCGCCCGCTGCGAATCAGGGATCACTCTTCCCCACATCTATTCCTATCCCCTTGCGTGGGTAAAAGCGGCTGCACGTACCTGCAGAAGCAGTTCCACCCTTTTTGCCCTGGCCATCGCCGAAACCGAAGAGGAATTCGCCGCATTTACAGAAGGAGCAGGTCCTTTAATAGAAGAATTGCGCGCTGCCGGCAAAGACTATATCACAGATATCGGTGAAAGCCCTCTGCGCTATGCGGTGCGCAACTCTCTGATTCCCCGACGCTCCCTGATATGCACACCGCATTTTCTGCGCGGCGACGAACTGGGGGCCCTGGAAGCTCTTCACGCAACCGTTGCCCTTGCCCCCCGTCTGAGCCGCCGTTTTGATCTGCCGCCCTTTCCCATCGAATCGGCCCTGAACCGCTCTATGCGAATTGCCGTGGGCACGGAAAGCTGTGCGCACAGTCCCACAATCAACCTTCTCGATGAACTCTTTGAAATTCACAAAAATCACCCCGCCCTGGAACCGCAGCACCTGCTGAATATGGTTACGCAAAACCCAGCCCGCGCCCTCGGAATGGAATCAGCACTGGGGAAACTTGCTCCGGGATATTTGGCCGATATGACCGGCATACGTATTGATTCCCTTTCAAAAAATCCCCTCTCGGATATTATTTGCGGGAATAATTTTGTCGAATTTGTTATAATTGATGGTGATCCGATAATCGTACCCTAACTTCCGGAGTCAGCCGTGAGACAGTACCTCTTTCTTATTTCCATTCCCGCAGTATTTGCCTGCACTCCCGCACCACAGAAGGACGTTCTCTCTCCACACTATAACATTGAGGAAATCCAGGCCCAAACCCAGCAGAACAGCACTGATCTGGAGAAGACCCAAAAAACCCTGGAAGAGCTTAATTCCAATATCCTTTCAACACGAAGTAATCTCCAGGATCTCACCGTGCAAACGTCCATGGTGTCTGCCGCGCGCATAGAAGAACTTGAAACTCGCCTTGCCCTGCTCATAGAAGCATATCGTGATCTCTACAGCGACGTTGCATCCATCCGCGTGCTTCCACAGGTCAAAACGGCCAAAACCACAGCCAAAAAACCGGAAGGATTTTCCTCCGCATCAGTCATGACTGACATCTTCGGGGGTTCGGAATACACGATCTACAGTAAAGGGCTGCAGGCATACCGAAATCAGTTTTACGAGAAAGCCCGCAGAATTATGGGGCACTTAATTGAAACGCATCCGGAATCGGACTATATCGGGGCCGCCCATTACTGGATCGGAGCTGCACAGATGGAGTTAAAACGCTTTGATAAGGCCGTAACAAGCCTGGAGCGTGCAGAAAAGGCCCCCGGTTCTGACAAGAAGGATCATGCAGCTCTCAAGCGCGCACAATGCTACATCGCTCTCAACGATACATCCCAGGCCAGGGAAACGCTCACCTACATCCTCGAGCGGTATCCCGCAACGATCTATCGGGATATTATCGAACAAACCCTTGCCGATCTTTCGGATAATGACTGAGCAGATGAATCCCCCATTACTGTCCCTGGATGCACCATTCCCATTTCTGTTTACATTATAATCATTATTCAGTCAACCTACGCATTTTCTGTCCATCGGCCCTTTCTGCCGAAAGAATAACGGATGACAGAAGGTCCAGTGAAGAATGGTGTTCTTTTTTTCTGCAACAAACCTGAATATTTCTATATTGTAAGGAAACGGATAATCAAAGGATAGTGCAAATGCAGTTACCAAAGAACCGACGCAAGCAGAAACGCAGGGAGAAGCGCTGTCAATACGTGGACCCCAAAACCGGGGAAAAATGCAACCACCTTTTTTTCGGTATTCATATCTCCAAATACTGCGAAGAACATCGAAAAGATAAATACCGAATTCGCAAAAGGACAGCCCCCGAGGATATCAACAAGAAGAACCAGACCATTAAGCACAGCTACACCGAAGTGATGACCATGGAGTCAACCTGTTCACTTCACGGCTGCAACGAAAGTTTCGAGATCAAGATATTTCCGCGGCAGTATGTATATCCCAAATACTGTCCCAAACATCGCAGTGAGTACCGCCGTGTCCGCCATCTGACCAACATCGGACGTGAGGATCTTATCGAAGAAATGAAAGCCGGGGGTGAAACAAAGGAACTGGACATGACCGACGAACACGATGAATAAATACCGTCTCAGTCCTCTATCTTTTTACTGAGATAGAGGACATTACCCCGATCATTATACTTAAAATCATAATCATAAGCTTCGAAAATCCGAATACCCCGCCCCGAATCAAGCAGATAATGGCGACTCTCTTCTTTTTGTTTTTTCAGGTGACTCTTCCAATCAAATCCGCGGCCTTCATCCTCAATACGAATTTTCAGGTATGCCCCCTCAATGCAGATCGTAACGGCCACTCGGGCCGCAACATTCTCACGGCATCCGTGAACAACAGCATTCCCCAGGGATTCATACAAAACAAGCTTAAAACTGTAAATATCGAAGGATCTCCCCGGATCATCGGGAAGATCTTCAATTATCCGGTGCAGACATGGATCGATAAGCCGGCGGATTGCATTGAAGGTATATTTTCTGCACCCTCCTTCTTCCGAGACAGTAATGCCCGGTGCCTGGCCGGGAAAATCCGCGGTAAGAACCATGACATCATCGTCCACGGGACCGCGCTGATCCTCAGTCAGGGTGTACAGCCGGCGAATCAGCTCATCCTTATCTGATATATTGCGCACTTCGTGTACTTTTTTCACGAGATCCCCTGTCTCCGCACTCCATACGCGCTCCCCTTCTATCAACCCATCCGTATAGATAAGGATTCGGTCTCCGGGGTACATGTCCACTGAATATTTACGGAATACCGCCTGATCAAATACCCCGAGAATATCACCGCCGCGACCTATTTCACGAATATTACCGATCCCGGGAATAAAGATGAGGGGAGGATGCCCCATGCTGATAACAGTCAGAGTATTCTTTCGTCTGTCGATAACAGCATAGCAGGCAGTCATATACTGTCCGATACGCATTAGTTTTTCCAAAACGGAATTGATAATGCGCATACTTTCAATGGGCGTATTATAGGACGTACAGTTTTGGTGTAACAAAGCCTTTACAGAGGATGTCAGAAAACTTGTAGATATCTGATGTCCTGCAAAGTCACCGACGAAATACCCGTATACGTCATCGCTTATCTGAATGATATCGTAAATATCACCACCGGCAGCATGCAGGGCCTCGTAATAAACGGAAAAGTACGCCTCCGGCATATCTTCCGGGCGTTTGAGCAGTGAGTTCTGAGCTTCGTTGATCTGTTTGAGTGTATCTGCCTGCGCATTCGCCAGAGACTTAATTGTGGAATAAAGTTTAATATGCGCTTTGAGGCGGGCGCGGACCTCCAGTTTATTAAAGGGCTTGGTAATGTAATCCACCGCCCCCAGTTCAAAGCCTTTTGCGAGTGATTCCGGCCCTTCTCTGCCCGTAATAAAAATAACGGGGATCTCCGCGGTTTCAGGCTGTGACTTCAATCGGCGTATTACCTCAAATCCGTCCATACCGGGCATAACAATATCAAGAAGAATGCTGTCAAAATCGCCTTCCCTTGCATTTTCCACAGCTTCTGCCCCTGAATGGACAGAGACAGTATCGTAACCGTTTTTCTCCAGAATAGAACTGAGTACCGCCGTATTAACAGGCAGATCATCTACAATCAGAACGCGGTGCTTCATGTATTACTCTCCACAGAATTTGAGAACATAACAGAATCAAGACACCGCAGCGAGTGGGTATCAAGATTAAAGAGTGAACGAAATACGGGCTCTCCAAGTGCGCAGGCGCATAATATATCAAGGGAAATATTCATATCCGGCGAATCAAGGTCGCCAACGGTATCCGTATCAACTTCACAGTGAATTATTTCCGAAACAGCAAGGATCTCTTCAATTACCCCTCCGGGATAGAGCCCTTTCTCCTGAATATCGTGTATCATATCGTAATGTATCAGAAAAACATGCTTTCCCCCGCGGTAAGACTGCTGCATATCGCGAATCAGCATTCGTGATATTTCCCAGCTTTTTTTCGGGGAGACCGCAACAGTCAGAATCTCCTCTTCTCCTCCTGAACACATTTTGTCAAGCCCCGCGATTACGGCTGCTGCTTCGGGGCCGGATTCCGTATCAGTTTCAAGAAGATTCTGCAGCAGATCCCGTCCGCTGAGCAGCAGATCAATAGTTTCTGCCCCAAGGGATATTTTTTGGGCCCGAAGCAATCCAAGGACATTTTCCATTCGGTGTGCGGTTGATACAAACTGAGAAAGACCGAGGAACGATGCAGATCCCTTAAGATTGTGAATATCCCTGAAAAGACCGTTCAGCCCTGCCGGCATTTGCTGATCAACCCTCCGGCCGGAAAAGAGAAGAAGTATCTCTTCAATTCGATCAAGCCTCTCAAGGGCGTTCTCTTTGAAGGCAGCAAAATCATCATCGTGAAGAGTCATTATATCTACTCGATTTCGATATGCTTATCAAGACGCATCACCTTAAACATACGAATAATATCGGGATTAACATTACGCAGGCTGAGCAGTCCGCCGTCCTTCTGGAGACTGTTCTGTACCTTGATAATAAAACCGATCCCCGTTGAATCAATAATGTCAACCTCGGACATATCAAAGGTAATATGCTGAACACCTTCAGCAATAATATCACTCACCTCTTCATGGAGATGCCCCACCGTGGATGATACGATATCTTCACGTATCTCAATGATTTCTTTACTCATGATCTTCACCTCAACCTTTCTCTCAGCGTAATACTCCCTGAATTATATCATTGAGCTCTGTCATATCAAAGGGTTTATTTATTACTGCATGAAATGATGCCCGGTCAACCCACGGATCACTGCGCGCTTCTTCCTGTGTCGTCACAAGAACGACGGGCACCTCCGGACAAAGAGAACGGGCTTTTTCGGCAAATTCAACACCGTTCATTCCGGGCATATTAAGATCTGCAAAAACAAGAGTGGGAGTTTCCCTGCACAGGCGGTCAAGGGCTTCTTCCGCACGCATGAACGTCTCCAGGGGATAGCCCATTTTAACAGCAAAACGTTCGTATTTTTTCAAAATAAAACGCTCATCATCAACAGCCCAGATAACCCCCCGGGAGCTGTGGACCGCGTGGGTCAGGGGGATATCATCTTCAAAAAGAGAAAGGTATCTCTTCCGGTAAGCCTCCATTCCCCGGTGCTGTAGCAGCTCACGCAGAGCTGTGCGGAAGGACTCATGCCCTGAAAGGGATTCCACGATGGATTCACAGTTTGTGAAAACAAGAACCTCCGCCAGACGGCCAGCGGGATACACGCCGCTTTCAAGCATATTGTACATACCCGCAATAAGGGCTTTATCGGATTCATTTTGTAAGCCGTTGCCGACGGCAAAGGCAACCTCATCACTCCCGTCAAAGAGCCCGTCTGCCAGGAGAGCACTGTTTTTCTTCGGTGCAATTCTGCGAAGTGTTGCGTATGCCACGGCCCGAACATTCTCACTCTTCGGCGTGACCTGTACAACACGGCGAACATAGGGTTCCGCTTCGGAAATTTTAAGACTGCCGATAATATCCAGAATCGAAATAATCATGTTCGGATGATCAATATGTGAAAGCAGCTGATCAAACAGGATGGAATAGAAATGCTCATTCATGATTCGTTTTATCTCAGCCTTGATGAAATCACGCAGGCGCACATCCTGAACGGCAAGTTTTTCCAACAACAGTTTTACTGCCGTGGCAGTGCCAGTATCAGCAACCTTCTTGACCAAAAGAAAATCATTCTGATCGTCTCCGCCCAGGGCGTTGATCAGCAGCGTTTCCCCCTGCTCACTTTGAGCCATCTTTTCGATTGCCCCCACCTGCACAGAACGACTGCCAAGAGACAGAAGCTTTTGCAGATGTCGCGAAGGAATCATATCATTTTCAAGCAGATAAAAAAGCTGATCCTCTCCCGCTGCGTCCAGCGCCTCCGTGAGCCCCGGGGCACCGGTGGAATCTTTCAAAAGCTCATGCAGCAGAGTGTCACGCTCTTGAGTACGATGATTATGCATTGAATCTGTTCCCTTTTTTGTATTAGCCATACAAAGTCCCCTGTAAAATCTGATACCCTATGGTAGCTTATTTTTTCAGGGAGTTCAAGGGATATTATGCAGGAGAGAGGGAAAACCCCTCTCTCCCGGGAATATTACTTATTCTCAATTACTGCCTGAGCAGCTGCAAGACGTGCAATAGGCACACGATAGGGAGAACAGGAAACATAGTTAAGTCCGATGTTATGAAAGAACTTAACCGATTTCGGCTCACCGCCGTGTTCACCGCATACACCGCATTTCAGGTCTTTCTGAGCAGAACGGCCTTTTTCGACACCGGTCTTCACGAGCTGACCAACACCTTCCTGATCAATCGACTGAAAAGGATCTTCCTGAAGGATCTTCTTATCCAGATAATCAGGCAGGAAAGAGCCGACATCATCCCGTGAATATCCAAGTGTCATCTGTGTCAGGTCATTGGTACCAAAGGAGAAAAATTCCGCTCCACCATCTACGGCTGCAACCTTGTCAGCAACAAGTGTTGCCCGGGGAATCTCCATCATCGTTCCAACCTGATACTTCAGATTTGAACCGCGTTCTGCAATAATTGCATCAGCTGTTTCACGGATGATCTTTGCCAGATAATTAAACTCTGTTTCGTTTCCGATCAGAGGAATCATTATTTCAGGCTTAACCGTAACACCGGCATCATCCATATTGCAGGCAGCTTCAATGATTGCCTGAGCCTGCATCAGGGCGATTTCCGGAAACGTAATGGAGAGGCGGCACCCGCGATGACCGAGCATGGGGTTCATTTCATGCAGAGAGTCGATCTTCTGCTGAACCTTTTGCTCAGAAATATTCATGCGCTGAGCCATCTCTTTGACGCCTGCCGCATCGCCGGGAACAAATTCGTGAAGGGGCGGATCCAGCAGACGGATAGTTACACCGTAGCCGTCCATTGCTTTAAAAATGCCTTCAAAATCCTCTCGCTGATAGGGCAGAAGCTCGTTAATTGCCGCCTGACGGTCTTCCTTGGTTTCAGCAAGGATCATCTTACGAACAGACCATACGCGGTCTCCTTCGAAGAACATGTGCTCTGTACGGCACAGGCCGATACCATGAGCGCCGAGGGACCGGGCAACTTCCGAATCACGGGGAGAATCGGCATTGGTGCGAACATCAAGTGTCCGAATGCTGTCGGACCAGTCCATAATGTCAGCAAACATCTTGTAGACTTCAGACTTCTGCGCGTCCGCATTCCCTTCGACAAGGCCGGAGATAACAGGAGAAGACGAAGAAAGGACTTTCCCTGTAATGATCTCACCGGTTGTTCCGTCAATTGCAACAGGATCGCCTTCATTAATGACTGCATCACCGTTTTTGATTGTCTTTGCAGACGCATCGATTTCAATATCACCGGCGCCTACCACACAACATTTACCCCAGCTTCGGGCAACAACCGCTGCATGAGATGTCATACCACCCGTGGAGGTGACAACAGCTTCGGCGTACGCCATACCGGCAACATCTTCCGGGGACGTATCACGACGGAAGAGGACAACCTTCTTACCGGCTTTGGCCCATGCAACTGCATCATCAGCAGAAAATACAACCTGACCGGAGGCAGCACCGGGTCCGGCGGGAAGACCTGTGGAAAAGAGCCGGCCTTCATCAATAGCCGCCTGTTTTTCCCGGGGGGCAAGAATGGGGAAAAGCAGCTGATTGAGATGATCACCCTGAATACGGGACAGAGCTTCCTCTTTGGAGATACGCCCTTCCTTTACCATATCCCAGGCGATTTTTACCGCTGCGAGCCCCGTGCGCTTACCTGTACGTGTCTGAAGAAGATAGAGATTTCCCTCTTCAATGGTAAACTCAATATCCTGCATATCACCGTAGTGATCCTCAAGCTTTTTGCGAATATCAGTCAGCTCTTTGTAGATATCGGGCCAGAGATCACCCATTTCATCAATGGATTTGGGCGTACGGATACCGGCAACAACATCCTCACCCTGTGCATCCACAAGGAATTCACCGTAGAAATGGTTTTCCCCGGTTGACGGATTACGTGTAAAAGCCACACCTGTACCTGAACTCTTACCCATATTACCAAAAACCATGGCCTGTACATTAACAGCAGTACCCTTGAGGCCGAAGATTTTTTCTTTCTGACGGTAAAGCTCAGCACGGGGGGTCATCCACGATTTGATAACCGCCATAATGGAGAGATCAAGCTGCTTGCGGGGATCCGTGGGAAAATCTTCGCCCACAGCGTCACGGTATACGGCTTTGTAATCTTCAACGACGGTTTTCAGCTCATCAATGGTAAGTTCGTTGTCAAAGTCGCGGTTGAATTTAACCTTCGCGGCTCTCAGCTTATCTTCAAATTTTTCATGAGCTACACCCATGACAACATCACCGAACATGTTGATGAAACGACGGTATGAATCCCAGGCCATACGCTCATTACCGGTCTTTTTTGCAAGACTTGCAACAACGTCATCATTAATTCCGAGATTCAGAACAGTATCCATCATCCCGGGCATGGACTGTGCTGCACCGGAACGAACCGATACAAGGAGCGGGCTCTCGGCATCACCGAATTTTGCACCCTTTGTTTCCTCCAGACGGTCCACATGTGCATTCAGTTCTTCTGCAAGAGTTTCCGGCATGGTTTCGCCGTTTTCATAGTAATACTCACACACATCTGTGGTAAGGGTGAATCCCGGCGGAACGGGAACACCAATGCTTGACATCTCTGCAAGGTTTGCACCTTTACCGCCAAGCTCAAGTTTCATAGAACGATCGCCTTCCGCCGTTCCTGCACCAAAGGAGTAAATATACTTCTTTGCCATCAATTCCTCCAATTTATCTTACTGGTTATTCTTCTCTTTTTCTGTTGATTTATCCCCGTAAATATCCAGGTACACCGGCCCCAGAATACCCGATCGTTCCGCACTGAGACGGTTGATAACATCCAGGGTATTCCGTACTGACACGACAAGGTTATTGCGTTCGTTCGTGCGAACATAGTCGGTAATATCAATACGGTACGGAGACCATTTCAGGGGATCAAAGGTTACATCGTTCAATCGCACTCCGGCGCTGCCGGAAAGGCGGGTAAAATTCAGATAGATTTTTTCAAATAGCTTGGGAACCTCAAACGTTATGGCATATTCCCCGGTACCGATGAGGTACGGATAGCCACTTTTCCCCCATTCATGGACATCGCTCTTTTTGTTTTTCCTGATCGTCCAGACCTTGCCGGATTTTTCCACGGGCATATCAACAGCCACAAAGGGCGGATACTTGACCGGATCAGGAAGATCGCTCTCCCCGCTTGATAAGATCAGTACCCGATTATTACCCTTGATAAGGGCCCGGGAAAGATCATACACAAGAAGAGTGGTGGAATCGTCGAAGAAGGCCCTGCTGCGCTGGGGGACGGCGGAACTTCGGGTAATTGGACTAAGCTCATTCCCGTTTACGGACACCTTAAAACGTTTGGAAAGCCCCTCTTTGGATTCGGGGATTGTATTGAGAAATACAAGATAAGCCTCAGTACATTGATCGTTCGAGACA
Source organism: Fibrobacterota bacterium (assembly GCA_051745065.1). Classification (GTDB taxonomy): domain Bacteria; phylum Fibrobacterota; class Chitinivibrionia; order Chitinivibrionales; family Chitinivibrionaceae; genus Chitinivibrio. Next base: position 14,191 of record JBNJDQ010000001.1, read on the forward strand.
AAATGCCCTTCACTGTAATAGGTCAGGCGTCCGTTATTTCGATTTATCCCGATTTTGCTGCTCCAGCGGGAAAGGGGAAAACTGTTAAGAGATGCCGCCTGAAACTGCCAGCGATCTTCTTTCAGTTTAATGCGGTATTTATTAACGTATTCCCCGCGTCCGGTCTCTGCGTCTTCATCAAATGAGATAAAACGCGATTCCCCGGGAAACAGGGTGTACACATCACGGTTATGCGTATCCAGCTCTATGGGCTCTGTCACCTGTTGACTGATATCGTATGAAATATATCGATCTCCATCTTCATCGTCGTCGGTATTTTCGTAGGGGTAGAAAGCAATCACAACATCCTCCGTACCACTGTTGAAAAACCAATACCCCTCCACACCGTTTATGGCAACACTCTTTTTCCAGAGATCCGAGGGATTACTCAGCCCCTTTGTTTTCATATCACCGCGATAATCATCCCCTGCAAGAAGACGGGCCAGCTTTTCAACGGATCCGCAGTCGACCTGCTTTGATTTTGCCTGTATCAATTTCCCCACACGCTTTATAAAGCTCGGGCTGTGACCGTCATCAAAACTGCCCTCCGGCGCATCATCCATAAAAAAGAGGGCGACCTTCTTTTTAGCCATCTGCTCAAGCTTAACAAAGAAAGAGTTATTAATCAATCGGGCATACGGAAGAATAACCCCGGTGAATCGGGAATATTCATCATTTTCTTTTATCCGCACCCCCTCTGCAGTGATATCACACTCCAAAAGCATCTGCTCATCAACTATTTCAAAGTTGACGCCAAGCTCCTGCAGCACGTGCACAGCCTCGCTGATATTTTTAAGGGTTGCCTGCACTGCACCGGAAGAACTGAAGCAGAAATCAGACATAATTGACGTTGAGGGGTAGACCACTGCCACATATTCGCCGTACCGTTCACACAGACGGGAAAAGGCAATATTACGGTTTATCAGGGAAACCAGTTCCGGCAGAACAGTAAAGTCGGGGTTTCCAAAGGAAAGCGCCTGAGGGGAAAGCTCTTCGTACCGGTAGTTTCTGTTGAATTTAACACCGTCAATAAACAGTTCCTGCGCTCCGTTACAGGCATGAAAAAGAGCGTCCTGCTTGATATCACCGATTGAAAGACCGGTCATGGCATTACTGCGACCAACAATTGCAAAAACGGGAAAATCATCCTTGCGGGCCCGGGAGTACAGGCTCAGGGCAGCGATCTCATTGACGCGGCGCCCTCCGGACGCAGCAGTTCCGACGGAATCAAACTCTCCGCCGGGCTGAGAAAACAGACATGGCAGCGCCGTGGACGGAGAAACCCGGTCCGACTCCACACCAACAGCCCATGTTTTGAGCGTGTTCTGCTTTGCCCATTTATCCACAACCGCGGGAAAACGATCGTACAGGGTATCCTGAAGAAAGCTGTACACATGGGGGCGGTACTTCACTTCGTTATCAGCAACATCGTAAAAGAGAGACGGTATTGTTTCTATGAGATTACGTTTATACCGGGAGCGGTACTTGGATATCAGCAGATCATCATCCCAGGGGACCCCCTGCTCAGAGGGAAGGATCGCAGGTACTTCCAGAAACACACCTTTGAAAACATCCTGATACTCAGGAAGAGTTACGGCTTTCAGGGGGTCAAGCACATGATTGACGTAGGACTGGCCGGCCTTCATACTGAAGAAATTGGGAATACACCGTCCATCAAAGTTACGATCATATCGCACGCGGAAGATAATAACCTTCCAGTGTCCATCCCCAACCTTCCACGAAACAGGATCTGAAAGTTCTTCTCCGTCGTAAAGCGTACGGGAGTCACCGATATATATCTTTCGTTTATTCCGTTTAACCGCAACAACATATTCCGTCACCCCCCGCTCGGGCTGATACCGGAAATGGTCTCCGCGTTCAAGGTTCACCTCTTCCTTAACCGTGAGACGGGCGGCACGGTAATTCTGGCGGCTGCTTATTTCCGACAGATAAAGCGATTCCCCCAGACGGGTAAAATCGTCACCGAGCAGAACCTGTATTCCGTGGTCCCGGCATTTTCTGAGAAGATATCCGAAAAGATCCCAGAATTCATCTGAGAGATACAGCGGATACATATCTGAAGCCGGACGAAGGACCACTCCGATGATCCCCGAATCAGCAAGCCTGGCAAGCTGAATACGGATCTCCTCTTCAGTTATTCTTCCGTTCCATGACCATATTACCCACACGGCAGAACTGAACGTACTGCTTTCTACATAAGCGGAAACACTTTTCAAAAGAACCTACCCATCTGTGCATTTTACCCTGATTATAATTCGGCTATACTGCCGCTGCTATCTGCTCCACGCTGCTGCTGCCTTCTATTACGACATCTTCTGCAGCAGGCTCACGCCCGTCCAGACTTTTAAAGCCTTCCGGCGTATTATGAAACAGGATCGCAACATTTCGCAATTCCGTAACTGTTCCGAAATATGAGTACATCGCCTCACCGCGGAACCAGCTGCGGACATCTATAACGATTCTGTCAAAGGAATCTTTCAGGGCATCCATAAAAGTTCCGCTGTCACGGCAAAGGATAACCTCATGTCCGGCCTTTTCAAGGGCTTTTTTAAGATTATCCCTGAAATGTCGTTCTTCTTCCAGTAGTAGCAATTTCATTTAATATCCTCCGTAGTGTACTTACTCATCGATTGGAAACTCCACCGTAAACTGTGCTCCGCGTCCCGGCTCTGATGAAAAGGCAATATTCCCTCTCAGGCTTTGCACATAGCGCTTTAATACAAACAGACCTGTTCCCCGCCGCTTGTATTTGGTTGTAAAGAATGGTGCGAATATATCTTTCTGAACAAGATAGGGAATGCCCTGACCGGAATCGCGTACAGTCAGTACAAGGGTTCCCTCCCGCACGGAACAGGAAAGATGAATTCTGCCGCCTTTTTTGGCATCACCGAAAGATTCAAAGGCATTCGACAAAAGGATATCGACCATTTCGTTCCACACAGCCTCACTTACGGGCAGATAAACATCTGCGGCAATATCCTCGATCAATTCCACCCCGGAAAGGGAAAAGACACGGGCCGTCCGACCAACTTTCCGGCGCAGTGCAGATGGTACAGAGCAGGTACCCGATTCCATGAGAAAGGCCTCATTGCGGTACAAAGACATAACATTCCGGCTTTCCCGGTCATAATCACTGATCACCTTGAGTATTTCCCGCAGATTGTTCTGAATTTCTTCGTTGCTGCCGGCCTCTATCTGACTCAACTGAACCAAACCGCTGATACCACCGAGAACATTGCGCAGTTTATGATAGTTAATCCCCAGCACGCGTATTGCTGCGCAGGCTGCTTCACGGACGGCGGTCTCGCGGGCATCAACTTTCTCTGCAAAGAGCTGGGCCGCCGCATCGGCAAAGACCTGCATTTCATCACCGGCGCCATGCAGCACAAGCCTGCTGTCAAAATCGGAAACGATACCCTTGCCTGCATCGGGATCATCGTCCCGGGCCGGCCGAATACCCGCAGCATCAATATTCAAAACAGTCTCACCCCAGACAACCCGAAACGAGACAGAACGGGACCACTGATTTTTCAGGGATTGTGCCACTGTATGAAGAAAAGAAAGTCCGTCACCGGCGGTACGGGCGCCTGTAATCAGGAGCAGCAGTACAGAAGCATCAGTCTTCATGCAACTCCTTTACCCGTCACTGCGCGAATAGGAAAGCTCGGCAAGGAGTCCCCTGGCTTTTCCTTCCGTAACAGGATCCACGCGATCCATGGCGAGAAGGGTATTACAAAAGCGTTCTGCCGCTTCAGCATTCCCCCGGGAGAGTTCCAGATACGCCATTTTCAGATATACTGCCGCGGATCGAAAAGACTCCCGGGCTCCGGTTAAATCCTGATAGACATCCATAGCTCTGTCAAGTGAATCCATCGCTTCGTATACGGCGCCGGTATTTTCGTGCGCCATATCACTGATTTCCTTAAAACGATTTCCTTCCGCTGCGGTTTCAAACCAATGCATCGCACTGTCATAGCGACTGTCTTCCATATAAATCTGGCCAAGTTTCAGGGCACTGAGATACGCATAGGACCCCTCGGATGCATTATGGACAGCCGTAAGATTCTGTACAATCATCGCTGAATCAGACTCGAGGGCCTGCAGGTACTGCTGCTTATGGGCAAGACGCTTTTGCTCTGCCGTGTACCGGTACGACAGTACAGATACCGCTGCAACGGCAACAATCGCTGCCGCGATGATTATCATATTTCGGTTGTTATTCCAGAATGACGTAAGTTTTTCCAGATCTTTCGAAGCACCTCGTGCTGAATCTGCACCTTTAACCACAAAACCTCCAAGTTTACGCGCTTTCAAGCCGTTTTAAAATATATAGTTTTACTCAATACTGTAAATGAGTAAATATGATATTTGAAAATTATTTTATGCCGCATGATTAAAGGGCATTAAACTACTTTTACCTGTAAGAAACAATATGAGAAAGGCCTCGATATGAAAACAGATGCAGTACTTTTCGATCTGGACGGAACATTGCTGGATACCCTTGATGATCTTTGCTGTTCTTTAAACGGAACCCTGCGTGATGCAGGCTACCCCCAGCGCAGCCGCGAAGAAATCCGGCAGTTTATCGGCAACGGAGTCCGCCACCTGGTTCAGAAGGCTCTTCCCGATGACATTTCCGACGATCCGCAGACCCTGGAATCATTTCTTGCCGCATATCTTGAAAATTACGGTCATGTGGAAAACCCGAAAACTGCCCCCTACCCGGGAATACCCGCTCTTTTGGCAGAACTGTCCCGACGGCAGGTGCCCATGGCCGTTGTAACCAACAAACCTCACCACAAGGCCCGTGCCGTTGTTGAATCTTTCTTTCCGGGAATATTCGCCTGTATCGCCGGGCAGCATGACGGTATGCCCCGCAAACCCGCACCGGACCAGGCCCATGCCGCCTCCAAAGAACTCGGCATACCTCCGGCGGACACTCTTTTTGTTGGTGACTCCGAAGTTGATCTGCTTACAGGCAGTAACGGCGGCTACACCACCGGGGCAGTCCTCTGGGGCTTTCGCACAGCCTCCGAACTGGCTCCGTACCATAAGGATTACAGCTTTTCCACTCCCGCTGAAATCCTGGAGTTTCTGTCATAAGCGATGACTGTTAATAACCTGTTGACAATTGTTGAAAAGTGCGGGGATTTCCCGCACTCAATCTATATGGAATCAAGACGTTCCTGCTGTTTCCTGCCCACCCGCTCAATGCGGGCAACCTTGTTGACAACTTCAAGATACGCCAAAACGGAAGCCTCCACAATATCTGTGGAATTTCCGCTGCCCACAAAGGCACGTCCCCGGTACGCAGCATCAATACGTACCTTACCGATTGCTTCGCTGCCCTTGGTAACCGCCTCAAGATGAAAATGATCAATGGAAATATCATAAGGGACGATACGATTAATCGCCGTTGTGGCCGCATTGACCGCACCGTCACCAACCGCGGCCTCCTTATAGCGCCGGCCGTCATTATCTATAAGGACAATCGTTGCCGTGGGCACTGTTCCGCTGGAGATATTAAAATACTCAAGTTTCCAGATATCCTCAACATTATCCCCGCCCAGCTCCATCAATACAATAAGATCATCGTCGTAGACAGTGCCTTTTTTGTCAGCCAGCTCAATAAAGCGATCGTAAAAGGTGGCAATATCATAGTCTTCCTCGCGGTACCCGAGTTCTGCAAGACGGTTACGCACCATGTGCTTTCCTGAGCGGCTTGTCAGATTCATCTGATTTTTCTCAAGCCCCACAGACTGCGGCGTCATTATCTCGTAGGTATTCTGCGCTTTCAGTACTCCATCCTGATGGATACCGGAACTGTGAGCGAAGGCACTTGATCCAACGATTGCCTTATTCGGCTGTACGGGCATATTGCAGAGATCCCGTACCAGTTTACTGGCGGCGGTAATCTCCTGCGTAACGACACCGCACTCAAAGGGAAGATAATCATTACGCACATTAATAGCCATAACAACCTCTTCCAGGGCACAATTACCCGCCCGCTCACCAATACCGTTTACGGTGCACTCAATCTGGCGCGCTCCGTGTTTGACCGCGGTTATGGAATTCGCCGTGGCCATGCCCAGATCATTATGACAGTGAACTGAAAGAACAGCCTGGTCAATATTGGGAACCCTGTTGCGCAGATCATCAATAATACTGCCGTAGAGCTCCGGTATCGTATATCCCACGGTATCGGGAATATTGATTGTCCGTGCCCCCGCACGGATCGCTTCCTCCACAATGCGGCATAAAAAGTCCGGTTCTGTCCGGCAGGCATCCTCTGCTGAGAACTCCACTTCATCACAGAGATTGCGCGCAAAGGCAACATGCTCCCGGGCAAGAGCGACCACCTCATCTTCGGTCTTACGAAGTTTTTGAAAAATATGAACCGGCGATGTCCCGACAAAGGTATGGATACGGCTGCGCTCAGCCCCGGCAAGGGCCTGGCCTGCGCGCTCAATATCCTTTTTTACGGCCCGCGCCAGGGCACAAACAGTACTCCCCTTCACGGTTTCCGCAATGGCCTTCACCGAGCGGAAATCCCCCGGTGAGGAAACGGGAAACCCCGCTTCAATCACATCAACGCCGAGACGCTCCAACTGCTTTGCAATACGAAGCTTATGATCAAGGGAAAGGGACGCGGTCAAAGCCTGCTCTCCATCACGAAGGGTTGTATCAAATATTACTACTTGTTCTGACATACTGCCTCCCGGCTTACTGTTCCTGTACTTTCGGTTTTGCCAGCGCCACAGGGCCGCTGCGGGCAATTTCTTTGATTCCGTACGGGGTCACCATGGCGATAAAGTCGTCAAGAACCGCCGACCGCTCGCTCAGTTCCACAACAACCTCCCGTGCAGACAGAGCAAGAACCTTACCGCCGTAAATATCCAGAAGCCCCACAAGCTCATGACGATTGCGGTTGGTAACATTGATGTTGGCAATCAGCAACTCCCGGTCAACGCAGTCATTCTCGGAAAAATCGAAGACCTTAATCACATCGATTAAGCGGTTCAGCTGTTTATTGATCTGTTCGATAATCGTATCATCACCGAGTGTTACTATTGTCATACGGGATATTCCCGGATCTTCCGTGGGGGACACGGAAAGGCTGGTAATATTATATCCCCGCGCTGAGAACAGCCCGGAAATACGGCTGAGAGCACCACTGTGGTTCTCAACAAGAATTGATATAGTATGGCGTTTATTCATCATTCAACTCCTCATCTTCAATAATCTCATCCAGGGCGGCACCGGGGGCAACCATGGGAAACACGTTCGCCTCGGGAGAAACCATAAACTCAAGCAGAACGGGACCTTCCGTCTGTTCTGCCCAGCGCAGTGAGCTCTCAACATCGGCGGGATCTGTCACGCGCCGGGCGGGAATACAGTAGCTCTCGGCAAGCTTAATAAAATCCGGCGTATATTTCTCATTTACGTCACAGCTTCGCTCAAGGCCAACACCGGTCACGGCTTCTTTCGCCTTCAGATCAACTGAACTGTAGCGTTTTTCAAAGAATATATCCTGCCACTGACGAACCATCCCGAGATAGGTGTTATTCAGGATAATTGCCTTCACGGGAAGCTTATTAATCTTGATTGTGGCCAGCTCCTGCAGATTCATCTGGAAACCGCCGTCTCCGGAAATACTCCAGACAGGTTCTTTGGCAGCGGCAAAGCAGGCGCCCATGGCGGATGGAAGTCCATACCCCATCGTACCAAGCCCTCCCGAGGTCAGCCATTTTCGCGGCTCGTTAAAAAGATAATACTGCGCCGCCCACATCTGATGCTGCCCGACATCGGTACTGACGATTGCATCACCGCCGGTCAGGGCATACAATGACTCAATCACATACTGAGGCATAATGATATCAGTTTTGTTCTTATATCTGAATCGCCCCTTTGCCATAAACGCAGAAAGATATTCTTTCCATGCGGGATTATTCTTTGCAGCAACACAGCGGTTTATCTCTGTCAGTATTCTCCGTGCATCACCGACAACGGGGATGTCAACATTAATAATCTTGGAGATTGACGCCGGATCGATATCAATATGAATAATATCAGCATGGGGAGCAAACTTTGTCACATCCCCCGTAACCCGATCATCAAAACGCGCCCCGATGGAAATAATAAGATCGCTCTGCTGCAGGGCCGTGTTGGCCGCCTTGCTTCCATGCATACCGGGCATTCCGAGAAAGAGCTCATGGCCACCGGGAAATCCGCCAAGCCCCATGAGAGTAGCGGTCACAGGGGTATCAATCTTTTCAGCAAATTCAAGCAGTTCACGCTGGGCTCCGGATATGACAATGCCTCCGCCTGCATAAATCAAAGGTTTTTCCGCCTTTGCCACAGCCGAACAGGCCCGTTTTATCTGCCCCGGATGCCCTTCCATATTCGGGCGGTAACTGCGAATATCGATATGCTCCGGATAGGAATAATTCTCCAGGGTTGCCGTAGTTACATCCTTTGGCAGATCAATAAGAACCGGCCCCGGTCTGCCGGAATTGGCAATATAAAAGGCTTTTTTAATCACCCCGGGAAGCTCCTCAATGGTTTTAACCAGAAAGTTATGTTTTGTTATGGGACGGGTCACACCAACCATGTCAGCTTCCTGAAATGCATCAGTTCCCAACAGCGGTGTTGCCACCTGTCCACTGATAGCAACCATGGGAATGGAATCCAGAAAAGCCGTTGCAATCCCCGTTACCAGGTTTGTCGCTCCTGGGCCGGACGTGCCAAGACATACACCGGTTTTTCCGCTGACCCGGGCATAGCCGTCCGCCGCATGAGCTGCCCCCTGCTCGTGCCGAGTCAGTACCACTTCAATAGACTGACATCCGTACAATGCGTCATACAGGGGAATCAAAACCCCGCCGGGATATCCGAACAGGGTATCAACCCCTTCTTTCTCAAGAGCATCGATGAGAATCTCCGCCCCTGTACAGTTTTTTTTCTCTGCCATGTATTTCCTCCACATTCCATTTTGTTCAACAATAAAAAAGCCCGTCTCTTAGGGAGACGGGCTGATATTTTCAGGCAATATGAACCCGCCTGTTCACTTTCCTCCAGTGAGCAGCACAAGAACAGTTACGACGACAGTTATATTCATATTGCACATTTTACACATCCTCTTTACTTTTAATATAATAAAAGCTCAAAGATAAAAGAAGAGATTTCTCATTTTCCCCGGTTCTACTCAAGAACACGATCAACGGACATGAGGTCCTCTTCGTCAATATCGAAGAACTTACGCGCATCAGGACCGTTTACAACAGTCTTGACAGAAAGAGGCGGCTGCGTCTCGCCATTGCGAAAGACCTTCCAGTCATTGTACATAATATCGTAGATAAGATTTGCCGCCTGATTCCCCAAGGCTATATTGTCAGGGACCACAGCATAATTTCCAAAATGGAACTTCGGATTCACCAGGGATTCCACACCAACAATCACCGGCAGTTTATTCTTCTGCACAAAGGGAATCCACTCGTTAACAATAAGTTTCTGCGAAAGAAGAACGTTATCATTGGCAACCCACAGGGCATCGATATCACGTTTCCTCAAAGAATTTAATGCATCGCCCACTTCCTCTGCATCGGAAACCACCTCCGTCGCAAGATCTATTCCTTCACTGTTACAGAAGGCGCGGTTTTCTTTCACAAAATCATTCAGATACGAACGGTGGACAATCCCGATTTTCTTGATATCCACACTGAAAACACTGCGCAGACCAACAGCACTGGTTACAATGGGGATTTCATATTCAATGGCGGCACAATTCTTCATACCGTCAATATACCCATCAACAGAAGCGGCCATAAGGCTTACGGAAGGCACATACGTATCCACATCCAGGGACTTCTGATACGAACGATACGCATCGATCTGCGTATTATTCATAAGGACAACCACCTTGGGGCCAACATTTTCCATGAGGCTTGCTATGGCATCCTTTGTATTTTCCTCAAGAACGGTATCAACAATGGTAAACACCGCATCCAACTCGTACCGAAGTCCTGTAACAACTTCCTGAAAATCATCGCCGGCACTGCGAATAATCAACAGACTCTTTTCCTCCGATTCTTCCGCCGCAACAGAAATGCTGCTCAGAATTACGAGAAAAAACACAATATATTTCTTAAGTATTACTTCCATTCTACTCCCCCTAAGATATAATCAGGCAGTTTTTTACTGATAACTTTCGCTGCCTCAAGGCTTGCCGACGCATCCCCTCCCTTGCTTACAACCTGGGCCACAGCCCCTTTCTCAGAAAGAGTGGTAACGGCAAATGACTGATTTGACTTACCCTGGAAATACGCAACACGGGCCTTGGGAATAAGCACAGCCTGAGCCATACGAAAGGACAGAAGGGGCAGCAGGTCATCGATTTTCGTAACGTGCTTCACACGCACTTTTTTACCGACAAACCCTTTCACATATTCATTCATTTCATTACGTCCCATAATATCCACAACACCAATTACAGAAGCCTCGGTAAGATCAGCCGGTGTGACCGCCTCTCCGATGGACAAAAGAACATATTCGATCTTTTCTGCACCATCCTTTTGGGCTGATGCCACGGTGGAATACCCCTGGGACTTAAGGGTGCGGGCGGTTTCAGTGGGACATAACAATGCTTCCGGTTCATCGGCCTTTACCTTAAGAGCAAAATCCCGGTACTTTCCGAAAACCGTAACGTCCACATCACTTATTTCCCCCTGCACCATCTGCTGTACCACATTGGAACGAATCGGCGAGGGATAGAACATATAAAGGCTTTCTCCGCCGAAGGAGGCAGCTGACATGACTGCCACAAGAAGCAGAGCGCACATAGTCACGTTTTTTTTCAACACAACTTCTCCATATTGTTTTTAAAGAAGAATAATTCTCTTATTCGAACACTTCATTAAGCGTCGCCTTAAAGTCGGTCACAAAATCCGCATCCTTGAGCTTCAGAGGTTTTTCAACATACCCCGAAGCACCATTTGCCATGCACTCCAGCATAGCATCTCCACGCACAGCAGAAATCATCAGTATTTTTGCATCGGGATCCTTCTCAATGATTTCCTCCATTGCATCCTGTCCGTCTTTACCCGGCATTGTAATGTCAAGAGTAATAAGATCGGGCTTATGCTCTTCATAGAGAGTAACGGCTTCCTCACCGTCATGCCCGATAGCAACAACTTCGTAGCCCATTTCTTTTTCCAGAAACTTCTTGATCTGTTTTGTCAGAAATTTTGAATCATCAACAACCACAACTCGTTTTGACATAGTCAGCTCCTCACTAAATCTTTCAGCTCTTTCATATATTAAGAAGGGTCATAAAGCCGCGAATCGCAAAGCCGACCCTGATATACACGTCATCCTCTGTGACAACACTGCCACTGACCGCTGCAGCACGGGGGAAAAAAGTCCTGTCCGCAGCGTACATGGGTATCGCCTGGGAAAGTATGCCGATTTTCTCCTTCACCCGGTCCTGGTCCATGAGCATGCCGCAGTAGGTATTGGCAATCTCCCCGAAGATATCCACGACCTCTTCATGGGTATCCGCATACTGATGCGCCCCCTGATCACCAACGGCAATCATAATCACCCCCTGATAGTCAGAGTTGGAACAGCCGAGGGTAATAATATGATCATACATCCCCGTCAGGCGCTCTTTTACCTCCCAGTCATCGGCAATACTGCAATCCACCATGAGCAAACTGCTGATGGTCCTGGATGCTGCAAGACTTATGTCATCCCTGATTTCAGAAAGAGTATCTTCCATTTCCGCCATATCCTACGCCCCTTATCTTCGGCTATCTCGGCAGACTTATAATAAAAGTCGTACCAAGATTCACCTGTGATTTTATATCTATAGTTCCATTCTGCTTATCGATATTCTCCCTCACGACATCAAGACCAACGCCGCGCCCCGCAACATCACTGAGGCTGGCAGCCGTGGAAAAACCGCTCTCAAAAAGGAACATAAAAACATCTGAGTCACTCATCTTCTCACCGTCTTCAGCGGATACAAGACCTTTTTCCACGGCTTTAGCGAGAACTGCCTCACGGTCGATACCGGCACCGTCATCAGAAACGGTAAAGATCCGCTTTTCATCATCAAAATCCACGGAAAACACTATCTTTCCGGCCCCTTTGTTCTTTTCTTCGCGAAGGTTCGCATTCTCAATCCCATGGGCAACAGCGTTGCGCACCACATGAATCAGAGACTCATCAACCCCCTGAAAAATATCGTTGGGGACGAGCTTGTTTTCATCCGCAAAAATAAACTCCACGTCCTTCTTCAGCGACCGGGCCGCTTTCATGACAGCCTTCTGATACTTGCGCCCCTGTGAAGCAAAGGGCTTCCAGGAAAGCATCTGAACCGTATCTGCCAGCTTTGCGGCAATCTTTTCGTCTTTATGCTCATGCCACAGCTCCCTGCTCAGGTGCTGAATATACTCAACGCGCTCTGCAGGAACACTTACGTACACGGCATCCTTAGAACCGTTTATCATCTTGATTTTTTCATCAATGAGGGAATACTCTTTCCCAATAGACTCGATCAGCGTCATAAGCGAGGAGAGAGTATCACTTCGGCGAACAGAAACGGGCGTCTTAAGCTCTTCAAGACGATCCTCTGCCTCATGGGCATACCGTGAAAACAGATCAAAACCATAGGAGCCTCCATTCCCCTTAAGCGTATGAAGATCACGGTACAGAGACTGTACATCTTCCGGTGGAATACGGTACTGAGCATCCTGGTCGGGGTATTCTTCACGCTCTTTGCGCACTCCGTCAAGATGGGCTTTTACCTTTTCCCTCAGAGCTTCAATACGGGTTTTGCTGTCCTTCATAAAATCAAGAATCTCCTCCTCCGGAGTGTGAGCAACACCGAGGATCGTTTTCATCTCGTTCTCATGCTGAAGCCGTTCCTTTTCCATCTGCATTTCACGCTCACGGGCTTCAGTTACATCCTTGGCAAGAATCATCAGCTTGGAAAGTCCGCCATCTTTATCAAATATCTTCTGATACGATATATTAACAAATTTTTCCTTCGTTGTATCGTCCTTCTCATCGGCCGCAGCTTCAAACTCAAGCTCATGAACCGGCGCAAGTTTTTCGATCTTTCTCCACCGCTGTTTTGTATGCATCTTTTTCACCAGGTTCACCCAGGTTTCAAACCGCTTTTTACCGGCATTATCAAGACGCAGCAGAGAATACACGTCTTCATCAGCAACATCTTCAACATTGAGAATATCATTGGACTTAAGGGAATACTCTTTACCCACAGTGCCGTCAAAATTGACCGTTACAAGCCCCTGATCAATATTGTTGAGAATATCCTTTACCTGGCGCATCTTTTCGTCAATAAGCTCCTGTAAGTGCTCAGTGTACTTCTTGATGGTTTGACGCATGTCATCAAAGGTATCCGACAACATACCAACTTCGTCGTTGCTCTGACTCTTCACCTCGACATTGTAATTCCCGTCGGAAATGACCCGGGCCGACTCCACAAGATCGATAATGGGGGAACTGATTTTTACAGCTATGGGAGACAGAACAAAATAGGCCAGGGCAAAGGCACCGATCATGAGAATTGCAAGGAGCAGAATCATCATTCGAATTTCGCGCGCAGCCTCTGCTTCAGCCTGGGCAATTGCACTTCTGAGAGGTTCCGCAGAAAGGGTGTATCGAATATAGCCGAGGGTGGCATCTGTTGTCGGATCAACTACGGGGGCGGCAAATTCAAATACATCAATGGAATCAAGTTCCTGTCCGGCTGTGTAGGCGGTATCAACAACATCAACCTTATTGGCTTCAAACCAGGAAACCACCCACTGCGACAGGCCATCCTCAAGGGGGTCATAGCCGACATCCGTCTTTTTTCCGGCCACGGCATAGGCCATTGGTATTCTGCCTGAGTTCATGCAAATACCACGCACAATACTGGAATCACCGTTCACCGTCGCTGCGACAAGATCCTTGATAGCAGTAAATGAGTTATCTGCAATCATTCCCCGCAGGGCGGTGCTGTTATTCTTTGCAAGGATCTGCCCCTTGGCCTTGATATTTGCAATTATCTCCTCTTTGTTGTTTTCCAGGGCACGCTGATTGCGCGTAATATTCTGAAAAAGAAGGACTGCAAAAATAACAACGAAAATCACAGCTATCATCAGCATAACGCTTCTGATAATCTTCTGCTTAATTCCGACAAATTTACTCATAGTTTCATCTCCGACAATACAGCTGTCCATAGGGTATGTTCTATTTTACATTAGTTTCAATGAAATTCAACAAGTTATTTGTTTTTCCCGCAATTCTCCTTCAGTCTCTTAAGCACCGCGTTATCGGGGAATTTTTTCAGCCCTCTCTGAATCCACCGCTGCGCCTTCTCACAGCCTTCGTGTGTTTGAATCAGCTCCGCCAGATTAATATACCCTTCGGCAACATCTCCGCCAAAACGAACAGCATGCCTGAAAGCATCAATCGCATTTTCGTAATCTCCGCGGTCCAGATAAATCACCCCGAGATTATTCCACGCATGGCGATGACGCCGGTCTGCATCAAGAACCGCCCGATACACCCCTTCCGCCCGCTCTGTTTCTCCCTGGCGATGCAGGGATACTCCATGGTTGTACAAACTGTCCACATCTGAGGACCCTGAATCAGATTCAAGCGAGTCCTCCCGGGAATGGACATTCACACGCCTGGTGTACCAATCTTCAATCTCCCTGTTTTTCAGGTGGGGATCATCTGAAACAGCAAGCTGATAATAGTGGTACGCATTGTCCGGTTCATTCAGATGATAACAGGCAACAGCACAGTTATAGGCATCCCGCGCAGCCCTGCTCAGACGGTACGCTTCGGAAAACCAGGTAAAAACCCCGTTCCAGTCTTCTTTTTTCACCGCGCAGTTTCCCGCAAGACGCAGTACATCAACCCGCCTGCTTCCCGAATACTGCGACAACCAGGTCGACGCTTTCTGCAGAAGTTCATCACAGCGCGAAAGCTCATACAGCAAATACATATGCGTATAACCGCCCTCTGCACCGGAACCATCCGTAAGAGCAAGGGCCCGCTTGTAATCGCCGCGTGCGGCATACACCCTGCTCTGGATGTGGGAAAGCCCCTCGCAGAGCGAATCTCCGGCCCGGGCAGAATCAAGATATTCCTGCGCTTTAGAGATATCGTCAAGCTCCAGATATGAGCGGGCAAGCGCCCGGTATACGGCGCAATCCATGGGCGTGACCTGACGTAACCACTGCACAGCCTTTTTATAGTCATCACGGTTGAGAGCATGTGTACCGTAGAGATAGGGGAATTCGCCCTCCTGAGACTGCAGCAGAGAAACGAGGGAATCCTCTTTCCCGGGCTCACCGCGCCTGCGGGCCAGATAGGCACGCCCTGCCAAAGCCGCCTGAACGAGAGAATCAGGGGCCGACGCCTTCTCTTCAACCAGGGCATAAAGACGGCGGGCCCTGGAGAGGTCCCCTCCCCGTCGGGCAAGATCAGCCAGGTGCAGAGCGACATCACGGCGCGAACTGTCCCGGGAAAGAGCGGAATCATACAATGCTTCTGCCACTTCACTGCGACCGGAACGCTCATTAATCACTGCCAGATTGGAGAACACCCAGGGATTATCCGTGCCCTCCCCGGCCAGATCTTTCCACAGCTGCTGTGCCCGGGCGGTATCGCCCACTTCACTTGCCGCAAAAGCCAGAACAAAGCGAAGAGAACGGGCGGTGTCGTTGACCTGATAGGCCCGCTCAAGAAGGCGCAATGCCTGGTGCCTGCGTTGCAGGCGAAGATAGGAAAAGCCCGCAGCGTAGAGCGCCTTCCAGTCATCCCGCACCAGTCCGCCGTGAGTTTCATACAGAGAAGCAGTCACTTCAAAAAACTGTCCTTTCGTCATATCATACAGCACATCTCCCACAACGGATGAGCCTGCACGGGAAATAAATTCACTGCTCATTCTGTACAGAGCATCACGGGCATTGCTTCGCTTTAAAACACCGGCGAGGAGGCGGTACTCCTCTATGCTCTGCGGATCCACGACAGCAGCCTTTTTTGCAGCATCTTCGTGATGGCCTGACCGATGAAGAAGATAGATATATCGGAGACTGTCCCTGCGTTCAGCCGCGGGACGCTGCAGGCGCGCGGCTGTCTCGTCAAGCAGATCACCGGCGGAGGAATCCGTCTCCCCCCGAAGCAATTCAAAACGGGCTGCATAATGAGATGAATCCCGGGCAAGGGCTTTTTTAAACTGCAACCGTGCCTCTTCTTCTTTGCCCATTTCCCGATAGATAATTCCAAGAAGGGTGTAATACGAGGGCCTGGTTTCGTAAAAAAGGGCAGAGCGAATTGCATCGAGGGCATCCCTTTGATCCCCCCGCTCTTTTGCTGCAACAGCCCTGGTATACCAATACACCCCGTCCCGCTCCTTTTCGGGAACCGTATTCAGAACATTCCCGGCGGAATCATACTTATCCTGTTGAAGATATCGCCCTGCAAGAACAGTGCGCAAAGAACTGTAGCGATCCTGCGATGCCCACCGGCGCAGCCATTCAATGTAGGCGGAATCATCACTCTGTTGGGAATAGGCATAGGAGATGTTGTGAATCAGGGATGGAGGAGCAGTACTGTCACAGTATTTACCCAGGGAAACCGCTTTTTCATACTGTTCCTGCTCTGTATAGATATGGACAAGATAATCCAGTACAGACTGATCATAATAGTATTCCTCCTTCGCCAGCAGGGTCAGCGCACTGTCGCGGTCTCCCTGCAGAGCAAAGAGCTTCCCCCGCAGAACCTGCCCCTCACGAAAAGGAGTATCCTCAAGCACGGATATCGCTCCGGCAGTATCCGTATTTTTAAGCAGAGCAAAAACATATTCCTCCAGATATGTATAGGATAGCGGTTTTGATTCATGGAGCTTTCGAAAATGCTCCAGGTGCTTCTCATGGAGCCCAAGTTCAGCAGCGCTTCGGCCTGCCATGAGCCGGGCCTGGGCAAATCCGCTGTCCCGCAGCCGGAGAGCACGGGTAAAATAATCGTATGCCCGCTCATACGCCTTGACATCATATGCAGCATGGCCAAGATTATACCAGCTCAGTTCATAGGTGTTATCCCGCTGGAGAATACCGCGCCACACCGCCTCAGCACTGTCCCGTTTCCCCTGGCGATACAAGGCAAGGGCATAGTTGTTTTTTGCATCGTGGTACACCGGCAGCATGGCATCGGCCCGCAGAAATATCTCCTTCGCCCGTTCAAGATGCCCCTCCTCCAAAGCAGCAAGGCCAGAATCATTGACATCATAGGCGGCTTCGGTTTTACGCATCACCGCTGCAGTCATGGGGTCAGTCTCGGAGTAATCAAGGGTTAGATCAAAGGTCTTTGCCCGGGAAAGAGAAAACAGCATTACCGCAAAGAAAAGTATTTTTCTCTTAGTCAAAAAAGCCTCCAAGAACAATATTATCTATCAGGCGCACGCCGCTCTCACCCATGCGGCATGCCGTCGATACCAACGCACCTTCAGCAGGAACCTGATCCAGATCACGACACAGGCGATCCGTGATTGCAATGTATTCCGGGTGAATCAGAGGCTCTTCGCCATACAGGGCGCGGGCCTCTTCCAGCAAACAGTACGAACTGCGTTCCCCCTGACTCCACACAGACTGAATTCTCTGCAATCCCCGATATATCAGCGGAGCAATGCGGTACTCCTTCTCCGTCAACAGGGAATTGCGCGAACTCAGGGCCAGGCCCCTGTCGTCACGAACAGTGGGAATGACCCGTATCCGTATGGGAAAATTCATATCCTGAACCATCTTTTTGATTACCAACACCTGCTGCGCATCCTTCTGTCCGAAAAAGGCACTGTCAGGCATGATACTGTTAAAGAGCTTTGCCACCACCGTTGTGACGCCATCAAAATGCCCCGGCCGGTGGGCTCCCTCAAGGCGTGTTGTCAGAATGCCGCATGAAAGGGTTGTATCAAAGGAGGATGGGTACAGAACATCAGTGGTCGGTGCAAAAAGGAGATCACACCCCCGATCAGCGAGGACCTGGGCATCCTGCTCAAAGGTCCGCGGATATTTTTCAAAATCCCGGGTCTCATTAAACTGTATGGGGTTAATAAAAACGGAGGCGACACAAAAACCACCGTCTTCCCGGGCGGCATCAATCAAAGATAAATGACCTTCATGAAGAGCCCCCATGGTTGGAACAAAGGTTATTCTTTTTCCGGCGGCTCTCTGCGCATCCAGATGAAGACGAACGGATTCTATGGTTTCGCACTGCTCCATGAAAACTCCGGTTAAAAAGTAAATATAATAAAAAAAGCCCGAATACGGGCTTTCATATTGGTGAAACGAAAAAATAGGGATCCGCCTTACGTGATCAGACCTTTGCCAAAAAGGCCTCCATCGTTTTTTCCGTATTCAGAAGAATTCTGAGATTCAGAATGTCATCATGGGTAATAATGCGCTCCCGCTGTGGTTTTTTCTCTTCAGAAAACGTGTAGTATCTGACGTCATAGGGGGTTTCTCTTTTTTTATACCGCATAGGGCCTCCCGGTTAATGGGCATTTTCCCGTCTGTTCTTATTATAGTATATCGGTTTATCAATGGCAATTATTATACCAAAAAGATTATTTGTCACGATTCCTTGCTGCAAGCTGACCACATGCGCCTTCGATATCCTCACCGCCGCTGATACGGATTGTTGCTGTAAGACCATGTTTTTCAAGATAAAACCTGAATGACTGAATACGTTCGTGGGGAGGGCTTGCAAGAGATGAATCACTGCAGCTGTTTAAGGGAATGAGATTCACTTTGAAAGGACCGCCCTGTAAAAGTGAAACAACCTCTGATGCATTTTGCATCGAATCAGTCTTTCCATGAATAAGAACATACTCAAATGTTACGGAACGCCCGCGAAAACGGGCATATTTCCGGGCAGCGGCAACAAGATCTTCAAGGGGATACTGCTGGTTGATGGGCATCAGGGCGGAACGCTCCCGATCATTGGAAGCATTCAGGGATATGGCCAGTTCAACATCAATCTTCTCCTGGATAAGACGGGTGATACCCGGTACATAGCCCGCCGTAGACACAGTGATTCTGCGCCGCCCTATGGCAAATGCAGAGTCCTGGCTGAAGCCCCTGAGAGCCTGGCGAAATGCATCGAAATTGAGAAGGGCCTCCCCCATACCCATAAACACGATATTGGTAATGCGTTGTTCGGGTATATCTGCCTGAACAGCAGCGGCCTGCGCGAGAATCTCACCGGCACTCAGATTACGGACAAATCCCATACGTCCGGTTTCGCAGAAAACACACCCCAAAGAGCAGCCGATCTGTGAAGACACACACAGAGTGTTTCGTGCCTGCTTTCTCAGAAGAACCGCCTCATACAAATGGCCTTCATCGCTTTTAAAAAGATACTTCCGCGTTCTGTCTTGAGGCGACTCCCGGCGTGAAACGACCTGCGCCGGAAAAAAAGCAATCCGCTCAGCCAGTGCGTATCGCAGAGCACGGGGAATATTGCGCATTTCTTCGAAAGAGGAAACACGTTTTTTATAGGCCCATTCCAGAATCTGTGTACTGCGGAATTTTTTTTCTCCCATGCTGGCAATCAGGTCTTTCAGCTCGGATGGGGTGAAGTCAAAAAATGATTTCATACTCTTTCCCGTACGTAAAAAAGGCCTCTCCGAAGAGAGGCCTTGTATGGTGCGGCCGGCCGGAGTTGAACCGGCACAGAGTTAACCTCCACAAGATCCTTAATCTTGCGCGTCTACCAATTCCGCCACGGCCGCAATAGTATTTTATTCAGCATTATCACCGGAACCGGGAAGATCTTTCACTTCCGGAACAACAGGCTCAGAGGGATCCTCTGACTGATTGTCCGCATCATCAGTTTCTTCGGCGGCACCTTCAAGATCTTCCGGAGTGACAGTTCCCATGGAAGAACCGGACTGTTCCGGAGCATTTTGCTCAGAAGAAGATTCGATTTCAGTATCGAGTATCCCCTTTGAAGTGCTGCTGCTTGAAGACATTACAAAGAGCGTCAAAGCGAGCATAAAATATATTATGGCAAGAAAAGTAGTGCCTTTTGTTAAAATATTTTCTGTATTTTGTGCTCCAATGGCTGAATTTGCACCACTCAGACCACCGCCCACGGC
Organism: Fibrobacterota bacterium; assembly: GCA_051745065.1. Taxonomy (GTDB): domain Bacteria; phylum Fibrobacterota; class Chitinivibrionia; order Chitinivibrionales; family Chitinivibrionaceae; genus Chitinivibrio. The sequence continues at coordinate 34,427 of JBNJDQ010000001.1, forward strand.
TCCGGAAATACCACCCCCGGTATCCGACTGAACCAACACAAAAAGGCCCAGAAGCAAACATACAATTACAAAAACCACTATTAAAAAACCAAACATATTCTTAACTCTCTTCCTTATCGGGGAGAAACAACACCCTTAAAAAGATCTGCCTTAAGGGACGCACCACCAATGAGACCACCGTCAATATCATTCTGCGCAAGAAGCTCTTTCGCATTGGCAGGTTTCATACTGCCGCCGTACTGAAGCCGCACCTTTTCAGCGGTATCTGCGTCGTACATTTCTGCAACAAGGCTGCGGATTTTTCCGTGAACCTCCTGTGCCATTTCAGGGGTAGCCGTTTTACCGGTACCAATTGCCCACACAGGCTCATAGGCGATGGTCGTATTTTGGAGATCCGCTGCACTGACACCATCAAGGGCGCCGTTTATCTGGGATTCAACAACAGTGTCCGTAACATTGGACTCGCGCTGCTCAAGGGTTTCACCTACACAGAGAATGGGCTTAAGGCCATTGGCCAGAACTGCCTTCATCTTCCTGTTTACTGTTTCATCGGTCTCATGGAAATATGTACGCTGCTCGGAATGTCCAAGAATAACGTATTCCACACCGGCACTCTGCAGCATTGCACAGGAAACCTTCCCGGTAAACGCACCGGATTCCTCCCAGTGAACATCCTGAGCACCGAGTTTAATCGGCGTACCATCGAGAACACGGGCAACTTCGGTCAGGGATGTATAGGGCACACAAATTGCCACATCAACACCGGTTACACCGTCAAGCTCTTTTACGACGTCCGACGCAAGCTCCACGGATTCCGAAACGGTTTTATTCATTTTCCAGTTACCGGCAATAAAGGGTTTTCTCGACATTGTAATTCGCCTTTCATTTCAAAAGTAACGGCACAAAAATAGATATAATTAATACAAAAGTCAACTCTTTTTTTCCGGCCCGTCTCCTTTTACAACCAGGAGAAAAAAGACACCGAGAACGAGAGTGGCCCATGTCCCCCATTCAAGCAGAGTCTGTGCGCCGCGCAGTTCAATAATCCGCCCGCTTGCCCATCCGGCAAATGAACCGGCAATAACAGAACGTACAACCGTAGTTACCCCCATGTACGTGGCGCGCATTTTCGGGTTGGCACTGCGGTCAACAAAGTCAATCAGCGCGAGGAAATACATGCCGAAAGCCGGACCGTGAATCAGTACCGCCGCAAATTTCATCCAGAACGGTGTCTCAGCCGTAAAAAGAGAGAAAAGAAAGAGCTTCACTGCAGTCAGAGCAAGGCCGATCACCATAAGCCAGCGATTTCCGAAAAAGGCAATCAGTTTTTTGGAGAAATGCATCACCGGAAACTCAAGTGTTGTCCAGAATCCAAACATCAGTCCCAGTTCGAGGGGGGATGCGGTAACATCGTCCAGATAAAACCCAACATACTGCATACCGATGCCATTATTGATGGCACCGGCACCGAAAACAAAAATCAGAAACAGGAAAAAACGCCGGTCATGAAAGAGCTTTTCCCAGGGGATTTTAATCGCCCTGGGCTTCGCTTCGCTTTGAGAGAATAGTGAAAGTATTGAAAAGAGCAGAAGCGAAACCGCCCCCACGTAAAATATATAGGAATACCTCACCCCTCCGTCCGGATTGGGAGCAAATGTCAGCAGGGCCCCCACAAAAACGGTAATAATTGCCCAGCCGAAAGTCCCCCATATCCGGTACTGGCCGAAGAGTGTCCGATCCCGGTTGCGATTCAGAAATCCGAGGGTTTCAGAATCGAGAAGTGTGTTAACCGGTTTTGAGAAAAAGTTATGCACAAGAAAAAACAATGCAGCGTAAAAGAAACGCACATCCACATTTTTCTCCATAAAGAACGGTTCTCCCGTAACGCCGACCATAACAGCCGGTATGACAGCACATATACTGAGAACCGTAACAATCCGCCGGCCGAGACGGAAGGAATCGGAGATGACCCCCGTGACAATATTTGCAAAAAACACCACCAGCGGTACCGCAGCCATAATAAACTGAATTTTTCCCATCTGCGGTTCACCATTCGTATCCACAAGCACTTTCTTAAAAAACACCGATGCAAAGGGCCCCACGGCTCCCATGGCAAAGAAAAGCACAAGATACATCTGCTTGAGAATCCGCGATTCCCGCTGAACTGCTTTATCCATTCTGTATTCCATCCTTTGTTGCAAGTTGGCCGCAGGCCGCTCTCAGTTTATCCCCCCGGGATTCCCGGACAAACGCCCTCAGTCCCAGCTCTTCGAGCATGCGACGGAAGGCATACATGCTTTCCCGGCCCACAGAACGAAATGTTCCTTCTCTGCCATTATAGCTGAGGATATTTACCCTGCAGGGAATCCCTGCCAGATACTGAGCCAAAGCGCCGGCATCACCAGCACTGTCATTGATCCCTTTGAAGAGCGTATATTCGATCAAAAAGAGCTCACGTTTTTTTAAAGGGGCATTCTGCATAAAGGAGCGGAGATCCTTTAGAGAATTGGTTCCGGTGATGGGCATAATACGACGGCGTACACCGGGGTCAACACTGTGCAGGGACAGGGCAATGCGGAGGTTGCAGAAGCCTTCATTCATGAGACGCCGCAGATTGTCAATGCGCCCTGCCGTGGAGACAGTAACCGATGAAGGCTGAATATCAAAGCCCTGTTGCTGCTGAAGTACCCGCAGGGACTGCACCAGCACATCGTAATTATCAAGGGGCTCGCCCATGCCCATAAACACAACACTGTCTACGTTTGAGGCAAGTATAAAACGGGCGGCATACACCTGCCACAGCACCTCGGACACGGAAAGATTGCGAACAAACCCCATGTCACCGGTGGCACAAAAGGCACATGCCCGCGCGCAGCCGACCTGTGTTGAAATACAGAGGGATTTACGCCGTCCGTAATCAATAAGGACGCTCTCAACAGAAGCCCCATCAGCCAGGCGGGAAGTAAATTTTTGTACTGAATCCCCCTGCTGACATGACTCCACAGAGATTTCAGGAAGAATGCACTCATCACGAAACCCTCTGAGGAGATGGCCGTTTTCCGTAAAGGCACGGGTCCACTCAATATCAGATAAATTATTCTGAAAAAAAGACCGGTACCATGCGTCACTGTACCATGGCCCTTTATTGATTCGCTCTTTCACAGCCACGCGGAAGTCCTCCAGAGTGCATGAAAGGATATCAATCATGCTGCATGCCCCCAACAAAAAAGCGGCCCGCAAGCCGCCCTGAAACATTATCGAAAATCTTCCCACTCCGGCTCGTTATTAAAAATCCAGTCATAGTAATCACGCATTCGCAGATACTTCGCGGCAGCCTCGTCAACAACAATGGTGCAGCGTTTATGCAGCTGCAATGCCGACGCAGTCACTATGGAAGTCAGGGGTCCTTCAACGGCCTTTGCTATGATCTCAGCCTTGCTTTCCCCCGTTGCAAGAAGTACCGCCCGCTTACTTTTCAGGATAGTATCAACCCCCATGGTAATAGCACGGCGGGGCATCATCTCCGGCTTGGGAAAAAGGGGACTGTTCTGAGCGATTGTTTCCGGATTCAATGCCTTCACACGTGTCAGGGAACGAAGGGCGGAAAGGGGCTCGTTAAAACCGATATGTCCGGAACTGCCGATCCCCAGAAGTTGAAAATCAATACCTCCGGCACCGCGGATTGCCGCCTCATACATGCGGCACTCTTCTTCCAGATTTTCCGCCATACCGTTGGGTATATGAGTTTTTGACTTGTCAATATTGACACGATCAAAAAGATGGTGATTCATATAAGAACGATATGAATTGGTATCACTGGGTTCAATTCCGACATATTCATCAAGGTTAAAGGAGCTTACAAGGGAAAAATCAATCTCGCCGCTTTCATACTTATGAACGAGATTGTCATACACGGCCTCCATGGTCCGACCTGTTGCAAGGCCCAGCACACTGGTCGGATCCTCACTGATCTGCTTAACAACAAGGCGGGCAACCAGTTCGGTTGCCGCGTCCTTGTCTTTTCGTATAATGACTTCCATGAGCGTCTGACCTACAGACCAAACTGCTCTTTGGTTTCGTCATGGTCGAAAGAGGGCATTACCTTTTCTGTCTTCAGCTTTGCCTTAAACTCTTCGACTTCGTTCCGTCCGCCTTCAAGGGGCAGGGCAACCTGACCACCGTCAAGAGCAGAACGGTACATTGCCTGCCAAATGGAGAAGTTCTCCCAGGCATTTTCGAAATTACAGGGATGATCCTTTGTACCGTTGAGATCATCAGCAATATCCTGAATATAGCCGGGCATATCCTTATGATAGTCCATGGCACCTTCACCTTCAATAACACCTTCCGGAGTTACCGCTTTATACCCGCCGTTGGTATACACCTCGGCATAGCCTTTGGTACCTTTTACACCGATTCTGTTCTTACCGAACCACTTGGCAACATGCTTCACATCGGGCTGACCGGCACCGACTTCATAGACACCGTGAACGCCGTTTTCGTAATTGACGATACCTGCAAGGTAGTCAGGCGAGAGATGGCGATCCGGAGATTCAAGTTTCTTTTTACCGGAGGCATTCCCGATTGCCCAGGCACCCTTGGGGTTTCCGGCAAACCAGCGGGAGTAATGCACCATGTGCGTAAACATGTGCGCAGGCCACCCCATGGCATTGGCGTAGATGTCCGTCACTTCACCGATCTTACCGGCATCAACAATATCCTTCACGGCCTGGTAATGTGAGCCGTAACGATGCTGATAAGAAAGAACAGCCTTCAGGCCGCTTTTCTCGACAATTTCCTTCACTTCAAACCCTTCTTCAGTTGTCAGGGAAACAGGTTTTTCAAAGGCAACCATCTTTGCACCACAGTCTGCAGCAAGCTGAATAAACATCTTACGGATATTGGGCAGGGTCATAAAAGCAAGAACATCAGGTTTCGCTTCCATGGCCACAGCCTTCGCATCAGTACCTTTCACAACAGAATCACCGAGATTCTGTTCTTCGGCAACCTTATTCATCTGCTCTTCGTTAATATCACAAATTGCGGTAACTTCAAAGTCGGGGTGAGCATTAAAATGCTGAACATGGTGTCCGCCGCGTTTACCGAGACCGATTACCATAACACTGTATTTCGCCATTTTTTCCTCTTTCTTTATTTTTGGGTTTTCGGGGAACAAAAAAGGCACCCTCCCTGTAAGAGGGGAAGATGCCATAGTATATCACTTTTACAGTGAGTATTAACGCTGTGCAGCGTATTTCTTAACAACGTCGATTGTAGTCTGAACTTCTTCATCAGTAAGCTCAGGTACAAGGGGAAGAGTAATGCAGGAGTCTGCATTGGCTTCCGCATTGGGAAGGGGACCATCAACACGTGCATCCTTACCCCAGGGGAATCCATCCTGACGGTGGATTGCAATAGAGTAGTGAGTCTTGGCTTCAACACCGTTTTCGTGAAGGAAGTTAAGGAACGTATCACGCTCGGAGGGATCAAGAGTCTCAACTACGTAGCAATGGAACACATGACGGTATCCGGCAGGTACGTAGGGAAGACGAAGCCATCCCTTGGCAGCATCAGCAAGCTCGCTGTTGTACTTATTACCGATTTCGATACGCTTATCAGTGAACTCACCGATTTTCTTAAGTTTAACAGAAAGGATAGCCGCGTGAATATCATCCAGACGGCTGTTGAAACCGTATGAGTGAACATTACGGGCACCGGAACCGTGGTTACGAAGCTTACGTACACGGTCATTGATGAACTTGTGATCAGTAAAGATCGCACCGGCATCACCATATGTACCAAGGTTTTTCTGAGTGATAAAGGACGTACAAACAGCGTCAGAAAGCTCACCCTGCTTAAACGTATCACCGTGACCGTCGATTGCCTGAGCGTTATCTTCGATTACGTAAAGACCGTACTCATCAGCGATTTCGCGGATAGCCTTCATATCTACAGTCAGGCCATAGAGATGAACAGGAACAATCGCACGGGTCTTATGAGTAATTGCCTTTTTAACTGCTTTGGGATCGATATTACGTGTTTCGGGATCACAGTCAACGAGAACTGCAGTTGCACCGGCAATCCACATAGCTTCGGCAGTTGCGAAGAAGGTGTTGGCGTTTGTGATCATTTCGTCACCTTTACCAAGACCAAGAGCCATGAAAGTCAGCCAGAGAGCATCAGTACCGTTACCAACACCGATGGCATATTCAGTACCCATGTACTCTTTCAGCTCTTCTTCGAACTTTGCAAGAGCAGGCCCCTGAACATACTTACCGCTCTGGAATACTTCTTCCATAGCAGCTGTCAGTTCGGGTTTCAGGTTTTCATACTGACGCTGGTGCGTATAAAATGGAACTTTCCAATCAGCCATTTTACTATTCCTCCGTAGTTAGGTATTAAAATTTTCTTTATTTAAATATAACATGGCACCCTGTGAGGTCAAGGGCTTTGTCATTTATTCTCGCCACCTGAACCTGTTTCAAGGAGCTCTTCAAACAGATCGACAGCCCGGTGAATATCTCTTTCTGACACTGTCAGGGGCGGCATAAAGCGCACCGTATTGTTCTTTGCCTTGGCCAGAAGCAGCCCTTCTTCACGGGCGGCAGCCATGAGCGGTGCGGGATCAAACTTCAGACGCACCCCGGCCAGCAGACCGATACCGTAATAGCCGGATACTTCATCGTGGCGTTCAACGCAGGAGCTCAAACGTTTCTTCAGCACCTCACCCTTGCGCCGGACATCACCGAGAAAGGCCGGATCCGTGACTGCATCGAGAATAACCTCCCCAGCCGCACAGGCGACAGGATTCCCGCCGAAGGTCGTTCCATGATCCCCCGGCGATACGGCCCGGGCGATATTTTCACGCACCAGAACAGCCCCGAGGGGCAGACCGCCGCCCAACGGTTTGGCGCTGGTCAGTATATCCGGCTCCACGCCGGCATGCTCATAGGCCCAGGTCTTCCCGCTGCGCCCGAGACCACACTGAATTTCATCATAAATCAGGGAGGCGCCGTTTTCGTCACAGAAGCTTCGCAGAAACTGCAGAAACTCCGGACTGCAGCTTGTCAGACCGCCTTCACCCTGCACCGGCTCCACAATAATTGCGGCAAAATCGGCTCCTTCCAGAACCTGCTTTGTCCCTTCAATATCGTTGAGCGGTGCATAGTGAAATCCTCCGGGAATGGGATGAAAGCCGCGGTGAAACATCTTCTGCGCCGTTGCGGTCATGGCTCCGTAGGTTCTGCCGTGAAAACAATTGTAAAATGAGAGAACTGCCGTTTTGGACGAACTGTCCGCAACCGCCCGTTTGCGCGCAAACTTTATTGCCGCCTCGTTAGCCTCAGTTCCACTGTTGCAGAAAAAGACACGGTCGGCAAAACTCGCACCCACAAGCTTTTGCGCCAAAGCAATCTGCGGCCGTGTGGAAAAAAGATTTGAGCAGTGGATCAGCTCTGACGCCTGTTTCACCACGGCCTTCTCCAGGGCCGGATTTGCATACCCGAGAGCATTTACGGCAATTCCCGAGACAAAGTCGAGATACTGCCTGCCCCCGTCATCGTAGAGATACGATCCTTCACCGCGCACCATGAGGGGCATTTCCGCACGCCCATAAGTATTTACAAAAAGTGAATCCTGAACATCGGCCATTGGTTCTCCTTGTTTTCCTGTTACTGAATAATCGTTCCCCGGTGGTCATGTGCGGAAAGCTCTCCGCGCAGAGTATGTTCTCCGTACCATCCGGTAATATGAATTCGCTGAACCCCGCGCTGCCGGCAGTCCGCCGCCGATCTGAGCTTGGGAATCATCCCTCCCGTAATCTCTCCGGCCTCAATCTGCCTTTCAATATCATCCACACCGAGAACGGAGACGGTCTCTGTGCCAATACGCACCCCCGCCACATCAGATATATAGATAAGATCATCCACACCGCGGGCAACGGCGATCTCCGCAGCCGCATCATCGGCATTGACGTTGTAGAGCGCCCCTTCACGATCGCGGGACACCGGCGAGATAACCGGAACATATCCGGCGTCTTCAAGAATATCCGGCAGCGCACCGTCCACCCGATGAATACGACCGACAAAACCGATATCCCGGCCTGCAGCGCTGATCCGTTCAGCCTCCAGCATGGCACCGTCCACGCCGCTGATACCGACAGCAGGCACGCCGGCAGTTTCCAGGACATTGACAATCCGCTTGTTCACCCCGCCGCTCAGGGCCCGCTGAACGGCATCAACGGTATTTGCATCGGTCACCCGCAGACCCTCAACAAACTCAAAGGAGCGCCCCAGACGTTCAAATTCAGCGGCAATATCCTTGCCACCGCCGTGAACGAGGGTTATTCGATGTGTTTCTTTCACCTCGTGCAGTGAACGGGCCAACTCTTCCAGAAAACCTTCGCTGTTCACCGTTGATCCGCCGATTTTTATTAATACATTCCGCATTCTACCCCTGCTCCCCCTGTTGATCCACCGCAAACATCAAGCTGTTCAGCTCCCCCTCCACACAGTAGCTGGTAACCATGCAGCCCGCAATGGGACTGAGTATGATAGGGGCAAAATTCAGCACCCCGGCAATCCCTGCATCAGCCATGAGCCGATATGACTCCTGGGCCACCCGCTCGGGAACGGCAAGAATACCGATCTGAGCCCCCGTATCCCCGACAACGGTCTTCAGATCGTTCAAGTGATACACGGGCACCGCTCCATGGGGAGCGATCTTGGCCGGATCGATATCAAAGGCGGCACAAACTTCGATATTCTGCTTATGAAAACCGTTGTAATTGGCAAGGGCACTGCCGATTCGCCCATAACCAACAATCACCACCCGCCGGGGGACGTCGTTACGAAAGATCTCGTCCATGCGGTCAACCAGTTCACCGATAACATATCCGGCCTTTTTGTTGCCTTTAATGTTAAAAAGAGAGAAATCCTTGCGCACCTGGGAAGACGTTACACCGAGACGCTCGGCCAGGGTATCTGAATAAATACGGGTTACCCCGTCCTCCTGCAGACGCAGAAGGAGGTTTTTATAGTGGAAAAGACGCTGAACAGCTTTTTTGTTAACCTTCATGTATCTCTGACTGAACTGAATAATTATATTTGTAAAAAATAGTTTCTGCTGAAGTGAATATAAAAAGAGAAAAAATATTCAGCAGGAGAGCATGAATAACTTATTTTCAATTGATTTCTATTTTATAACAAAAGGGTTAGATGCAGCCGTATCTTGCAGTTCCCGTTATTGCCGGCCTGACAGCAGGAGCCGGAATTGTGGTCGGAGCACACCGTCTGCTGCAGGCGTTCCTGCGCAAACGGCGCCGCCAGTCCGAGGAACAGACAATAAAAAATACAACATTCATCCTGAAAAACGACATCACTGCAGGTCATCTCCGGGAGGATCTCTTTGCCCTCTGTGAAGACAGGCGGACAGGTGTCTTTCACCTGACCATCGGCAGACGCAAGGGGTATCTGGTTTTTCGGGACGGTTCCGTCCTGGATATATATTACCGTGAATCCAAAGGGCGTCCGGCCCTGGCGCGCATTCTCTCGCAAAAAGAGGGGAAATATTATTTCGAACCGCGGGCAATTCACCATCCCGATGTCTTCCACGAAGATCTTCGGGAACTCATATCTCTATATAATGAGAGTACAGGTAAGTTTCAAATAAAATAAAAGGATGAAACATGTTTGGAGAGATGAAGATTTTCTCAGGCAGAGCAAACCCGGAACTGGCTGAATCGATCTGCCGTCGTGCCGGTGTCACCCCCGGCGAGATCGAAATCATGAAGTTCAGCAACGAAAACCTTAAAGTGTCCTTCAAGGAAAGTGTTCGCGGCAAGGATGTCTATCTTGTCCAGCCTTCGTGCACGCCCGTCAACGAAGGGCTCATGGAACTGTTGATTATGATCAATGCCGCCAAGCACGCCAGTGCCGGGCGCATTACTGCAGTGGTTCCGTATTTCCCCTATGTCCGTTCGGACAAAAAGGATGAGCCGCGCATTGCAATTACGGCAAAACTGGTAGCGGACCTGATTCAGACTGCCGGCGCCGACCGGGTGATGACCATGAACCTTCATTCTCCGCAGATTCAGGGGTTCTTTAATTTTCCCTGCGACCATCTTCTGGCCGGCAAGATCCTCTGTGATGCCTGCACAGATTTCGGCACCGAAAACGGTGTTGTTGTCGCCCCCGATGCGGGCAGTGCAAAGCATGCCGGACATTACGCCCGACGCCTGAATCTTCCCCTGGCAATACTTGACAAACGCCGGTCGGACGATTCTGAATCCCCGGTTATGGAAAACATCATCGGTGATGTCGAAGGCAAGAAGGCCTTTATTTTCGATGACGAAGTTGCTTCCGGCGGCTCCCTGATTGAAGCGGCGGAGATGCTTGAAAAGAACGGCGTAACTGAAATCATCGCCCTCTGTGTTCACGGCGTACTCTCCTCAAACGCCAAGGAGCGCATCCTCAACTCGGGTATCCAGAAACTGGTTGTCACGGATACCGTCCATATCGCCGATGAGAAAAAGCATGAAAAGCTCGAAATTGTCACCGTGGCGGAACTTTTTGCAAAAGCAATAATGTATACCAACTCGGGACGCTCAATCAGCGGGCTTTACACCCAGTACTAAACCATAGATGCGGGGGCGCACCCCGCATCTGCAAACAGGACAGACCACATGGAACACCTTCAGGTTCACCCGGAAACACCGCAGGACCGGATTATTACTGCCGCCGCCGATACAATGCTGCGCGGCGAAGGCATTGGTATATACCCCACGGATACCGTCTACGGCGTGGGGTGTACTGTCAGCAACCATAAGAAGATTAAAGAAATTGCAAAGATTTTGCACAAAGATCGGGAGCGAAAATTCTCTTTTCTTCTTCCTTCAATCTCCCAGGCCAATGAATATGCCGAAATAAGCACCGCCAATTTTAAAATACTGAAGCGCTGCACTCCCGGCCCCTTTACATTCATTCTTCCGGCATCGCATTTTGTAAAGAAACGTATCTCCAAGAAACGAAAATACATCGGCCTGCGAATTCCGGATAACACCGTACTGCAGCGTCTTCTCCACGAAGTGAAGGCCCCCCTGGCAAACATTTCCCTCAACACTCCCGGCGAAAACCGGGGGGATCCGGAGCGCTTCATGACACCGGAAGTACTCAACGGCGTCGACTTTCTTCTTGATGCCGGAACACTGCCCGAAGCAGGGCCGTCAACAATCATTGACCTGACCGGTACGGAACCGGCTCTTCTCAGACAGGGAAAGGGAGTATGGCATGAGCAGTAATCTGGAGCGTCTGCAACAGATTGTGGCAGACCTGCGCCACCCCGAACGCGGCTGCCCCTGGGATATTCAGCAAACCCATGCCTCAATTCTGGAAAACCTCATCGAGGAATCCTACGAATTCATCGACGCCGTGGAGCAGGCTGATACGCATCACATGCGCGAGGAACTCGGGGATATTCTCCTGCAGATTATGCTGCACACCCGTATGGCCGAAGAATCCGGCTCCTTCACCCTTGATGATGTGGCACGGGAGATCGCCGATAAACTGGTTCGCCGTCACCCCCATGTCTTCGGCACGGCAGCGGCAGATTCCACGGAAGAGGTCCTGAAAAACTGGGACGCAATCAAAGCAGCGGAAAAAGGCAAGGAACACCGCCGCTCCGTCCTTGACGGTATTCCCCGCCATCTTCCGGGCCTGCAGAAGGCACAGAAAATTCAGAAGAAAGCCGAAAAAACAGGCTTTGACTGGGAAGACGCAGCTCCGGCCCTGGATAAGGTCGAAGAAGAATTCGGCGAATTTCGCGAAGCCCTTGCAGAAGGTCGTCGTGAGAAAGCAGTTAAAGAGTTTGGTGATATTCTTTTTTCCCTTGTAAATGTGGCCCGCAAGGAAGGGTTCTCCGCTGACGAAGCCCTGCGTGCATCATCGAAAATCTTTGAACGCCGATTTCGCGCCATTGAAGACCATTTTGAATATGACCATTCCGCAATGAAACAGGCGGGCCTGAAAGAACTGGATGCTCTCTGGGATGCAATAAAGAAAAGCGAACAACCGTAATTGCCCGCCTTTCATCAACCGATGTAATCTTATGCTCAAGGAGATATCAATACTTCTAAGATACATCAGGCATCATAAAATTTCTGTGCGGTACGTCACACAACACTCGTAATAATTATTTTTTTCAGTCACTCCCCGGTCAAAAACCACTTTCATTATCAGGCATGGTCAATAATATCTACTTTTTCGCCAAAAAAGCAAAGTTTCCTCATGGAAAAAAGCAGTTCCTGCGAACAGCCTGAATGCTTCCGGAATCCCCACCCCTTACTCTTCCGGACGAAGGAGAGGAAAGAGGACCACCTTACGCACGGTCTTTGCATCCGTAAGGAAACATCTGTCAAAAATGAAACACCATGCCCTACACGGTTACCACCCCATACTATACCCGAAATAAACACATTAAAAAAACCTGAAATATAAAAACAAAGCAAAAACAGTTCCGGAATTCAAAAGACAGGGCATTTTTTTCTGTAAACTACGAGCTGTCTATAGAATTTCACGGGGAGCGTGACCATCGTAAAAAACAGCGGGCCGGACATGATATTAATTCAAAGAATCCTCAGCTCCCTTCATCTGCGACACTCGGAAAAAGGGGGCAGGGACACCGAATGAATTTGAAGAAATTATTTTCCAGGATGGCACCCCATGTTAAAGATTCTGCTATCATAACAAAATCAGGCATTTTCTTATGAACTCCACGGAGAAGTTACAGATTGTTTTCAAGTGTTTTACCATTGTTTAATGCAGGGTGTTGTGGTGGAAAGGGCTTATCAAATCAAAGATGGTTCATTGGGTCGCATGGCGCCCTCCGCGCTTCGCAGAGCCATTAAGACCCTCATACCAACCACCAATCACCCAAAACATTTCACAGCATCTGGGGCAATCCTCTGAACACGTCCCCATAAAAAAGGACTGCCCAAAGGACAGCCCTGAAACAGATTCGATACCGCTCTCTCTTACTCTTCCGGACGAAGCAGGGGAAAGAGCACCACATCACGCAAAGTTTTTGCATCCGTGAGGAGAGCAACAATACGATCAACCCCCATTCCCCACCCGGACATGGGAGGCATACCGTACTCCATACAGTGCAGGAAATCCTCATCGATATCCATGGCATCCTCATCACCGGCCTCGCGGGCGGCAAGCTGCTGCTGAAAGCGCCCGCGCTGATCCACGGGGTCAACCAGCTCGGAGTAGGCGTTTATCACCTCCCAGCCGTTAATAACCAGCTGGAAACGATCGGTCTCCTTCTCGTTGTCATCACTCTGACGGGCCAGGGGGGACAGATCCAGGGGATGCTTAATAATAAAAAGCGGATTGATAATCGAAGGACGGGATACCTTTTTATACAGCAGATCAATAAGCGTTCCGCGGCCGCAGGTATCGATATCCGCGTCATCATCAAGGCGGATATTCTTCTCTTTCATGGCGGCAAGAATATCCTCGCGGGTCGGGCACTCATAGATATCAATGCCGCAGTCACGCAGGATAAGATCACGAAAAGAAACCCGCGGCCACTCACCGCTGAAATCGATCTTCTTTTCGTCATATTCAACCTCAAGAGAGCCCTTGATCTTTTGCACAAGATCCTTCATGAGCTTTTCCGTAAAGTTCATATTATCTTCATAGTTCCAGTAGGAAGCATAATACTCCAAAAGGGTAAAATCCGGCAGATGAGATGCATCAACACCTTCGTTGCGAAAGGAGCGGGCAAATTCATAGACCCGTTCAAAGCCCCCCGCCGCCGCACGCTTGAGATAGGTTTCGGGGGCAATACGAAGATACACATCGATATCCAGAGCATTGTTATGAGTCACAAAGGGGCGGGCCATTGCCCCGCTGGCTTTATTGGTAAGCACCGGCGTATCTATCTCAATGAAGTCATGGGAATCAAGAAAGTTGCGAATTGTTTTAATAACCTTTGAGCGGGTTTTAAAGCGCTGCATTACTTCTTCATTGCTGATCAGCTCAAGATAGCGGCGGCGCAGCTTCAGTTCAGAATCGGTCATGCCGTGAAATTTTTCCGGCAGTGGGCGCAGGGCCTTGGAGAGGAATTTCCACTCCCTGACATTCAGGGTTTTCTCACCGGTACGGGTAATCATCATTTCCCCCTCCAGGCCGACAAAATCCCCGAGATCCGCAATCTTTTTAAACTCCCTGAAGCGCTCTCCAAGAACTTTTTTCTGCATGGCAAACTGAATCTTACCTTCAAATCCAAAGATATGGGCAAAGATCAGATTCCCCATCTTGCGCATGGCAACAATCCGTCCCGCAAGGCGGACACCGACGGTACCTTCCTCCAGCTCATGGGCCTGCGCTATGGAGTGGGTCACCTCATACCGGTCTGCGTAGGGATGCTCGCCGATCTCTTTGATTGTATCAATTTTATCAAGACGGATACTCATCTGTTCGTTCATTTTTTCTCTGGCCACGAAACACCTCGTTTTTTGTATTTTCCTTTCGTATAAAATACGTTATGTCTTTAATAAATTAACACTCTCCTGAAGATTTATCCAATCTCATGATTTGTATACGCCTACACCATCAGGGCGCAGACGGTTTCAGAAAGGGACGGCAATTTCTTTTTTTTATGATATACTATCTCTTTGGAATTGAAATTATGTATACTATTACTATAGTACAAAAAACCAGGAGGTTCAATGGAAGGTAAAATCTCTCAGCTTGCTGAGAAACTTCTGAACGAAGGTGTAAAAGAGGGGGAAGACGAAAAAGAAAAGATTATCGATTCTGCCCGTACCGAAGCAGAGTCCATAATCGATCAGGCCCATAAGAAGGCTGCGGAGATCACGGACACGGCAAAAAAAGAAGCTGACGAAATGAAGAGCAATGCCGAATCGGAAATCCAGCTTGCGGGAAATCAGTTTATCAGCACGCTGAAACAGAAAATCACCGGCATTATTACCTATCGCACCGTGGATGAGCCTGTTCAATCCGCTCTTTCCGATGACAGTGTCATGGCCGAATACATCAAAAGTGCCCTGGCAAACTGGCAGGGTGACGAAAGCTCTCTTGACCTGATCCTCCCGGAAAGCACCAAGGCAGAGATGGAGAAAAAGTTGGTTCCGGCCCTTCAGAAAGAGCTTGATTCAAAGGTTGAGATCCGCTTCTCAGAGGATCTCAAGGGTGGTTTTCAGATTGAATCTGCCGACGCGGGATACAAGATTACCTTTTCCACGGCGGATTTTGCTCAATTCTTCGGCGAATACCTCCGCCCGAAAATCCGCAACATCCTTTTCGGCGAGTAAGCCTATGAGCAGCAGCTACTATTACCTTGTTGCAGGGTTGCCGGATATTATTCGGGGCGGCGGCAAAAAAAAGGTTCCCTACGGTGATCTGCGCGAGCTTATCGCCTCGCAGGTATCGGAGGAAGACAAAAGGGCCGTGGCGTGGGTCAGTCACCGCTACGACAACGACAACCTTCTTGCCCTGCTGCGGGAAAAATCCTTTTTCGACCCCCGGGGGTTCTACTCACGGGAAGTGCTGGAATTCCGTCTGGAGAACCCCGACACCCTCCCGCAATACATGCAGGATTTTCTTGCTGCCCGCAAGGAGGATCGCCAGATATTTCCGCATTTGGAAGAGGACGAGCAGCTTGCGGCGCTCTACTTTTCGCAGCTGAAAACACAGAAAAACACGTTTTTGCGCCGCTGGGCGGAGATTGAACTGAATCTGCGCAACTTTACGGCGGGACTGAACGCCCGGGAACTGGAACTGCCCCTGGAAAAGAGCGTTCTCCCTGTGAACGAAACATCAGAACGGATACTTGCAAGCAGCTCCTCTGACTTCGGCCTTTCGGGGCAGTTTTCCTGGGCGGAAGAGATACTATCGAAACTCAATCAGCCCATCGCCCTGGAACACGCCCTTGACAGCACCGTTTGGAATGAACTGGAAGAGCTGACTGAAGGGCACTGGTTCAGTATTGAAGTGGTTCTCTCTTTCCTTATCCGCCTGAATACAATACAGAGATGGCAGAATATCGACCCCGAAACGGCGCGGAAAAAACTGGACAGCATACTGAAGAATATTAAGTCTGCGGTGCAGCTGTAACTGAAAATCAACGGAAGGAATACAATACATGGGAACAAAAGGTACTATTAAAGCGATTGTATCAAATCTTGTAACCATAGAAGTGGACGGTCCGGTCGGGCAGAACGAGATCTGCTACATCAACCACCGGGGCACAGATCTTATGGCTGAGGTAATCAAGGTGGAAGGGGAAAACGTTTCCGCCCAGGTCTTTGAATCAACCCGCGGTCTTGTTGTGGGTACCCAGGTGCGCTTCACGCGGGAAATGCTTTCAGCAACTCTCGGGCCCGGCCTGCTTTCCAAAACCTATGACGGCCTGCAAAATGACCTGAAAAAGATGGACGGCGTCTTTTTAAGCAAAGGCGACTACACAGATCCCCTTGAAGGGGACAGAAAATGGGAGTACGCCCCGCTTGCTTCTGCAGGAGATACGGTGGAAGCCGGATCGTGGATTGCCAAAGTCAAGGAAAACTGGCTTGATCATAAAATCATGGTTCCCTTTAATTTCACCGGAAAGGGCACCGTAAAATCAATCATCCCTGCCGGCGAGTACAAAGCCGACGACGAGATTGCCGTGGTGACCGATGCTGACGGCAAAGATCATTCCCTGACCATGATCATGCGCTGGCCCGTGAAAGAAAGTATCAAGGCCTATAAGAACAAGCCACGCCCCAAAAAGCTCTTCAAGACGGGGGTGCGTGCAATCGATACGCTCAACCCCATCGCCGAGGGTGGAACCGGCTTTATCCCCGGTCCTTTCGGCGCCGGTAAGACCGTTTTACAGCATGCCCTGTCCATGCACGCCGAAGCGGATATCATCGTAATGGTGGCCTGTGGTGAACGGGCGAACGAGGTTGTGGAAATCTTTACGGAATTTCCGGAGCTGGAAGACCCAAAAACCGGGCGCAAACTGATGGAACGGACAATCATTATTGCCAACACCTCAAACATGCCCGTCGCCGCCCGTGAGGCATCGGTTTATACCGGTATGACCATCGCCGAATACTATCGTTCCATGGGCAAAAAAGTGCTTCTTCTGGCGGATTCAACGTCCCGCTGGGCTCAGGCCCTGCGGGAGATGTCCAACCGAATGGAAGAACTTCCCGGACAGGACGCGTTCCCCATGGACCTGTCAGCAATTATCTCCAACTTTTATGCCCGTAACGGCTATGTTGATCTCACCAACGGAGAAGCCGGTTC
Source organism: Fibrobacterota bacterium (assembly GCA_051745065.1). Lineage (GTDB taxonomy): Bacteria > Fibrobacterota > Chitinivibrionia > Chitinivibrionales > Chitinivibrionaceae > Chitinivibrio. The sequence goes on from JBNJDQ010000001.1 coordinate 51,745, forward strand.
AATCACCTTTCTGGGAACGGTCTCCCCCGCCGGCGGTAACCTGAAGGAGCCGGTTACGGAATCCACCAAGAAGGCGGCCCGCTGTTTTTACGCCTTGGTTCAGGAGCGCGCCGACAGTAAGCGATACCCCGCAATCGACCCCATCGAAAGCTACTCCAAGTATCTGGAGTACCCCGAAGTTGCCGCCGATATGGATGAGCAGATTCAAAATGGGTGGAGTAATATTATCGTGGAAATGAAGGATATTCTTCTGCGAAGCAAAGAATCCCGTGAACAGATCAACATCCTCGGTGATGACGGCGTCCCCATTGAGTACCATGTTATCTTCAACAAGGGCGAGCTCATTGACTTTGCGATTCTTCAGCAGGATGCCTTCAATGAGATTGATGCATCCACTCCGATAGAACGGCAGTCGTACATGGTAAACATTGTTATGAATATCTGCCGTTTCTCCTTTGATTTCGACAATTTTGAAGATGTGGGCAGTTATTTCAGGAAGCTGATTAACTACCTCAAGCAGATGAATTACCAGGAGTTCAAAAGCGATGAATTTTTACGCCTGAAGGGTGAGCTGGAAAAGCTGGTGGCATCACGGAAAGTCAACTTCTCCGATAAAGAGAAACAAGCCGATGAATCACTTGAACTTGAGCTTGAGCTCGAGGGAAAAGAGTACGGAGGTACTGACAAATGAAGACCAAAGCATTCAAGAAAATCTATACAAAGATAGAAAATATTACCAAGGCAACCTGCACAATCCGCGCCACGGGAATCGGGAATGAGGAGATGGCTTATGTCGGAGGGAAACCGGCACAGGTGGTGAAAATAAAAGGGGACGAAGTAACCCTGCAGATTTTTCCCGGAACCATGGGGATCGCCACCAATACAGAAGTTGTCTTCACCGGTCAGGCACCGACTCTGAAGGTCTCGGAGGAACTTCGTGGGCGCTTCTTCAACGCCTACGGTGAACCTATTGACGGCGGTTCCACCGTGGAGGGGCGCGAGATTGAGATCGACGGTCCTTCTGTAAATCCTGTGCGCCGTAAACAGCCCTCGGAATACATACCAACGGGCATTGCCGGCATTGACCTGAACAACGCCCTTGTTACCGGACAGAAGATTCCCTTCTTTGCCGACCCCAACCAGCCGTACAATGCGGTTATGGCCGACGTCGCCCTGAAAGCGCAGGCGGATATGATTGTTCTTGGCGGCATGGGGCTCTCCAACGATGACTACCTCTTCTATAAAGCCCGCTTTGATGAAGCCGGTGCCCTCGACCGAATCGTCAGCTTTGTCAACACCACGGAGGATGCTCCCGTGGAGCGTCTCCTCGTACCGGGGATGGCCCTTTCCACAGCGGAATACTTCGCCGTGGAAAAAAACATGAAGGTGCTGGTGCTGCTGACCGATATGACTCTCTATGCAGACGCCCTGGCCATTGTCTCCAACCGCATGGACCAGATCCCTTCCAAGGACAGTATGCCCGGCTCACTGTACTCCGATCTTGCGCGAAACTACGAAAAGGCCGTACAGTTTCCCGACGGCGGATCCATCACAATTATCGCCGTAACCACCCTCAGCGGCGGAGATATTACCCATGCGATCCCCGATAATACGGGCTACATCACGGAAGGGCAGCTCTATCTGCGACGTGATACGGATATCGGTAAGGTTATCGTTGACCCCTTCCGCTCACTCTCCCGGCTGAAGCAGCTGGTGATCGGCAAAAAAACCCGCGAGGATCACCCGCAGGTAATGAACACCTGTGTCCGGCTCTACTCCGATGCGGCCAACGCCAAAACCAAGCAGGAAAACGGCTTTGATCTGACCGATTTTGATGAACGCTGTCTCTCCTTTGCATCGGAATACTCCGAGAGGCTCCTGGCGATTGATGTAAACATTGACAGTGAGAAGATGCTTGATGTCGGCTGGGAAATCATGGGAAAATACTTCTCCCGTGAAGAAGTCGGTATCAAACGTGATATTATGGATAAATACTGGAAAGCAGAGTAAATCCGTATCACTGAACAGACCGGAAAGAGGTTTATGTGGCACTAAAATTTCAGTATAATAAAACGGAGATGCAGCGTCTTGAAAAAGAGCTGAAGATTCGGGTGCGCGCTCTGCCGACACTGAAAGCCAAGGAGACAGCCCTGCGCCTGGAAGTTAAACAGGCAAAGCAGGAACTTCGCGAGGCTCAGAAAGTGTACGATGAGCATTACGCCAGCATGCTTCAATTCGAAGCTCTCTGGGGTGAATTTCCCGAAGATATCTTCCGCGTTGACGATGTTTCCCTCGACTTCAGGAAAATTGCCGGTGTACGGATTCCCGTGGTCGAGAACATCTCCTTCAAAATAATGCGTGAAGGGGTTTTTACCCTCCCTGCGTGGATCGGCTCGGGGATCCGGATTCTAAAGGATGCTGCCCGTCTGGACATAGAAATAGAAGTGGCGAAGCAGAAACTGAAGATTCTTGAATATGCCCGCAAGAAAACAACGCAGAAAGTGAATCTCTATGAAAAAGTACAGATACCTGAATATCAGGGTGCTCTGAACAAGATCAAGCGATTCCTGGAAGACAAGGAAAATATTGCCAAGGCGGCGCAGAAGATAACCAAGAAGAAACTTGCAGCGGCGGAGGCATCATGAAAGAACAGATGAAAAAAATTGAGCTCCTTCTCTTCCATCGCGAGGGAGAGCAATTTCTGAAAGATCTTCGCCGTGCCGGCGTAGTCCATATTGATACGGACAAAGCCGATCTCAGCCAGCGCGGTGAGTCTCTGCGTTCCGAGCTGATCCGCGTTGACCGGATTCTGCGGGATCTGGGGCGCCTCAAGATTGAGGAAAAAACGGGTTCGACCCAGGACGATGCGGCAAAACTTATTGATGAAACCGAAGAGATTAACCGGCAGTATGAAAGCTGCAGTACAGAGATCGCCACTCTGCAGAAGGATGCCCTTCAGCTCAAACACTGGGGAGATTTCGACCCCGCGCTTCTCGATCAGCTTGAAGAACGTTCTGTCTACACCTTCTTTTTTGATGTCCCCGCAAAGGATATGGACAGTCTGGACGGTCAGACCTATGCGGTTATCCAGGACATGGGGGCGTCAAAATACGTAGTGGTCTTTTCCCGTAAGGAAACGATCAATCTGCCCTATCTGGAGCCCCTTGCCGTCCCCCGCCTCTCCCTGAAAGAGGTAAAGGCAAAAATTGAGGATCTCGCCCAAAAACGGCAAAAGCTTATGGCCCGCAAAAAGGAAATTGCTGCCCGGGCACAGATCATTCGTGCCTACGGCACCGGCCTGGAAAATGACCTGCGCTATGAGCAAACCCAGTCCTCCATGCAGGGGCTCACAGCCGGGCGGATACTGCATCTGACCGGATGGATTCCCCACTCGGCGTTGCCCACGGTGGAAAGCCTTCTGGAAAACTATTCCTGCTGGTACGAAACGGCGGATCCCCAACGCGAAGACCGGGTCCCGGTAAAGATGAAAAACCCCGGCGGATTCAAACTGTTCGAACCCATTACGAAGATCTTTGATCTTCCGGATTACTTCGAACTTGATCCGACTCCATTTTTTGCCCCCTTCTATGCCCTGTTCTTCGGGCTCTGCCTCGGTGATATCGGCTACGGAGCAGTGCTGCTGGTACTGTCCCTGGCAGCCGGTGCTAAAATGAAAAAGTCTCTGAAGCCGATATTCAACCTCGGTGCTGTTCTCGGGCTGATGACAATGCTCAGCGGCGTTCTGCTGAACACGTTCTTCGGTGCGCCCCTTTTTCCCGGCGGCCAGGAACAGGCTCTGCTCAGTTCCGGCGGCGGATTTGCTCTTCTGCAGAACACCGTTGTTGACGGGAAAACCGTGTATCCCGCCATGGCCTTTTCGGTCTACCTTGGTATCATTCAGATAATTCTGGGGATGCTCCTGAAGTCATGGAACAGATATCACGCGGGCGGCCCGCTCCATGCCGTATTCCCTTTCGGCACGATTGCTCTGACAGCCGCTACGGTTCTTGCTCTGATCAAGATCAACTTTCTCGATATGGCGACCTTCTTTCAGGTTGTCTCGGGCGGTGATATTTCCGCAGCTGCTGTGATGTCAGCCCTGTCGTGGACGACGGTTCAGGTTATGGGTGGCATTGGTCTGGCGCTTCTTTTTCTGTTTAATAATCCGGACAAAAACGTGGGTATTCGCCTGCCCCTGGGCCTGTGGGAACTCTATCAATTTGTTACAGGCATTATGGGGGACGGCCTCTCCTATATTCGTCTCTTTGCTCTCGGCCTTGCGGGGGGACTTCTGGGAAATGCCTTTAATCAGATTGCCTTTATGGTTTCCGGTGATGATAAACCGGCAATCCTTTTTGCCGCAACCATTCTGATCCTGATTCTGGGGCATACAATTAACTTTATCCTTGCAGGACTGGGCGCCTTTGTTCATCCCCTGCGACTGACCTTTGTAGAATTTTACAACAATCTTGAATTCAAGGGCGGAGCAATCCCCTTTTCACCTTTTAAGAAATTAGAAAACCCAAAATAACCTGGAGGAAAAATGGATATTGGAACAATTCTGGCACTTACTGGTATCGGCCTTATGATCGGACTTTCCGGCGCCGGCTCGGCAATCGGGACGGCAATCGGCGGTTCATCAGTTATCGGAATGCTGAAAAAGAAACCCGAAGCATTCGGTAACGGCATGGTTCTGGCTGCACTTCCCGCAACGCAGGGGCTGTACGGTTTTGTCGGATTTATCATGTACAATGGAAAACTGGGCGGTATGAACGGAGAAATCACATCCTTTGAGGGTGGTATTGTTCTTGCGGCCGGTATTGCCATCGGCATTGCGTCTTTAGTCTCTGCAATCCAGCAGGGTAAAGTGTGTGCAAACGGTATCTCCGCCATCGGCAGTGACCACGATGTCTTCGGGAACACTCTTATTCTTGCAGCCTTCCCGGAGTTCTATGCAATTCTTGCCCTTGTTGCGGCAATTCTGATGCAGAATCTTATTTGATAAATTTCTGCGGGAAACAGGTGCAGTACGGAAAAACTGCAAAAAAAGAGTTCTCCGGAACTCTTTTTTTATTGCCTCTGAACCGTGGATATCATAGAATTATCTTTTTATATAGAATTATCTTTTTATTCGGAGGATGACCATGACCCAGATCGGTGAAAAGCTGAACGAATTGACAGATACAATCAAAAACACTGCCGCGGAATCCGTGGAATCACTTCTTATGGACGATGTCGCCGCAGTGGGTGAATGGAAGCATACTGCAGGCACGCTTTTGAAAAGCGACCACATTCTTTCTGTTTCAAGCTCTAATCACGCATATCAGGCAGTAATACTCTTTGGAATCTCCAACGATGCCGCTTCGGAGTATGCCGAAGACAAAGATGAGATTCAGGATCTTTTCGGCGAAGTTGCAAACACCTTCTTCGGCCTTATCGCGGACAACACTGCATTCTCCGAATACTTTGGATTCCTTGAACAGTCCATCCCCATTTATTCGGTCGAAGAAAGTGCCTGCCACAAGGTTGACTCCCTCGTGGGGGAACTGGAAATAGAAGGCGGCAGCAGAATGAAAGTTGTCTTTGCCGCCCGTAAAAGCAGAGAAGCAAAAAAGGATGAGAAACAGTGATTGAAACGAACACTCTTACAGATTATTTTACCTCTCTTTACGGTGAGGAAAACTACGGGAAAATCCGCAACACTCATATCGGTATCGGCGGAGCCGGCGGACTGGGGTCAAATTGCGCATTTAACCTTGTCCGGGCGGGATTTCGCAAATTCACCCTATATGATTTTGATTTTGTGGAACTGTCCAATCTTAACCGGCAGTTTTATTTTGCTGATCAGATTGGACTTCCAAAAGTGAATGCCCTCATAACAAATCTGAAACGAATTACCCCGGATCTCTCCATTAGGGCAGAACAGTTGCGCCTGACACCGCAGAACATTTCTGAGAAATTCGCCGACGCCTCGGTTCTTGTGGAAGCCTTTGATACGGTTGACGCCAAGCGTATGATGGCCGAAGAGTTTATGCAGAAAACGCCCCTTCTTGTTTCTGCATCGGGCCTTGCCGGCTGGGGACATCTGGAAGATATTACGATTCGCCGGGTAAATGACAGTTTCATCCTCATCGGAGACGGCACACGGGGTGCCAGCGCAGAAAGACCGCCGATTTCACCGCGGGTAAACGCCGTTGCAGCCATGCAGGCTGACATCATACTTGAACACGTTCTGCAACAAACCGAAACCAATTACTAAGGAGCAGAAATGTTCGATGCCGATACGCCGACCCATTCCGCTGCGGATACCTCTGAATTGTATCGCGCTGTGGTTCACCTCTTTCCCCGGGCGCAGGATGTTCTTGCCCCGCATTCTGCTTCAGTTAAAGAGATTACCGCCTTTCTCCTGAATGCATCCCGGGATGAAGATGATTCCCTCAGGTCAGTACATCAAATCTCCCGGGCCATGAATGCATCTGCGGCATCCCTGACGCAGGAAAGCCGAACCGTACGTGACAATACCCGGCAGATTCGCGGGGAAACCGCGGTAATCGATGAAAAAACCCTGGAAATGACATCGAACATGAACACCGTCTCCTCGGCGACGGAGGAACTCAGTATAAACATGGGAACCATCTCAGATACTGCAGCGCATTCGGAAGAAATGATTCGCAGCCTGACAGACAGTGCGGGCTCGGTAACCCGGGAATCCCGCCGGATTTCTGAGATCACCTCCTCTGCTGCAGACACCACCCGTGAAACAGAAGAAAAAACCCAGAGCAGTACAGCGCTTATGCACAGTCTGGAAGAAGCTGCCGGTGCCATCGGCGATGTAACCACCACCATTGCGGATATCTCGGATCAGACAAAACTCCTTGCCCTCAATGCCACCATCGAGGCTGCCCGCGCCGGTGAAGCGGGACGGGGATTTGCCGTGGTTGCACGGGAGGTAAAGGAGCTTGCCCAGCAAACAAACAATGCCACCCGGGATATTAACACCCGCATTGAACATATACAGGATGTGACACAATCCGCCGGCGCGGTAATGCGGGAGATCGGCACATTCATCGACACTCTGAGTACGCAGATGGAGCAGATCACAAACTCAACACAAACACAGTCACGGGAAATGGAGACCCTCCTATCCTCGATAAATGAAAACCGCACGCGCATCGGCGAAATGGCGGAAAATGTCGAGCAGGGCGCCCGGGCAATTCAGGATGTCAACATCAGCATGAACGAAACCTATGCCCTTTCAGAAACAATCCGCACGATGATTTCCGACGTACATACCCATACGGACAGCCTGGAAAACCGCTCGCTGAAGAACTATGCCCTGGCCCTGGAAACGGAAAGTCAGAATATCACGGTTCTGCAGCTGTTGGAGCAGAACTCCCGCCATACCTCTTCAAAGCAGGCGAAGCCCCGGCTTGCCCATTTCACCCGGGTCTTTGATGTGGGGCTTACACTCTTCAACGACGAACACCGGAAAATCTTCACGTATATCAATACCCTGCATGAAATGATAAAAGAGCGCAAACCGCCAGAGGATCTGCTCAAGACTCTTCACGATTTTGCAGCCTTCACAACACAGCATTTTGCCGATGAAGAGGAGCTGATGAAGGAGAAAGAGTACCCCCGCCTCCATGAGCACCGTCGCATTCATGAACATCTTCTCAGCACAGTGAAAGAAAATATCACAGCCATTGAAGAGGGCGGTCAGGCGGATCTGTTTGATCTTCTGACATTTTTAAGGGATTGGCTGTATACGCATATCCTGAAAGAGGATATGAAATACAAATCATTCTTTTCGGGTGAGAAGTAACGTGGGCGGCGCAATGTCAGAGCAGGATCAGGAGGTATTTCAGCTGTTTCTTGAAGAGTCCGCGGAATATCTTGAAGATATCGAGTCTCTTCTTCTGGAAGCCGAAGAGGGCAATCGGGATGAAGATACGGTAAACACTCTTTTTCGCGCAGTCCACACCATTAAAGGCGGTGCGGGCTTTTTTAATCTGGACGCCGTCAACAGCCTTGCCCATGCGATGGAGGATATGCTCGGCCAGGTACGGGATAAAACAATCCCCTTTGACGACAGAATTATCACAACCCTCATTGCAGGGCGCGATCTTCTGGCAGAGATGATCTCTGCCCCGGATGAAGCCGACACAATCCCCTCTGCTGCAGTTCTTGAGGAAATTCAAAAGATAATGGATAATCCTGCAGAAAGCGATCACGGCGGTACGCCCCCTGCGACGGGGGCCGGTGCAGACTATCTCACTCTTGTTGACAGAGACGGCAGGGAGTTGCTGTATGCGGCCAAAAAAGCGCTGAAAGATTCCCAGGAAAAATCTCCCGGCGGTCCGAATGTTTATCTCCTCTGCATTGATCTGCAACGGGATATCGAACAAAAACACCTGAAAATCATGGAAGTAATCAAAGAGCTGGAAAGTCTTCTTGATATTATCGAGAGCCGGTTAATCTATGACCCGGCGGATCTGGGGCACGCTCCGGCGGAAAAGGATATGAATCTGCAGCTCTACATCCTCTGCAGTACGGTCATGGATCTTGATCTCATGCAGGAATTTACCGGGCTGCCGGGAAAAAACATCGTTACCGTTCTTTCCCACACCATCAGGGATAGAGCAAAAATCCCCGACACAATGGAAACAGATTTTACCGGCGAACCGGCCACGCCGGAGAAATCCGCTCTTTCACGGCACGCGGAATCGGCCGCAGAAACATCGGCCGCTGAAAAAAAGCCCTCGGCAAAGGCAGGCAGGCAGGATCCCCTCAGGGATAAACAACATGCCTCCCCGTCATCATTGACCGGGACGAAGGATCGCTCCATCAGGATCGGCCTGAAAAGCATTGATCGTTTGATGAACCTGGCTGCGGAACTTGTTCTTACACGCAATGAATTTCTGACCCGTATCGGAGGCGAAACCTCCACTCAGCTTGCCGCTACAGCCCACCGCCTCGACGAGATTACCGGTGAGATTCAGGATGCCGTCATGCAGACCCGTATGCAGAGTGTGGGCATTGTCCTGAAAAAGTTCAAACGTGTTGTCCGGGATCTTTCGGCAAAGCTGGACAAAGAGATTGATCTCACCATCACCGGAACCGAAGTCGAGCTGGACAGAACCATAATCGAAGCCATTGGTGACCCTCTGACTCATCTGGTGCGCAACTCCGTGGATCACGGTATCGAAATGCCCGACGTGCGGCAAAGGGCCGGAAAGGAAGTTACCGGGAAAATCACCCTTGCCGCCGTGCAGGAAACAGACAACGTGCGCATTGAGATTCGCGATGACGGTGCCGGCATGGATACGGAAAAAATCGGTACCTCTGCGGTCAAAAAAGGCATCTGCACAGCACAGGAGCTGGCACAAATGTCGGCGGATGAAATCCGCGAGCTCATCTTCAGCCCGGGCTTTTCCACGGCGGAGGAAATCTCGGATCTCTCCGGCCGCGGTGTAGGTATGGATGTGGTAAAGCAGAGCATTGCCAAAGTGGGCGGCATCATACGTATCTCCTCGGAAGTGGGGCGGGGAACCACCACGTCAATCAAACTGCCCCTGACCCTTGCCATCATCCCCGGGCTGCTGGTCCGCCTGGGCACCAGCCGGTTTGCAATTCCCCAAAACAATGTTATCAAACTGCTGCGGATTCCCGCTGACAGAATTCAGCACGAGGTCTACCGGGTTGGTGATTCTGCATCAATCCGCTTTAAGGATCAGCTGATTCCCGTCGTGTCCCTGGGCAGAATTCTGGAAATCCCTTCACAGCGAATCGATGCAGAAGGCACCGTACGTCCGGACCGTCGAAGCCGTATTGCCGACCGCCGTTCTCCCCATATCTCCCGGGCCGTTGCAGAGGACCTCCCCGCCGCAGCAGAGGAGAATCGCCGCAGCAGGGAACGGCGCCGCGCCGGAGAAAGCCACATGCGTATTGCCGTCGTCCAATCGGAGGAAAGTATCTTCGGGCTTATCGTGGACGCCCTGGATGACTCCGAGGAAATTGTGGTAAAACATCTCGGGGCCCATCTGAAGAATGCCCCCTACTATGCCGGAGCAACGATCCTCGGAGACGGCTGCATCGCCCTGATAACGGATATTGATGCAATCCGTCAACACCCTCTTGTGCGGGGAACCAGCCGTGACATTTCCCGGACAGTACGAAAAAAGCAGGACAGTGATGAAACCGGACCGGACCGCCACGATCTTTTAACCTTTTCCAATGAGGGAGACCCGACACATTACGCGGTCCCCATGGATATTGTCCGCCGGATCATTCGAATATCCCCGCAGGAGGTTGAACGGGTCGGCACGGTGGATCTGATCCGCTCCCTCGGTGAAACAATCCCCCTCGTCCGCCTCAGCGAGGCCCTGGGGACTCCACCCATTCCGCGGGGTACAAAACAGCTTTACTGTATTATTTTCAATACGGAAAAACGGCCCGCCGCCCTTGCTGTCACCCATATCGATGATATCCGGTCCATAACCGAAAATATCGATACGGATACGTACCGTGCACCGGGAATCATCGGCACCACCATGATTGATGACCATCTGACAGCCATGGTGGATCTCTATGAAGTACTTGTGCAGAACCGTCCGGATCTTGCTCCGCCGGATACCGCACGGCAGGGAGCAGAGAAACAGACCGTCCTGGTGGTTGACGACTCCCCCTTCTTTCGCAAACAGATGGGCTCCATTGTTACGGATACGGGGTATACATTGATAACCGCCGGGGACGGCGAGGAAGCTCTGGAAGTACTTGAAAAAGAACAGGTTGATCTTGTTCTTACCGATATTGAGATGCCCCGCATGAACGGCCTTGAACTCACCCGCAAAATCCGACAGGGGCCGAAAGCGCATATTCCCGTTGTGGCCTGCACAACCCTTTCCAAAGCCGAGGACCGCAGCAAAGGCTACGATGCCGGAGTAAATGAATATCTGATAAAGATCGACCGCACACAGGTTGTTCAGAGTTGTACCAAATACCTACACGGAAAATGAGGTGAACCATGGTGGAAGCAGAAAATCCGGAACATAATGAGAGCCGGACAGCAGATGTAAAGGAACAGGAAGACCGACCTGGCGAGACTCTGTCACCGCGGGAAATTGATACGATGAAATCAATTATCCGCCGAATGGCAGCAATGGATTTTTCCGTTTCTCCCGATACGACAGAAGACTCAACAGGACTTCTGGCTGAGCTTGTACTGTTGCAGAAAAATCTTGAAGAGCGCTTTGCCGATACCCTCGGCGATTCCGCCGGGCTTTTGAAATCTGCAGAGGAACTCAACACGGGCAGTCGATCCATTCGCGACCGCAATATCCGGATATTCCGTGATACGGCCTCCGTTGCAGCATCCACCAATGAGATGAACGGAAATATGAACACAGTCTCTTCGGCAACGGAAGAGCTGAGCATCAATATGAACACCATTGCCGACGCATCCCGTGAAAGCCGCGAAAGCATCAGCTCCATCTCCGACAGTACAAAAGAACTCACCACTGCAGCCGACGAGATTGCCCGCAGCACGGAAACAGCCACGGAAATCACGGCCCGCGCCCTGACAAGCGCCGAAGAATCGTCGCGTACAGTAAACGAACTGGAGGAAGCCGCCCGGGACATCGGTGAAGTAACGGTAACAATCTCCGATATTTCCGATCAGACAAAGCTTCTTGCCCTCAATGCCACTATCGAAGCAGCCCGTGCCGGGGAAGCGGGGCGCGGTTTTGCCGTAGTTGCCAAAGAGGTAAAGGAACTGGCCCTGCAGACAAGCAGCTCCACGGGAAATATACAGAAGAAAGTGGATATCATTCAGCGGGCGACAAACCGTACCATTACGGCCATCGGTTCAATTCGCGATGTTATCAACGAAGTAAATGATGTGGTAACAACTATTGCTTCTGCTTCGGAGGAACAGTCCGCCAGCACCGGTGATATTGCTGACTACATTCTGAAAACCACGGAGCGCATTGACTCCATGGCTGAAAGTGTTCAGCAGGGAGCCCAGGCCGTGCAGGATGTGAATGTCAGCATCAACGATACCACGGAGCTCTCCAACCGGGTCACCGAATCAATCAACCGGATTCAGGAGGAAAGCGAAACAATCAAGAACCTTTCTGTAAAGAACTACATTACCGCCCTGGAAACCACGGGACAGGGAGAAGCTCTGCACGACAGCTGTGCCGCCGTGGCCCTGCCTGCCGGAAAAAAGGAGAAAGCCGAAGAAGAGGCACCGGTGTTCTGTAAGTTCTCTCCCTCCTATGATGTACAGGTACCCAAAATGAACAGCGACCATGACCGGATTTTTCAGCTGATCGATGCTGTCAGCAAAACGGTAAAGGCCGATGCTCCCCGAAAGAATCTGGTGCAGGATCTGCAAAACCTTCAATCCTTCACGGAAGAGCATTTTGCCCGCGAGGAAAAGCTGATGCAACAGCGGGAATACCCGGAATATCCCGCGCAGAAAAAGGCCCACACCAAACTTCTCGATACGGTGGCACAGATTATTTCCGACGTTGAGCAGGAGAAGGAAGTGGATCTTATTGAAATGATGGTCTTCTTTCGTGAGTGGCTGGTAAAACATATTCAGGGAATGGATAAAAAATACGCCCCCTGGCTGAAAGACGGAAAGGACGCCTGACAATGGATGAACGCAGCAATGAACTGCCCGCGGAAGTTCTGCTCTTTTCCATCAGAGGTACTCTCTGCGCCATGGATATCCTTTCAGTGCGGGAAATTCAGCGCACCGGCGATATTACACCGGTCTTTGGCGCTCCAAAGGACATTGCCGGAATTATCAACATCCGCGGGCAAATCCTTACCATGATCAATCTGCCTGAGCGTTTTCCCGGTTCCCCGAATGCATCGACCCAGGGTGGCAAAACGATTATTGTTCCCTGGCACGGGGAGGATGTGGGCCTTCTTGTGGACCATGTTGAAGATATAATCCCCCTGGATGAACAGAATGTATTTTCCGTTCCTTCAAATCTGCAGCCGGAATTCAGTCGATACTGCAGTCGGGTCTACCGCTTTGACGACCGGATGATACCGATCCTTGAACTTGAAGATCTTTTGCAGCAGGAGGAGCTGAGCAAATGAAGCGCGTACTCATCGTAGATGACTCCCTGGTATACCGTCGAATCCTTTCCGGAATAATCAGTGAAATTCCCAATCTTCGTGTTGCCGGCCAGGGGCGAAACGGCCGGGATGCTCTGCGTAAAGCAGAACTGTTGAAACCGGATATTATTACGCTGGATATTGAAATGCCCGTCATGGACGGCATTGAAGCGCTGGACCACATTACACAAAACTGGCCGGATGTCCCCGTGATCATGCTCAGCTCCACAACAAAATTCGGGGCTGATGCCACAATCACCGCCCTGAACCACGGAGCATTCACCTTCATCGCAAAACCGGCGATCAGCGGTGATGCCGCGCGGGAAGAACTGGTAATGCATCTGAGCCGCGCCTTTCGCGAAATTGAACGAAGTACCGCCGGAAAAGAACCACTGCCGCATACAGAACACCCGCCGGCGCCGAAACCGCATAAAAAAGGATTTTCCCGCCCCGAGGTGGTTGTCATGGGCGCTTCCACGGGCGGCCCCAAAGCACTGTCCGAAGTAATTCCCGCATTACCGGGAACTCTCGGCTGTCCCCTGCTTCTTGTACAGCATATGCCGGCAGGTTTTACCCGGTCCCTTGCAGAATCCCTGAACCGGCGCGCCGCCCTTACCGTAAAAGAAGCGACTGACCGGGAAACTCTTCGCCCGAATACCGTCTACATCGCCCCGGGAGGACGACACATGAAAGTGCATGCGGGACAAATCATTCTGACCGATGATCCGCCGGAACGGCATTGCCGCCCCTCCGTTAATTACCTCTTTCGTTCCGCAGCACGGGAATACGGCGACCGCCTGTGCGCAGTAATACTGACGGGCATGGGTGATGACGGGACAGAAGGTTTGCGGGCAATCAAGAATGCAGGAAACCCCAAAGTAATCGGACAGGACGAAAACACCTGCGTGGTGTACGGCATGCCCCGTGAGGCCTTTCGCGCCGGTGTGGTGGATGTACAGGTCCCGCTTTCCGCCATTGCTGCCGAGATCGGAGCTTCACTCAGACCATGAATATTTCTGATGACGATTTTTCCACGCTTCAAAAGATCCTCTACGACGAAAGCGGCATATTCCTGCCCGAAACAAAAGACTATCTACTGCGCACACGCCTCACCGGCGTCATGCACCGTGAAGGAATCGGCTCCCTGGAAGAGATTATCCGCCGCATTCGTACGGAACAGGCTCTCCGGCACATCTTTGTCGATGCCATGACCACAAATGAGACGTCTTTTTTTCGGGAACGGCCGGTTTTCAAGGCCCTGGCGGGCACGCTTCTGCCCGAACTTCTTGCACACAGAAACGGCCAGATACGAATTTGGTCTGCCGCAGCCTCCACGGGGCAGGAAGCTTACAGTCTCCTCATGGCGGTGGAAGAGGAAGGAGATATCACCGATTCTGCACGCCTTGAACTGGTGGGTACAGATATCTCCCGCAGGGCCGTGGAAAAAGCCGTGGAGGGTATCTACAGTTCCTTTGAGCTGGGGCGCGGCCTCACACGGATTGAACAGGATCGCTACTTTACGAAAATCCGCCCCACCATGTTTCAGATCCGCAGGGATCTTCGCCGGCGCGTCAGCTTTCGCCGCACAAATCTGCTCCGCCCCGCTCAGGTGTACGGCCCCTTTGATCTGGTACTGTGCCGAAATGTTGCCATCTACTTTAATGATGAAGACAAAAGACGGCTTTTTTCTGCGGTGGCACAGCGTATGCATCCCGGTGCGATTCTTGTAATCGGCTCCACGGAGCAGATCCCCTACATGGCTGACATTTTTACCAAAGTCAATCATGCAGGCATTACTGTATACCGGAAAAAACTGCGGTAAAGCGTTTCGCCCAGCGTCCCTGAGCTGACAGGGGCCCACGTATAACACGGCAATTGAATGCCTTCTGCCATATACAAAAGGAGCGCTCCTTCCGGAACACTCCTCTTTAATTGTTTGAATGAAGGAATCCCGCTTATTTCACGGAGATATCAATCTCCCGGGATTTTTTCTCACCGCTTTTCTTCAGGTCAATTTCAAGCACTCCGTTCTTCATCTTCGCGGTGGTCTTGTCTCCCTGAACATCATCGGGCAGACGGAACTCACGTTTGAAGCTGCCGAAGCTCCGCTCGGAATAATGATAGCCCTTTTCGTCAGTGGTGGTCTCATCTTTGCGTTCACCGCTGATGCGCAGCATATCATTCTCAACGGTTACGTTGACATCTTTCTTCTCCATGCCGGGAAGATCAACACTGATCACGTAGGAATCATCATTCTCCCGAATGTCCACGGATGGATTCATAACCGCTGCGCGGTCCAGGTTGTAATTGTTACCGAAAACTTCATCCATGAGAGAAGAAAACGGATTGGATGAACGTACAATATTTGACATAACTACCTCCTTGAAATGCAGTTAAATTCGCTGCTCAATCTTTTTGCACGATATCTTTTTCACCATCTCACTTGCAAGAGCCGTGCCAAAACGGGAAATGCCCGTGCACAGACGCTATATCGTACGAGATAAAAACAATTGTTTAAATCTATAACGGTGCAGAGCGTTCAATAATAAAACAGGAACAAATACCACTCTGCAGGAGAAATCCGACCGGAAAGATGCACCTATGAAACCAGATGACAGCGAACCCGACGGCCGCAGGATTTTTCCTCCATCACAGGAGCAGTACGGGTACACAGATTTTCTGCACGGGGACAGCGGGGATGAAAGGTGCAGCCCCGCGGTGGATCTGAGGGAGAGGGAAGGATATCATTACGCAGCTCCAGGGGTGCGCGCTGCCCGGCTATATCCGGTGCGGCGGCAATAAGGGCCTGTGTGTAGGGATGGCAGGGATTGCTGATAAGGTCCCGGCGGGTACCTTCCTCCACGACTTCCCCCAGATACATCACCATAACGCGGTCACTGATATGATTGATAACAGCAAGATCGTGGGATATAAAAAGCAGGGAGATTTTCTTTTCTTCCCGAATCTCCCGGAGAAGATTCAGGATCTGGGCCTGCACGGACACATCCAGGGCGGAAACAGCTTCATCGGCAATAATCAGGGCCGGATCCAGAGCAAGAGCGCGGGCAATGGCAATGCGCTGACACTGACCGCCGGAAAACTGATGCGGCAGACGCTGCATCTGATCGGCGGCAATTCCCGTGCGTTGAAGCAGGCGTAGGGCCCGCTTCCGAATAGCTCCGGCACTGTCCCGGGTATGAATCCGCAGGGGTTCCTCCACGGATTTAATCACAGGAATCCGTGGATTCAGGGAACTGAGGGCATCCTGAAAGATAATCTGCATATGCCGCCGGGCTTTGCGCAGATCCGTGCGCTTCATGGCAGTTACTTCTTCCCCACGCAGAAAAACCCGTCCCGCCGTTGGTGCCAGAAGGCGCAGAATTGTGCGGGCAAGGGTGGATTTTCCACACCCCGATTCACCGACAACACCAAGAACTTCGTTTTCCCCCATGGAAAATGAAACATCATGCACCGCCCGTATTTCCTCCTGTACCCGCCCTGTAATAAGACTGCGGCTCAGGGCAAAGTATTTACTCAGATTCTGTACTGTCAGCACCATGGTGTTCCTCATCTAAAAGAAAACAGTGTACAATATGCCCCGTCCTGCCGAACGCCGGAGGTGTCTCCCGCCGGCACCGGGCAAACACGCGGGGACAGCGATTGGCAAAAGGACAGCCCACGGCTTCCTGCAAACGCGGCTCAACCTGCCCCGGAACTGCCGCAAGGGGCCGGGCCGCATCCTCTGCATTCAGGGTGGGAACCGCCCGCAGCAGTCCCTGAGTATAGGGGTGAGCAGGAGCATCCAGGATTGTCCGCACCGGGCCGGACTCTGCAACGCACCCCGCATAGAGCACGGTGACACGATCGGCAATCCTTGCAACAACCCCCAGATCATGGGTAATAAAAAGAATTGAGAGGTCCATGGTATCCCGCAGATGCAGCATCTCCTCAAGAATCCGCGCCTGAACAGTCACATCCAAAGCAGTTGTAGGTTCATCGGCAATCAGCAGATCCGGCTGACCGGCAATGGCCATGGCAATCATCACGCGCTGACGCATTCCGCCGGACAACTCATGGGGATACTGATGAACCCGGCGCCGGGCATCCTGAATATGGACCCGCTGAAAAAGGTTTTGGGCCTCCTGTAATGCTTCGGCGCGGGGCATTCCCCGATGCAGCTGGAGCACTTCCGCCACCTGATCACCGCAGGTATAAACGGGATTGAGGGAGTTCATGGGATCCTGAAAGATCATGCTGATACGTCCGCCGCGCACCCGGCGCATTTGCCCGGCGCTCAGGTGCAGAAGATTTTCTCCCTGAAAGAGAATCTCCCCACCGTCAATACGGCCGGGCGGCTCAATTAAGGAAAGGACACCCAGGGAGGTAACGGATTTTCCGCATCCGGATTCACCCACAAGACAGTGTATCTCACCGGGGTGAACCGTCAGAGAAAGCTTATCCACCGCCCGGAGACGACCGCCGGCATGGGGAAAGCTGATACTGAGTTTTTTTATCTGCAGGGTCTTCATATATTTTTATGCTCCGTTCGAAGTAAAGATATATAAGGATACAGCAAAGGGGAAAGAAAATGGCCGAGGAGATTCGCATTGACCGTTCACAGGCACAGCAGCGCATGGACCGGTTTCTCTGTAAATACCTGTCCGCCTCTTCAAAAGGAAATATTCACCGGCTTCTGCGCAAAAAGATCATTCGACGTAACGGGGCAAAAGCAGATCCCTCAGATCGGATCAACCAGGGAGACATTGTAACAATCCGCCTGGCGCCGGAAGTCATTACCCATCTGCGCCGCAGCAATGCCCGCCCGGAAAACCGCTCCCCCCTGAGCATTCTTTCGGAGGACACGGAGATTCTTGCTGTTTCCAAGCCTGCGGGACAACTCGTCCATCCCGACCAACCTCAGGACAGCTCGGCTCTGACAGCTCAGATCAACTGGTATCTGCGCGACTGCATTACGCAAACCTTTGCACCGGCACCGATCAACCGCCTGGACCGTAACACCGGCGGTATCATCCTGATCGGCAAGACGTATCCCGCTCTGAAGCAGCTGAACGAAGCCATGCGCACGGGAAAGATCCGCAAATGGTACTGCGCCGTTGCCGAAGGCATAAATCTTCCTGAAAAGGGGGAGGTTCGGGGCAGACAGATAAAGGATCACCGAAATAATCGCGTGCGCCTTGTTTCGCCCGACGGGAGTGACGGCAGGGTGGTACACACACGCTATCGTGTACTGCATCAGAAAGAAGGGCTCTCATTCTGTGAGGTTGAACTGCTGACCGGACGGTCCCATCAGATACGGGCGGCCTTTGCCTCTCTCGGGGCACCTCTGGTCGGAGACCTTAAATACGGCGGGCACCGCCACGGCGCGATCCGCAGTCAGCTGCTGCATTGCTGGCGCATGGAGGCAGCCGGCCGCATCTGGGAGGATACCCAAAACCCGGTAACAAAGTTCTGGAAAAACAACACCGCCCGTGACTGAATACTGTTCAGAACGCTCCAGGGTGTCCCCCGGCCTGTAATCCCGGCGTGAAAGAACATCTTCCGTGCTGATCGATTCAGCCGAAAGGGGTGTAACAATCAGGAGCAGTGTCAGAAACACCCGTGATATCCCCATGGGACTTCCGTTGCAGCAAAGGGATGTTTACAAAATACGGCAGAATCCATGCATGATGGCGCTACAGGGATGAAGAGATATATTTTGACTGTCGGAGGTATTCATGATTTATCTCATGAGCGGCCCGGCCGGCGCTGGCAAATCAACTCTGGGAAAGATGCTTTCCCACACCCTTTCCCTGCCCTTCGTCGAGGGAGATAACTGGCACCCGCGGAAAAATATTCGTAAAATGTCTGCGGGCATTCCCCTGACGGACGAAGACCGCCGCCCCTGGCTGGAGGCTCTGGTCCGGAAACTGCATACCTGCACCGCCGCAGGAGCAGTTTGCACCTGTTCCGCCCTGAAACGCCGGTATCGCACGTATCTGCACCGGGAGTTACCCGGCCTCACCATACTCTTTCTTACCCTCAGCCGCGCCGAAGCCACCCGCCGTCTTGCACAGCGCTCACATTTTTTTGATCCCTCCCTGATCGATTCTCAGTTCGATACCCTGGAACCGCCCCTGCCTGCAGAAAATGTCCTCACGTACACTGCAGACACCACCCCGGAAGTTCTTCTCACCCGGATTCTGAAAGGAATCAACCATGATCTATGATATTTCCCGCACCATCAGTCCCGCTATGACGATCTGGCCCGGCGATCCCGCCGTGGAGATTTCCCCCGCCGCCGCAATTGGCGCAGGAGATCCCTGCAATGTCAGCACCATCACCATGGGCAGCCATGCGGGCACCCATATCGATGCACCGTACCACTTCCTCGACAGCGGTCAAACCGTGGACCAACTGGATCCGGCACTCTTCTGCGGTCCCTGTTCCGTGGTGGAGGTTTCCGCCCCCGTAATTACAGCAGAAAACCTGGCTCCCCGCCTGCCTGATACAATTGAACGTTTGCTGATTAAAACAGATAACTCCGGGTTTATCGGCGCAGAAGGTGCATTCAGACACACCTTTACCGCCCTTGACGTATCCGCTGCACGCCTTCTTCGGGACCGGGACGTCTGCCTTGCGGGAATCGACTACCTTTCCGTGGAATCCCCGGATGCTTTGCCGCACGCACCGGTCCATACCACCCTTCTGAATGCGGGGATCATCATTCTGGAAAGTATCGATCTTTCAGAAGTCCCCCGGGGCGAGTATTTCCTTTCCGCCCTTCCCCTGAAGATCAGAGGCGGTGACGGCGCTCCCTGCCGGGCGGTCCTTTTACCCCGGTAGATGAACAACACCCCTTGCAGTCCGCGCCTCCCTGTGCTATATTTGCACTCCCGCAATGCAGGACAGAAGGAGCAGTTATGACCGGTCTGAGACGATTTATTCAGAAAAACCCCGCCGCCCTGGCCCTCGGTTTCAGTCATACATTTTTCTCCGGGTACGGACAGACCTTTTTTATCAGTCTCTTTGTGCCCTATCTAATGGACAGTACAGGCTATTCCCGGGCTCTTTTCAGCTCACTCTATCTGATTGCCACCCTTACAAGTGCCGCGGTGACGCCCCTGGCCGGACCGTGGATTGATCGAAAACCCATGAACCGTATCAGCCTGCTGAACGGTGCTGTTCTTCTGGGCGGTTCCCTTCTGGCGGTCCTGAGCGATTCCGTCTTCATGCTGGTGCCGGC
The DNA here is from genome assembly GCA_051745065.1 of Fibrobacterota bacterium. Lineage (GTDB taxonomy): Bacteria > Fibrobacterota > Chitinivibrionia > Chitinivibrionales > Chitinivibrionaceae > Chitinivibrio. Next base: position 72,122 of record JBNJDQ010000001.1, read on the forward strand.
CCTGTTTCTTCTTCGATTCTCCGGACAGGGAATGATGACTCATATCGCCCACACCCTGATGGGGCGCTTTTTTACGACCAACCGCGGAAAAGCATTGAGTATCTGCAACATGGGCTACCCCCTTTCCGAAGCAACGCTCCCCTGGCTGGCAGCCGCCCTGATTTCCGCCGGCACCTGGCGCAGCGGCTACGGCGGCATGATTCTTATTCTTTCTGCGGTCTATTTTCCGGCAGTGCTTCTTCTGTACCGCCGGGTTCCCGCCATCGCCTCTCCGGAGGCCCGGGCTGTCGGCGAACAGGAAGTGACTCTCCACAGTACCCGCGGTGAAGCCCTGCGTGAGCCCTATCTCTGGACAATTCTCCCTGCAGCGGTTATCGCTCCCTTTGTCAATACCGCCCTCTTTTTCCATAACGACGCCCTCAGCAGTATCCATCAATGGAACCCCTCCCTTCTGGCTACGGGCTTTACCTTCTTTGCACTCTTTCGCGCTGCCGGTGCCTTCGGTGCGGGACCTCTGGTTGACCGCTTCAGCGGCGTATCCCTCTTTCCCTTTCATATTCTTCCCATGGCTGCGGGCCTGTGGTTCCTGGCGTCCGGCACCTCACCGCAGACAAGCTGGATATTCTTTGCCGCCGCCGGGCTCACCACCGGTCTGGGCAGCAATCTCAAGTCCGCTCTTCTGGCGGAACGCTACGGCACGCGACATCTCGGAGCAATTCGCAGTGTGGTCAGCTCCGCTCTGATCTTCAGCACCGCCGTGAGCCCCTTTCTCATGGGAGCTTTTCTGGACAGAGGCGTCACCCTTGCCGCCATTGCCCGCGGTGCAGCAGGGCTCACCCTTATTGCCGCCGCAGCCGCTGCCCTGGGAACACTCCGCTTCCGTCGTTTTTGAGCCCCACGCCCTATTGAGTATCGGGAAGTGTCAGCAGATGATACCCCGAAGAAGTACGCTCACGATGCCCCGCGCTGTCAGTCAGCTCCATGAGAATCAGTTCATTGATCAGCCAGCAGTCCAGGGAGATCCGCGGGCATCCCGTTGCGGTACTGGTTTGATTCCCCAGAGAGGCGTGCATGTGCACGGATGGAACACCGTCTTCATCGGGAAAAACCGTCCCCGTGCCGAGGAGCTCGCTGATCCCCGCCCGCTTCTGCACACAGGCGTGCAGAGGCCGGGCGGCGGGATCTTTGGGCCCGGTCACCATGGAAACATTCTGACTGCCGCCGATAATCCAGAAGACCGCCCGGGAAATTTTCTCGTTGCCACACAGTTTTTTAATCGATTCATACACACCGTCCCCTTCTTCAAGACGCGCCGTTACAACGCGCCCCGCCTGTCCAACGCTGTAGTTCATACATTTCTCCTTTCATCATAAAACCGCTTTTTCAGATATACCCGCAATATACGCACACGACGGATGAAGTCGCGACATTTTTCAGTACAAATATTCATTCCCGATTCTGCTCTTTTTCGTGCAGGGAGATTTTCCGGATGTTCCGGTACGGATTCATCGCCCGCCGTTGCACCACTCAGCTTCGCCGTTGGCCTGCTTACAGAGCGGGAGCGAAGCAAAGAACGTGCCTCCGCCGCGATGGAAGCGTGCCAAAAATACCCTGAGCCTGAACACACTGCGGCGTGAGTGATGAGCGGCGCGTGCGACGGGAAAAGCCACTGCCGCAGGACGTGAAGGGGAAGGAGGTTTTGGCCGCCCGCTGAAAGCGGAAACGTTCATAGCATGACGCATACGTACGCGCCCACAGAATATGCCATATTCAGAAACACACTACACTCTTCACAGGTGCTGCTGTGAGGGTTATGTTACCGGTATATGAGAAATACCGCTGCTCACGCGTTCAGATGTGTACAGAACCGGGGAGAGTAATATATTTTGCCCTTTCAACTGACTGAAAGGACCGGCCATGCTTTACACAACAGACGACGTACATATCGCCGAAATAAAAGAACTGCTCCCGCCCATCGCCCTTCTGGAAAAGTATCCCGAAACCGAGGCTGCCGGCGCAACAGTATTTAATACGCGCCGAATCATTCAGAAGATTCTGCGCGGGGATGATGACCGGGTTATTGCCATTGTCGGCCCCTGCTCAATCCACGATCCACAGGCAGCCATGGAATACGGCCGCAAACTGCTGGATCTGCGGCGGGAACTCTCACAGGACCTTGAGATTGTCATGCGGGTCTATTTCGAAAAGCCGCGTACATCGGTCGGCTGGAAAGGCCTGATCAACGACCCGTATCTGGATAACAGCTTCCGTATCAACGACGGTCTGCGCATGAGCCGCAAACTTCTGCTGGATCTCAACGATGCCGGCATGCCCTGTGCCGGTGAGTTTCTCGACATGATCACCCCGCAGTACAATGCTGACCTAATCAGCTGGGGAGCTATCGGCGCGCGTACAACGGAGTCACAGGTGCATCGGGAACTGGCCTCGGGGCTTTCCTGTCCCGTTGGTTTTAAAAACGGCACCGATGGAACCGTCAGAATTGCCCTGGACGCCATTCGATCCGCTCAGGCTGCACATCACTTTCTTTCGGTTACAAAGTTCGGACACTCCGCCATTGTTTCCACCACGGGAAATACCGACTGCCATGTTATTCTGCGCGGGGGAAAAGAGCCGAATTACAGCAGCACACATGTACAGGAAATTGCCGCACAGCTCAGGGAAAAAGGATTACCACCGCGGGTGATGATCGATTTCAGCCACTCAAACAGCAATAAGGATTTCCGCCGTCAGGCCGATGTTGCCCGGGATGTGGCCGCCCAGATCCATGCCGGCGAAGAAACCATTGCCGGTGTCATGGTGGAAAGCCATCTGACCGAGGGTAACCAGAAGCTGACATCCCCGCAGAACCTTACCTACGGCCAGAGCATTACTGATGCCTGCCTCGGTTTTAATGATACTGCAAAGCTTTTGCGTGATCTTGCCACAGCGGTCAGAGCACGGCGATCTCAGTAGCGGCGGCGCTTGCGCGATCCATGGCGGGACTTATGCAGGGACATATCCCGCGCAAATAATCCGAAAAAGAGAATAAATAGAAGTGGTGCGAGCAATTCCATACCGTCCTCCGTTTGAATAGATGTGTTTCCTCTGAGAGTGTATCCTGATCAGGATGATATTTCAAGAAGAAAATGTAAAAATACCTGCAGAATACCTGATTTATTTCTGAAATTATGGGCATCCTGTGCTATCTTTTCCATACGGAGGGGTGCCATTATTTCAGGAGCGACAGTATGAAAAAGGTCATAGCAAAGGTCTCTGTTTTTCTCGGCCTGTCCCTGACAGCAGGGCAGGAACCTCTGCAAACACCCCCGGGCGGACTTTCCCCGGAGGAAGTCCCCATGTTTATCAGCCTTGGTTTTGATGACAACTCCCATTCGGGAATGTCCGCAAGCACGGACACCACGGGAGGAATCAAATGGGTGACCGATTTCACCCGGGACCTCAAAAATCCCGCCGGAACGGGG
>JBNJDQ010000002.1:0-58962 GCA_051745065.1 Fibrobacterota bacterium
ACTGTTGCTGTAGCTGAGCAGGCCGTTTTCTGCTCCGTCAACTTCGATTGCATCTGAGGGCATTTCTGTTACGATGTTTATGATCCCTGCAATTGCCCGGAACCGTATACAAGACCGGCGGGGCCACGTAGTACTTCTATTCGATTTACATCTTCACCTATATACGAGTACATCTCAGAGATTGTGCCGTCACGGGACTGGGCATTCATCTTATTGCCGTTAATCATAAGAATGAACTTATTATTAATATCTGACGCAACGCCGCGCATTCCCCAAATTTCTCCGACCCATTTGTTTTCCATAATCTGAAAACCCGGGACGTATACCTCAAGTATTTCGCCAAGTCTGCTGGTATTGGTGATTGTGATGTCCGAACGGTCAATAACATTGATGGAGACCGGAGAGTTTTTCAGATCGAGTTCCAGAAACGAACCCGTTTTCAGGGTGATCTGTAAAAGATTGGAAAGGTCAAGCCCTTGCTTTTCCTCCATCGAAGAAAAAGCGGTAAACACGAAAAGGAAAAACAGAACGGTGGTTTTTCGAAGCATTGTCACCATGACTGCCTCCCGGATAATTGTTATACAGTACTTTTATAGTAGCTTCATAATTATATCATATCTTAAATATTAGGCAACAAAAGTTATGATTTATTGAAAACGTTTCAGGCTCTTCCTACCCTCTGTCTGAGTATGCAGGAATGTGCGATACCTTTGTGATTTGATATTGATTTCACAATAAGCAGTTGACACACATTCCAATGGCAAATTAAAGCAGGAAAAGGTTCAGTGGGAAGGCCTGTTTACACGAACTGTGAAAAAAATCACCAAAAATGATAAAATTTATTGTGAAATAAAGTGCGATTGTATATATTACCAATGAGAAACGAAATTCAGGGGTTTTAAAAATGCTTTAAAACAACCCTGTGAATTATATCACTGAAATAAGGAGGGTGATATGGCTGTAGCAGAAAAAAAGAAAACCGATGCCCGGATCAAGGATCTGGATAAAAAAATTACGCAGGTGAAGAAGGCGCAGGAAGCCTTTGCGTCTTTTACCCAGGACCAGGTTGATCGTATCTTTTTCGAGGCGGCCATGGCGGCAAACCATGAACGTATTCGCCTTGCAAAAGAAGCAGCCCGGGAAACGGGGATGGGAATTGTCGAAGACAAGGTTATCAAGAATCATTTTGCCTCTGAAATGGTGTATAATAAGTTCCGTGATCTCAAAACCTGTGATGAAATTGAACGGGACGATGCAGCAGGCATTGTGAAGGTCGCAGAGCCTCTTGGCGTTCTTGCGGGGATTGTGCCTACAACCAACCCCACATCCACGGCAATTTTTAAATCTCTGATTGCCCTTAAGACGCGGAACGGGATACTTTTTTCTCCGCATCCCCGGGCAAAGAAATCCACCATCGATGCTGCACGGGTTGTGCGTGATGCAGCGGTTGCCGCCGGTGCTCCTGCAGGTATCATCGACTGGATTGAAGAGCCCTCTATTGAGGCCTCCAACCACCTGATGCAGCACGGCGATATTGCGGCAATTCTTGCAACCGGCGGGCCGGGTATGGTTAAGGCGGCCTACTCCAGCGGAAAGCCAGCCCTCGGTGTCGGTGCGGGGAATACACCGGTTATTATTGATGAGACGGCGGATGTTCGCATGGCCGTGAGCTCTGTGCTCATGAGTAAAACCTTTGATAACGGTGTTATTTGTGCCTCGGAGCAGTCCGTTACCGCTGTTGACGCGGTTTATGACCGTGTCCGTGCTCAGTTTATCAGTCAGGGTGCCCATGTTCTTACTGCCGATGAAGCGGATAAGGTGCGTAAGACAATCTTTGTTGACGGAAAACTGAATGCCAAAATAGTTGGACAGCCGGCAGCGAAAATTGCAGAACTTGCCGGTATAACAGTTGCGCCGCAGACAAAGGTTCTCATCGGCGAAGTGGCCGCCTTTGATAAAAAGGATCCCTTTGCCCATGAAAAACTGTCTCCTGTGCTGGCTCTGTACCGGGCAAAGGATTTTGATACAGCCCTGAAAAATGCGTATAATCTGGTTGAACTGGGCGGTCTGGGGCATACCAGCTCTCTGTATACTGCCGACGAAAACCGCGAGCGCATTACACAGTTCAGTGAGATGATGAAGACCGGCCGGACTTTGGTGAATACTCCGGCAAGTCACGGGGCAATCGGCGATATCTTTAATTTCAGCCTTGCTCCCTCCATGACCCTGGGGTGCGGAAGCTGGGGAGGTAACTCCATCAGCGACAATGTCGGGCCCAAACATCTTATTAATGTAAAAACTGTAGCCGTAAGGAAGGAAAATATGCTCTGGTTTCGGGTGCCTGAAAAAGTTTACTTTAAACGCGGCGCGCTCAACGTTGCCCTTGACGATCTTGCGGATAAGAAAAAGGCCTTTGTTGTTACGGACCGCTTTCTTCATGAAAATGGCTACTGCGACAGCCTTCTTGAGAAGCTGCGTTCCATGGGAATTACCTACGAAGTCTACAGTGACGTTGCCCCGGATCCCACTCTTGCCACGGCCATGGATGGGGCGGAGAAGCTCACTGCCTTTGATGCGGATGTAATTATTGCCATCGGCGGGGGTTCTCCCATGGATGCGGCAAAAATTATGTGGCTTCTCTATGAGCATCCGGAGATCAACTTCAAGGATCTGGCCATGCGCTTTATGGATATTCGCAAGCGGGTGTATAAATTTCCGAAAATGGGTATAAAGGCCGATATGGTGGCTATTGCCACAACCAGCGGAACCGGTTCCGAAGTAACCCCTTTTGCGGTGATCACCGATGAAAAGACCGGACAGAAGTACCCCATTGCTGATTACGAGCTGACGCCGACCATGGCCATTGCCGATGCGGATCTGGTGAAAGATATGCCGCCTGCTCTCACGGCCTTCTCCGGGATTGATGCGTTGACTCATGCCCTGGAAGCCTATGTGAGTACTCTGGCAACGGAATTCACGTCCCCTCTTGCCCTGGAAGCAATTCGTATTCTCTTTGAATATCTGCCCCGTTCCTACAAAAACGGTGGTGCTGATATGGAAGCGCGCGAAAAGGTTCACCATGCCTCCAATATGGCGGGAATGGCTTTCTCCAACGCCTTTCTGGGAATTTGTCACTCCATGGCGCATAAACTCGGCGCACGGTTTAAGATTCCTCACGGTCTGGCCAATGCTCTGCTTATCAACGAAGTGATTAAGTACAACGCCAGTGATGCACCGACCAAGATGGGGACCTTCTCCCAGTACAGAAGCCCTGAGGCGAAAGCACGGTATGCCCGCATTGCCCGGTATCTTGAGCTGACAGGAAAAGATGATGATGCCCTGGTTGATGCGTTGATTGCAAAGATTAATGATCTGAAGAAGCAGATAGATATTCCTCTGTGCATCAAGGATGCCGGTATCGATGAAAAGGAATTTCTCGGTGCAGTGGAAACTCTTGCCGAGGATGCCTTTGATGATCAGTGCACCGGAGCAAATCCCCGCTATCCTCTCTTTGCGGAGCTGCGGGAGCTGTACACCACGGCGTATTATACCAAATAACCCCTTCGGTCTGCGGAGTACTGAGCACTCTGCAGACTGTCTTCCGACAGAAGAGCCCCTCTTTGGAGGGGACTCTTTTTGCAGAAACTGTTTGACACACCTAACAAAGGCAGTTTATTTTGAAAGTATAAAGGAGGATTACAATGCTGAAAAAAACAACTGTTCAGGATTTTGATACATGGTACAGTGGCTTTACCGGAGGTCACTGGTTTGAACGGATAGATGTGCGTGATTTTATTCAGAAAAATTATCGTGAATACACCGGGGATGATGCCTTCCTTGCAGGGCCGACGGCTGCCACTAATACACTGTGGTCAACTGTGCGTGATCTGCTGGAGAAGGAGAGTGAAACGGGCGGAACCCTTGATGTGGATACGCAGACTCCAGCCGCTGTTGATGCCTTTAAAGCGGGATACATCAACCGCGACCTGGAGGCTGTTGTCGGCCTGCAGACCGATGCTCCGCTCAAACGGGCGATTATGCCTTATGGCGGGGTTCGTATGGTGGAAAAAGCCTGTGCCGCTTACGGCTTTGAGCTGAGTGATGCCGTTAAGGAAACCTTCACCAAATACCGCAGAAGCCATAATGACGGCGTATTTTCTGCCTACACCGAGGAGATACGGGCCGCCCGTCGCGCAGGTATTATCACCGGTTTACCTGACGGTTACAGTCGGGGCCGGATCATCGGTGATTACCGCCGGGTTGCTCTCTATGGGGTGGATCGCCTTATTGAGGACCGGATTCAGCAGAAGAGTGCCGTTAAAACCGCCAGTCTCGATGAGACGGTGATTCGTGCCCGCGAGGAAATTGACAGCCAGATTAACGCCCTTCGCCAGCTTAAGAACATGGCCGATACATACGGCTATGACATATCTGTGCCTGCCAAAACGGCCCGTGAAGCTGTGCAATGGACGTATTTCGGGTATCTGGCCGCGGTTAAGGAACAGGATGGGGCCGCCATGAGTCTCGGACGGGTTTCCGCTTTCCTTGATATCTTTTTTGAACGGGATCTTGCCGCCGGCAGAATTACCGAAGAAGAGGCACAGGAAATAATTGATCATTTTGTTATGAAACTTCGTCTGGTCCGCTTTTTGCGCACTCCCGAGTATAATGAGCTTTTTTCCGGTGATCCCACGTGGGTTACGGAATGCGTCGGCGGCATGGGGGTTGACGGGCGCTCTTTCGTAACAAAGACATCTTACCGGGTTCTCAATACCCTCTATAATCTGGGGCCGGCGCCGGAGCCGAATCTTACGGTGCTCTGGTCACGCAATCTTCCGGCTGCTTTTAAGGATTTTGCCGCACGGGTTTCCATTGATACCAGTTCCATTCAGTATGAGAATGATGATTTAATGCGTTCATACTGGGGGGATGACTACAGCATCGCCTGCTGTGTCTCGGCCATGAAAACCGGAAAGCAGATGCAGTTTTTCGGTGCCCGCTGCAACCTCGCAAAGGCATTGCTCTACTCCATCAACGGGGGCCGGGATGAGATAAAGGGCACTCAGGTCGGCCCGCAGTTTGAGCCGATTAAATCGGAGTATCTGAAGTACGATGAGGTGATTGAAAAATTCGACTATTTCCTCGGATGGATCAGTAATCTCTATGTGAATGCCCTGAATATAATCCATTATATGCACGACAAGTATAATTATGAGTCTTTGCAGATGGCCCTGCATGATAAGGATGTTGTGCGAACCATGGCCTGCGGTGTGGCGGGACTTTCCGTTTGTGCCGATGCCCTTTCGGCTATCAAGTATGCCCGTGTGAAAACAATCCGCAATGCCGAGGGGTATGCCGTGGACTATGAGATCGAAGGTGATTATCCCAAGTTTGGAAACAACGATGATCGTGTTGATACTATTGCATCGGATCTTGTGGAAACCTTTATGGATAAAATTCGCAGGAATAAGACCTATCGTAATTCGATTCCCACCATGTCGATTCTGACGATTACTTCCAATGTGGTGTACGGAAAAAAGACCGGTAATACGCCGGACGGACGCAAGGAGGGAGAACCCTTTGCTCCCGGTGCCAATCCCATGCACGGTCGTGATGAAAAAGGGGCCGTGGCATCCATGGCATCCGTTGCCAAGCTTCCCTACGAATATGCCCAGGACGGTATTTCCTATACCTTTTCCATTGAACCGAAATCCCTGGGAATGGATGAAGCGCAGCGGCGGACAAATCTCATAAGCATGCTGGATTCCTATTTTATCCAGAACGGCCATCACATCAATGTGAATGTGATCGACCGTGAGATGCTGTATGATGCAATGGAGCATCCGGAGCAGTACCCGCAGCTGACCATTCGCGTGTCAGGTTATGCCGTGAATTTTATCAAGCTGACCCGGGAGCAGCAGCTTGATGTAATCAATCGTACTTTCCACAGCAGTATTTAACTATTTTTACTGTCAGCCCTCACTGCAGGGCTGGCAGACTGAGGCATTATGAAATTGAGATACCACTCTCTTGAGACCATGGGAACCCTGGACGGACCGGGACTGCGTACGGTCCTTTTTCTGCAGGGCTGCCATATGCGGTGCCTTTACTGTCATAATCGGGATATGTGGGACATGAGCGGGGGGAGAGAGAGTACCGTGGAGGAAATTGTACAGGAACTGAAAAAATACCGTGTTTTCTACGATACCTCCGGCGGCGGTCTGACTCTCAGCGGAGGTGACCCTCTCTGCCAGGCCGGGGCTGTGCGTGAGCTCTTTGCCGCCTGCAGAGAAGCGGGAATCCATACTGCCCTGGATACGTCCGGCTGCCTTCCTCTGAATGATTCTGTCCGGGCAGTTCTCGCTGAAACTGATCTCGTTCTTCTGGATATCAAACAGATGGATGCGAAGAAGCATAAAGCTCTCACGGGGCATGATAATCATCTGACTCTGGATTTTGCCCGGTATCTCTCCCGAAACAGGGTTCCTTTCTGGGTACGCTACGTGATCGTTCCCGGATGGAGTGATTCACCCCGGGATGCTGTAGCTCTGGGCCGGTTTTGTGCCGGCCTGGACAATCCCCCGGACCGAATGGATCTTTTGGCGTATCATCCTCTGGGAGAACATAAATGGCAGGAGCTGGGCTATTCCTATCCGCTCAAAGGGGTGAACGCTCCGGATGAGAAAACCATGAAGAATCTCCAGGACGAAGTTCGCGCAGCAGGGTATACCACGGTTTTTCTTAAATCGTAACGGTATATTTCCCGGGATAATAATACCTTTTTCAGAGTGCTCTGAATTATATTTTACCTCTTTTTCTGTGAGGTATTCCATGGAATTTAATCTGAAGAATATCGCCCGGCGCCTTGAGTCTCTGGAGGAGACCATAATATTCCGTCTGATTGACCGCTTTCAGTATGCACAAAACCGTGCGGTCTATGAGGCAGGTCGCTTTTCATTCCGATGGAGCAGGGAGGATTCTCTCCTTGATTATAAACTCCGTTTTGCCGAAGAGACCGATGCGGTTCTCGGTCGCTACGGGGTTGCCGAAGAGCGGCCCTTCTTTAGTGATTTGCCCCGTCCCGATGCTGCTTTGCGCCGAAATGAGAATTCTGCGTTTCCCCTGGACTCCTACGATGCTGTCAATGTATGCCCGGCTATTCGCAGGGCCTGGATTGATTTTGTCTGTACTCACGCAGCACCGGGAGATGACGGTGAATACGGAACGACGGCGGAACTTGATATTGCAGCCCTTCAGGCAGTTGCCCGGCGGGTCCATTTCGGTGCGTTTTACGTGGCTGAGTCAAAATACCGTGAGGATCCGCGCGGCTATGACCGACTGATCGATACAGGTAAGTCTTCACAGGTTCTTGCCCGGCTGACACGGCAGAGTGTTGAGGACCGCATTATTGAACGGATTGCAGAAAAGGTCGAAACGATTCAGCGTCCCTCGGATCCGTCCCTGCGGCGAAGAATTTGCGGCGACACTGTAGCTGCATTTTATCGTGATACGGTGATTCCTCTCACCAAGAGGGGAGAAGTGGCCTACCTTTTTTCGCGCCGCCGTTCCTGATCCCACTGGCGGGCGGCCTCATCCAGGGATAGTTGTCTGCCTTCAATCTCGCGAACATCTGTCTGGTATTGTTTTACATCCAGGAGCTGGTCCAGCATCTTCGAAGAACTCCTGCGGCTTGCGTGGGAAAACTGCATTCCCACCTCACAGGTGGATCCGGTTTTGATCTCCGAGCGGGTGATAACACCTTTCAGGCAGTATTCCCGGCCGGAAAGGATCAGGCGTGCTTCAGCTTCTGCACCGACATCTTCCAGGCAGGGCAGTTCTATGCCAAAGCCTGTACGGGATACGTTAATCAATGTGCCTTCAACGCTGTCGGGGTTTTCTTCGCTGCGATAGTGGATTTTTACGGGAATGTCATACCGTTCATCATGTCTCATTCCGGACTCATTCCTTCGCTGTACACGGTAACACGGTTTCTGCCGCCTTTTTTGGAATGATACATCGCTCCGTCAGCTGCTTCAATCAGCTTTGATTGTGCTGCGGCATGGATATTGAGTGTTGCCAAACCGATACTGACGGTGACGTGCAGTTTTTTATTCTCTGTTTCAATAATTTCCTTTTCTATATTGATGCGAATCCGTTCGGCCATCATATGCGCATTTTTTACATCTGTTTCCGGGAGAATAACAACAAATTCCTCACCACCGTAACGTGCGACAAGGTCGCTGGAGCGAACACTTTTCTGCAGACAGCGGGAAATAGCCTTGAGAACCAGATCGCCGACCTGGTGCCCGTAGGTGTCGTTGAAATCCTTAAAATGGTCGATATCCATGAGTAGCAGAGAGAGATTGCGGTTATACCGGTGCGACCGCAGAATATGGTCGTGCAGATGTTCCTGAAAGGTGCGGTGATTGACAAGCCCTGTCAGTCCATCCGTGGTTGCCTGCAGCTGCATTTTCTGATAGAGAATGGCTTTTTCGTAGGCCGTACTGCCGTTTTTTACCAGGGTATTGATATTATCGCGGTAGCTCTTGGTGCTGAAAAGGCCCCGCTGAGTGCTCTCTGCCACAATGGCAATCTCGTAATTTGCTCCGGTCCCTTTAAAGGGGATTGTGAGAACTGAGTGAATCTGGCGGTTCAGATCTTCTCCGCTTGCGTAAATCGGTGTGTTTTCACGTATTTTGCTGTAGTCGGAAACATATTCAATCGCACCTTTGAGGAATGTTGATGTTACGATGGATACTCCGGCGGAGAACGTAAACCCCGCGGCAATTTCACGGTTGTCGCTGTTGACAGCAATGATACGGCAGGTACTGCTGTCGGGGAAATATGCAACGGCAGAGGCGCGGAATATATCGCCGGTTTTTCGAATTGCCGAAAGAAGATGCTTTAGTATCTCGATGTTGTTATTTGTATTGGATATGCTTCGGGATGTATCGTAGAACAGCTGAAAGCGGGCGGCGTTTTCCTGTTCTTTGCGGCGCAGATGGATATTGGTAAGCAGGCTTGCAGCTATTTTTGCAAAGCGGTGAATCGCATCTTTATGATGCTCCCGAAAGACTTTCTTTTCCATAAAGTCAACGGCAAGAACCCCCAGCAGCCTGCCGGTCCGCGAGATAATCGGTACGGCGACAAGAAATGAAATGGCTTCGTTTCCGCGATAATACCCGATATCTTTGTTGTAGAGCGTGAGATTTCCGCTGATGAATGTTTCACCCGTTTTCGCTACTTCACCGATAATGCCGTCGCCTTCCGTAATACGGCATTCATAGTTGATGTTCATGCTTCTTGATTTTGCTGAATACAGGGTCAGTACTTTGCGGTTGTCCGATGTTTGTGTATCGTAAATAAAGGCGATTGTTGAATGGGGGTGAAAAATGCGTTCCACAAAATAGACGACGTAGTCCATCTCCTTGGCCATAAGTTCTTTGAGATCGGTGTTGTTCTGTATATTCAGTTCCGGGGACTGGCTGACTTCATCTTCGTCTTTCTCCTTTTGAATAAGCTCTTCGGTCTCATCGGAAAGGGTCTTTCGGCTTTTCAAAACCTCCTCTTTTTTGCTGAATTCATAGGAGTTTTTTTGAAAACGCTGCCTGAGAAAGGAGGAAAGGTATGCAGTACAGGCAAGGGCAATGACGTAGAGCCCTGCGTGGTCGCCATTAAGGATATGGCCGGAGCTGAAATTACGCAGAAGAGAAACACCCATCACAAGAGAGACCACCCAGGTATGGGCTGTTCCCCGGGATGCGGTAAAAATCGTCAGCAGGATTGCTGTGCCTATGAACGGATCCACCGGGCTCCATGAATAGGTTACTGTTGAAGCACCAAGAAGTATGCCCAGAAAGGAAATCATAACTGTCCGCAGGGAATCTCCCGCCCGGGGAAAGAGGCTGCAGAGCAGAACATTGGTTGCAAAAATCAGTACGGAAGTTCCCGCAATGAGATACGCCGGCAGAGGAGCGGAAACCTTCGGGGGAGCGATAAGGCCGGACACCAAAAGTATAAAAAGGACTGTATATGCAAGAATCTCTGCTGTACGGAGAGCAATAACTGCGTTTCTTCCCATTAACGAACCTACGATAAAATATTGTATATTAAAAAGTAAGGATAGTATATATTTCTATCTGCCCGTTGTCCAATACTTTTTGTAACTTTATCAGAGAGAAGGCGGATATGAAGAAACGGCTTTTGCTTCTGCGCAGACTACTCGGATTTCGGCTGGTCTCCCTTGTCGACGGCCTTTTCCGGTCAGACCGAAAGGGAAAACGCAGCTTTTCGCAGATCATTTCGGAGAGTCGTCGGATACTGTACATTCTTGCCGGTACGGAAACAACCCTGCAGACCCTCAAAGATGATACCGCCAATATCCGCAGTATTGGGAAAGATATTACTCTGGATCTTCTCTATTGCGGTGCTGATCGAGAGATAACAGCGTATTCCGGCAATGCTTTCGGTCACCGTTATATCTGTTCGGGGTCCCGGCTTACCGATGTTGACCTGTCCCATTATCTGGAGAATCCCGCCGGGCAGCATCCTGATGCCTATGATGTTGTCCTGATTCGCACCGACGGGGACACTCCGGAACTGCGCTATCTTCTCAGTATTTTTCATCGGGCTCACCGGATTTCCCTGGGAGGGTGTCTGGCACCTCCCTATGCTGATACGATCCTGAATATCGGCAACGACCCCCTTCGATCCGTATTTCCCTCCCTTGGTTCTTTCGTTGAAGGATAGCTTAAACTATATTACTGTCACGAAAACTTTAATGTGCCGGGTGTGATGAAGAAACTGATACGACGTGCATTGCTGCGGTTGAAGAAAACCGAGAATAATATACGGATACGTTTCAGTCGCTGGCAGATACAGCATGCTTACGAAGACAAAACCGTACTTCGGCCGATTCTTTTTCGGGGTGTTGTCGCAATTCTGCTGCTTGTGGTGACAATCGCCGTTTTGCGACAGGTGATGCCGGTGGCGGGTCCTGCCGCCCATTTTCCGGTGTCACAGTCCGCCGATTCAGGGCGGGGCTCCGCCCGGGAGGGTGAAGGTTCGTCGTCCCTGTCCCGGGCTGACACGGCCGTCGCGGAATCACAGAACCTGCAAAAAAAGATTGCACCGCAGCGTCTCAGGCGTCGTGACGGAACTTTTCGCCATCTTATTGTGGCCGATAAAAACGACAAGGTTCTCCATGTTCTCGAGCGGGATTCCCTCTACTGGAAGCATCAGCGTACATTTCCCTTTGCATCAGGAGCCCGGGGAGGGGTCAAAGAGCGGGAAGGTGACCTCAAAACTCCCGAAGGAATTTATTTTATTGTTGATAAAATTGACGGCCGGGGACTCAATGAAATCTACGGTCCCTTTTCCTTTGTTCTGAATTATCCCAACCGCTATGACCGGGAAAACGGGAAGACCGGAGGCGGAATATGGATTCACGGAACTTCCCCGGATCAGGTGCCGGTACAGACGAAGGGATGCCTGGAGCTGCATAATTTCAACCTGGAAAAGCTGGATACTCTTCTGAACGGAGACAGCCTGGTTCCTGTGGTGATTCACAACCGCGGCGGAATGGATTTTAATGAAATTGTGGATCTTAAAGCAGTTATTGCGGAGCGAAACCATGTTTTGCAGCAGCGTGAAGCAAAACGGCGCAGGGCGCAGAAACGGGATTCTCTGCAGACGCATCTGCAGGCCTTTGCCCGGCGATGGGCCCGGGCCTGGGAATCCATGGATATGAGCAGGTATAAACAGTTTTACGATACGGCGGCGTTTTCCGTCCCCGGCTATGACTGGCAGCGATGGGAAAAACGGAAAGCCCGGACATTTGAACGATACAGCCGTATCGAAATAACCTTTGACACCGTGGAGGTGGCGCTTTCCGGTGATACGGCGGCGGATCTGATCTTTCGGCAGCGGTATCGCTCCAATCTGTTTAACTCGGTAAATAAAAAAACATTGTCATTGCATAAAACCGGTGAGAATTGGAAAATAATAAAAGAGATTTCCGGCCCATAATTCAGGAGAGCCCCCTATGTTTTCAGACTTTTTCAAAAAGAATATGAAAGATCCCGCAGTTGTGGCGGATGCCCTCGCAAAGGAGATCGAAACCTTTGAATCCTTCTACGAACGCTTTCTTGAAGAACGTAAAGAACTGCTTCCCCTTATAGATACTCTGCATAATTATCTGAACAACAGTGAAGAAGCGCGCAGAAATCTAGCCGGATTCAATGAGGAGAAAGACGATATCATGCTTTCTCTTAAAACGATCCGGGAGCAGCTGAAAGGGGTTCGTCAGAGCCGGGAGCAGGTGGAGGAACTCAGTGCCGATGTTGCCCGTCTGGAGGAGCGTCGGGACGGTCTTTCCCAGCAGCTTGCGGGAATTGCCCGCAGCGAGGCCCTGCTCACCGATTCCATCGACCGGTTTGAATCGGCCCTGAGCAATGCCGGGGACCGTGATGAGCAGGTTGACGGTCTTCTGCGTGAGTTTCGCGGCCTTGTGGAGCAGTACGAAGGTATCTCCCAGGGTCTGGATGAACACATGGGGCGTATCAAACAGCTGACCCGTAAAGAGGAGGAACTGGAGCGGGTTCTGGCAGGAGGACGCGGCGAAGCGGATAAACTCAGGGCTGATGTAGAGTCCCTGAAAAAGGATGTTGAACAGTACCGCCTGACCAGAGAAAAAAGCGAGAAGCTCAATGCCCTTGTGGAGCATATTGACGGGAAGATCAAAAGCCTGAAACGTCAGCAGGTGGTGGTGGAAAAGGCCACGGAGATGAACGGTCAGCTGAATACTCTTACCTGGAAACTGGAAAGCGACCTGAAACATCTTGAGGAAAAACAGGATAAGATCACCAGTATCGACAAGAATATTTCCCGCCTGGATACGCTTTTTTATGACAGCCGTGAAGCAATTGAAGAGGTGCGAAAGTTCAAGCGCTTTTTTGAGCAGTCCCGCAGCAAAATATCCGAAATTGATGTCATTCGTGCAGAGTTTGACAAGAAGGTCTCCCGCATTTCAACGCAGACCAAAGAGATAGATAAGGTAAAGGGTGAAATTCACGAGCTCTTTGATGTGGCAAAAAACACCAAGGCCACGGCTGATACGATTATTAAGCATAAAGAACGGATCGATGAAAGCCGTAATCGGATTATTGAATACGAAAAGAATCTGGATAAAGTTGAGCAGCGGATAAAAGACACGGAAAACGAACTCTCCGTGTACGATGAAATCAGTGATCGGATCAACTCCCTTGAATCGAATCTGCAGCGATACGAAAAACGCATTGAGGATCTTACCGGGGTTGAAGCGAAGATTGATCTTCTCGATAAAAAAATCACCGGACTTCAGGGTGAAAAGAAACAGATCCTTGCAAAAGACGAAGAGCTTGACAGTATTAAAGGTAAGATGGATGATATCTTTGAGGTCAGTCTTGAACTGGAACGCAAAGAGGACAAGCTGAACAAAAAAGCTGTGGAGCTGGCCGAGCGCGAGCAGGAGCTTTCCTCCCTTTCTGCACGGTTTGATGAGCTGCAGATTATATCGGATTCCGTGCGGGATCGTATATCAATGCTGAATGAAAAGTCTGCCGCCGTGGACGAAGTGGGGCGCAAGATTGACAGTCTTGATGTTATGGTTGAGGATATTGATTCCCGCATCGAGGTACAGCTTGAGCGTCAGAGTATGGTTGAGAAAACGGAAAAACGCCTTGATCAGCTCAACTATCTTCTCGGAGACGTTAATATGAAGATTCAGGCAATCGACCGTGAACGGGAAAGTGTGAGTAAAGTTGAGCAGAAGGTTGCCTCTCTTTCGGGGCATTCCATAGAAGCACAGAACCTGCTGAATAATCTTAAAAAAGAAAAGAGCGCAATCAAGTCGGAGAAAGAAAAGATTAATGAGATGAGCAATTCCATTAAATCCCTCACCAAGGATGCCGAGCGCGGTCTGGATAATTTTCAGAAGCAGATCAGTGAGTTTGACGGGAAGGTTACTCTCAGTGAAAAGAAATTTGAAGATATGCTCGATATTCATCAGGAGCAGTTTCGCAAGATTGAGAAGGAGAAAAAGGATATTACCGAAGCAGAGGAAAGGGTCAGCCGCGTTCAGGGGCTTCTCGGTGATCTCCGCCATGAAATGGAGCAGATCTCCCTGCGTACCAGCAGAATCGATGCCGTGGACAAGAAAATTGATTCTGTGGAAACCGTGGTGAGTGACATAGAATATCGCGTTTCCAGTATCGATGAAGGCTTTGAGCGTATCAGTCAGACCAATGAAGAGCTTGAAAAACTGAAGGGGATGATTTCCCGCATTGACACCGATATCGAATATATTGACGAGAAGACCGCTTTTGTTGAGAAAGTAAAGAAGAGTACGGAGAGTGCAGACCTCCTTCTTCGGGATATTGAAAAACGGATTTCTGTTCTTGATGATAAGGAAAAGGTTATCTCCGAAGCGGAAAAGAAATACAATAATCTTGAGCTTCTTTCGGAGGATCTCACTGCTCAGATCACCAATCTGAAGAGCGATGAAAAGGATATCCTTTCGGCCATTGAGAAAACGGCGGAACTGAAATTTCTCCTTGGGGAAGTTGAGTCCAAATTGGGAGAGCTGAAGAATGAAAAGTCAAAACTGTCGGATTAGTCGGGCCTCATGAATATTGATTACGGCAAACCGGACGAATCGCGAAGCGCCTATCTTGAAAAAATACTGTCCCTTTCTGCGGATCTTGATCGGGAGCGGTTGAGTAAGGCCTACATATTTGCCTGGAATGCACATTCTGCGCAGTATCGAAAATCCGGTGAGCCCTATATCAGTCATCCTGCATCGGTTTCGATTATCTGCGCGGAACAGGGCATGGGGACAACGGGGGTTGTCAGTGCTCTGCTGCATGACACCGTGGAGGATACCCGGATCACAAAAGAGGATATCGCCGCGGAGTTCGGTGATTCCGTGGCCCGCATAGTTGACGGTGTTACCAAGCTTACGTCGGTGCATGAAGAAAACCGCCATTTCCGGAAGGTTGAGACGTATCGCAAGATTCTGCTGAATGCAGCTGAGGATATTCGCGTTATCATTATCAAATTTGCCGATCGCCTCCATAATCTGCGCACCTTAAACTACATGTCCCCCGAAAAGAAGAAACGCATTGCCCGGGAAACCCTGGATATCTATGCTCCTCTTGCCCTGCGTTTGGGAATGGGGCTGATGAAATCGGAACTGGAAGATCTTTCCTTTAAGCATTATAATCCTGTGAAATATCAGGAGATTGTCGATAAGGTTTCTGCCGGTGAAACACGGCGTAAAGAACTCATTCAGGAATTTCGCGACCGCCTCAATGCGGATATCGCACAGAGCGGAATCACAGCGGAGGTTTTTGGCCGAAGCAAAAGCTATTACAGTATTTATAAAAAAAATATCAACCGCAATGTTCCCTTCAACGAAATTTTTGACCTTCTTGCCATGCGGGTGGTTTGCAGCACTACTGCTGAATGTTATCAGATTCTCGGGGTTGTACACTCCCTCTGGACACCGGTACCGTATAAACTCAAGGATTACATTGCCGCTCCCAAGTCAAACGGATATCAGTCAATTCATACCACTGTTGCCGGAAAGGGCGGTAATATTATTGAGATTCAGATCCGAACATGGGAGATGAATCATCGTGCCGAAGAGGGAGTGGCGGCGCATTGGCGGTACAAGGACAGCAATATCGGTGACAGTACGGCCCTGCGCTGGCTGCGCAATCTTGTGTCGTGGCAGAAGGAGCTTTCTGATTCCACGGAGTTTTATGAGTTTTTCAAGATTGATATCAAACACCGTGATATTACTGTGCAGACACCGAAAAACGAAAAGATTGTACTTCCCAAGGGTGCAACGGTTATCGATTTTGCCTTTGCTGTTCATACGGATATTGGTCTGCACTGCATTGGCGCAAAGGTGAACGGGCATATTGAAAAACCGGACAAGGAGATTCGTAACGGCGACGTGGTGGAGGTGCTGCATTCCTTTGACCGCAAGCCGAATATTGAATGGCTCAATGATGTAAAAACACCGCGCGCCCGTTCAGAGATAAAGCGCTGGCTGCGCAAAGTGGAGCGTCGGGACCGGGTTTCCATAGGGAAGCAACTCCTTTTCAGCGAGTATTCGCGTTTGCGTCTGGATCGGGATCTGCCGGATTTTTTTCCGGATATTTTTCGTACCTTTTCCCTGAAAAATGAGGAGGAGCTGTTTGAGCAGGTTGCACAACGCTCCGATCTTTCACGGCGGATCGTTGATTATATTGGTAATCGTGTCGGTGAGACCCGGGCAGTCCTGGAAAAAACGGGGGCTGATTCCTCCGGGGAGCAGGACAGTATTACCATCGGCAGCTTTGACAGCACCATGATTCGTTTTGCTTCATGTTGTCACCCTATTCCCGGAGACTCCATTGTCGGCTTTGTAACCCGGGGACGCGGAGTCTCAGTACATCGCTGTGACTGCCCCACGGCTTCGCTTTTTAAGAAAGATCCCATGCGTGCAGTCAGGCTTCGCTGGGATGAGGGAGAAAAACGGGAAAAACGGTATGTTCGAATAAAAATCAATGCCGAATATGACCGTGCATTACTGCGGCATATTGTCGCTGTATTTGATCAGTTTAAGCTGGATATAACACATCTTTCCTTTTCCACCAAGGGGTCCTATACCCACGCGGAGGTTACACTTGCTGTCCATAACACCGACATTCTTCTCGATTTAAAACGAACCCTGCGCAAGATTTCCGGTATTACCTCTGTCGCTCGTCATATTCTGACCGAGGAAGCTGTGTGAACCGCATAGGGAAAAAACAGCTTGAGCATTTGCAGAAGAAATATCGCACCGACAGTGCCATTGCAGCGCTGTACGGTATCAGCAGACAGGCTGTGTATAAAATGCGCAGAAAGTACGGTATCCCTCCTGCTCCGTCAATACGCAGCAAGCGGAATATGCATATACGGGAGCTTGCTGCACAGGGGGTGCGGCCGGAAATAATTGCCCGTCGTTTTTCTCTTTCTGTCAGTTCCGTATATCGCATTATTCGATATGCCCCACCTTCGGCGCACGCCTCCGGTGCGGGAACCGGCGGGGGCGGAACTGGTGAAGGTTGCGAAAAGAATATTCAGTATCTGTGTTCTTTTATACGGGTTGAAGCCGCGGAGTATGATCATCTGGAACGGGTTCGCGCGGGGCGTGGTGTGCATGCCTTTCTTCCTGATGACACCTTTCTTCGTGGATTGATGTCGGGGACATTTCCCTCTTTGAGTACCCGTCGGCGATTTGCGGAAGGTTTCAGTCAGATAAAAAAAGTATCTATCTTTTTTTCTTTACAAAAGCTTCTTGAAAAAAACGCCGGAAAATTCTACGTCCCCGGTGGTGAGCAGAGTATATTTTACAGCGGAAACGGACGAACTGTACAGCTGGATATGCTGAGTGAGGAGAATTGATGGGAAGAGACAGGAACGGCCGCCGAAACGAAAAAGAGGGGATTCTGAACTTCAGCAAGGAGATGATCTCTGCTCTCGGCACTGCGGTTATCTTTATTATATATGTCATTCAGGCCTTTACCATTCCCTCCAAGTCCATGGAGCGTACTTTGCTGGACGGAGATTTCCTGTTGGGACTCAAATTTGTGTACGGTTCTCCGGTTATTCCCTTTACGTACCTGAAGTTCCCCGGCATAACCGATCCCAAACGCGGGGATATTATTATTTTTAAATATCCCGGCCCGGACAAGAAGGATTACATCAAACGCTGCGTCGCTGTTGCCGGTGATACGGTCGCAATAGAAAAGACCGATGTGTATGTCAATGGTGTAGAACTTATTGCCCCGGATTCAGCACAGTATAAAAAGAATGGTGAATTTCGCTTTATCGGCTCCTATGACACCCTTCTTGAAAACTATAAACCCCTGTATATTCCCCGTAAAGGTGACACCCTGCACATTGATGAGGCTCCGGCGCGTGAGTTCTATTACTATAAACGCCTGATTCATCAGGAAAATCCCTCTGCAGAGGTTCGCGATGCCTATGATTTTACCGTCAACGGTCGCGTCGATCAGGCCCGCGGGAATGCCCTTATGGAGAGTAACCCGCGGTGGGAGTATTCCTTCGTGGCGGATTTTCGTTTTACGCCGCAGGCCTTTCGGACCTATGATCAGAATCCTCATGTATACTGGTTTTATTACCACGTTATCTTTGACAGAATTCATCAGGCCTTTGACCGCCGCAACCCTCTGGACAGTCTTGCAATTCGCAAGAAAATCTTTATGGACGGAGAGCCCGTGGAAGAGTATGTTGTTCAGAATGATTGTTATTTCATGATGGGTGATAATCGGGATAACTCTTCAGACTCACGGTTCTGGGGGTATCTCAACCGCAATTTCATTAAGGCCCGCGCCTTTATTATCTATTTTTCTCTCAAAGAGGACGTACCGCTGTATCTCCTTCCCATCAAAATTCGCTGGTCCCGTCTGGGGAGCCTGATACGCAATTTTGATGGATACGAAAAGGCTCTTGAAACAGAGGAGGAACCTCTGAAGGAGAAGTAGTTTACAGGCTTATATAGTCATGTCCTCTGATATGGAGGACACCACGCTTACGGGTGATTTTCTGCTCCTTTCACGGAATCGGCCGGAGAGCTTCTACTCTTCCATGGTTCCGGCAGTTTTTACGAGCCGGCGCGGGAGCTTCAGGCGTCTTGTGAAATCCAGGGATTATGTTAAGTGCTGTGATGCCGTTGCGGGTGACCTTGAGTTCGGCTATCTCTCCCTGAAGGATATGTTCTCTCATTATCTGCTGCCATTTACAATAGGGTTTCTCCGTTCAGGTGTGCAAATACACTTCTTTGGCGGGGATGGGCGTGGTCGTTCCGGGCGGGAAAGAGCTGGGGGTGAATGATCTCCTAAGTTTCTGAAAATTGTATTTTTAGATTGTAAAACTGCTTTTTTTATGGTACCATGTACAGGTTATATTAACCAGGAGGATATATGGTTGCAAAAGCCCAGGATCACAGCTCTGATGAAACATGGAGAATGTTTCGGATTTTTTCAGAATTTGTTGCAGGTATCGAAACTCTGTCAAGCCTTGGCCCCTGTGTTTCGGTGTTTGGCTCAGCGCGAACCAAAACAGACGAAACATATTACAAAATGGCGGTTGACCTATCCCGCAGCATTGCGGAACATGGGTACGGTGTTATCACCGGCGGCGGTCCGGGAATCATGGAAGCGGCCAACAAAGGGGCAAAAGAAGGAGGCGGTGATTCGGTCGGTCTTAATATTGAGCTTCCCTTTGAGCAGACGCCGAATGCGTTTCAGAATATCGAAATGCATTTTCGGTACTTCTTTGTCCGTAAGGTGATGTTTCTGCGCTATGCAGCTGCGGTTGTGATTATGCCCGGCGGGTACGGTACGCTGGATGAAATGTTTGAAACCTTAACTCTGATCCAGACACAGAAAACGCCGCAGCTTCCCCTTGTTCTCATGGGCAGCGATTATTGGTCGGGCATGATGGACTGGATTCGGGATGCAATGCTTGGGCGCGGCTATATCAGCGAAGATGATCCGGAGCTGATTCATATCACCGACAGTGTTGAAGAAACGATTTCTGTTATAGATAAGTTTTACAATACCCGGGAAACAAGTACCAATTTCTGAGATTACAGAAATTGTCTCCTTTTCGAATGTGTAAAATAGTATTTTCAGATTGAATTGCTTTTCAGATGAGAAGGGCGTCATGGAAGATTATGTTCGTTGGTTCTGGATCCTGATACTCTTCTATTTCATGCTTATCCTTTTTTATGTCTGGAGTAAGCTGATAATTGTTTCTGAAAAGCTTCAATCCATCGAATCAACCCTGGATAATATTCAGGAGGTTGAAAAAGATTCAGAAAATCTTGACAGTCTGAAGCTGTAGATCTTTGAAAAATCTGAAAAGTACCTAGGACCGGTTTAGTTATCTGCCGACAACTCAAAACATTATGATTAGATGGTGCAGATGTAAGAAATATCTTAATGCTATGTGCTCATAGTATGTGCCTCCCCTCTATTCGCCGGTTTTTGCAACGGAGGCCTTAAGAAAAGGTAATGGAGAATGTATTTATGGAAACCTATGCTTTAGTAGCAGCCCTTTTAATTGCAATCCTGCAGATTGTTATTGTCTTGAAAATATCGCGCGTTGAAAATGCTCTTGAAGAGTTACAGTCTTCACGAAAAAAATCAGGCAGTCAGCGACCCAACCGGAATAATGAAAACCGTAATAATAAAAATTCCGGAAACAGAAACGGGAATAATTCCGATAAACGCAACGGGCGTGATTCGCGAGGTCGCGGTGGAAAAAATCCCCGCCAGAATAGCGGTAATAACAAAAAAAGCGGAAAAAGCAATAATGCCGGGAACGGCAACCAACAGAAGGGGTCTTCCAATTCCAACAACAGGAATAACAACCGGCCGCAGAAAAAGAACAGCGGCCAGAACAGAGTGAGCTCTCCTGAAAAGTCACTTCGGGATATCAATAAGCAGCTCAAAAAAGATCCCTCTGTTAATACCAAGTTCAATGAGAGGAAACAAGGCTCTACGCCGCGTCGCCGTACTGACAGCGGTAAAAAAGATATGCGTCAGAGTGGTTCTTCGCCTCAAAAGACAGGAAAGCCCGTATCCACAGCAGCACCGAAGGATAATTCTCCTAAAGAGTCTGCTCCGAAGAAGGATACCCGTGTAAAGAATAATGCCCCGAAAAACGATTCCGTTTCAAAGGCCGCTTCTTCACAGCCTCCTGTCGAGAGGAAAGAGAGCTCTGCTCCGCGTAAAGAGACGCGTTCTGAGCGCCCTGCTCCGGAAAAAAAGGTTTCACAGAAGCCTGTTCCGAAAGCAGAGCCTACACCTGCACCGGTATCTGAAAAACCTGCAGAGTCTGCAGCAGAAAAGAAAAAACCGGAGCAGAAGAAAGAACAGAAGATCGTTTACGGACGGCGATAGTAGAAAATGTATGTGGGGAACAGTTACGGCTGTTCCCTTTTTTTATTTTCCGGAGATGATTAATGCGCAATTTTATTTCTGATATACTTCTTCGAAGCGGCGATATGGTGCGAAGTCACTTTGGTGTTTCTGAAGTGCACCATAAAAGCGGCGCTGAAAATACTGTAACCGAGGCCGATCTGCTTTCTCAGAAGATGATTCGGGCTGCCGTGAAAGACCGTTTCCCGGATCATGCTTTTCTTGGCGAGGAGTCCCGTGAGTTTCCTGATGTGAATAGCAAATCTCTTTGGGTGGTGGACCCCCTGGATGGAACCAATAATTTTTCCTGCGGTATGCCCCATTTCAGTATTTCTGTCGCTTACGCAGAAGACGGCCGGGTGCAATGCGGCGGCGTGTATGACCCAGTTCGGCGTGAGCTGTTTGTTGCCCAACGCGGTAAGGGGGCTTTTTTAAACGGCGCTCCCATTACTGTGTCCCGCCGCAAAAGCCTGGGCGAATCTCTTATCTGCACCGGTTTTTACTATGATCGGGGTGCGATGATGCGCCGAACACTGAAAGCTATGGAACGGGTTTTTGAGAACGGTGTCCGGGGAATACGCAGAACGGGCAGTGCCGCCCTGGATCTGAGCTGGGTTGCTGCCGGACGATTTGACGGATTCTTTGAATACGAGCTGCATCCCTGGGATTATGCAGCGGGGATACTGCTGGTGGAAGAGGCCGGCGGGAGCGTCACTGATATTGACGGCAGCCCGGTCTCTCTGAATTCGATGGGCATTGTATCCGGTTCAAAACGTATATTTAATGAGTTTTACAATCTGGTTAAATGGACGTAAGCTTGAAAAAGAATTTCGATTATACCCTGCAGAAAAAGGATGGGGCCGCCCGGGCGGGCGTCTTTACCACTGCCCATGGCGCTGTTGAAACCCCCGTTTTTATGCCTGTCGGCACGCAGGCTACAGTCAAGACCCTGTCTCCCCATGAGTTGGAGGATCTTGGTGCCGATATAATCCTTGCCAATACGTATCATCTTCATCTTCGTCCCACCAGTGAGGATATAAAGATGGCCGGCGGTCTGCACCGATTTGAGCAGTGGAATCATCCCATTCTCACCGATTCCGGCGGTTTTCAGGTTTTTTCCCTGAAGGATATTTCCCGTATTTCTGAAGATGGTGTGGAATTTCAGTCTCATCTGGATGGATCCCGCCATTTTTTTTCGCCCGAACGAGTTATGGAGATCGAGCATAACCTCGGTGCTGACATTATTATGGCTTTTGATGAGTGTCCTCCCTCTGATGGTGATCGCGCTTCCATTGCTGCAGCTGTGGACCGTACCCTGCGGTGGGCGCAACGTTCCCAGAAGGCCCATCGCTCTCTGCC
Source organism: Fibrobacterota bacterium (assembly GCA_051745065.1). Taxonomy (GTDB): domain Bacteria; phylum Fibrobacterota; class Chitinivibrionia; order Chitinivibrionales; family Chitinivibrionaceae; genus Chitinivibrio. Next base: position 22,377 of record JBNJDQ010000002.1, read on the forward strand.
GTTTCATTTTGGATACGAGCAGGCGCTCTTCGGCATTGTCCAGGGAGGGGTTCATCGGGATCTGCGTCGCCACTGTGCCCGGGAGCTTATCCGTATGGATTTCCCCGGCTATGCCATCGGTGGGCTTGCAGTGGGGGAGTCAACCCGGCAACTCTATGAAACAGCGGAGTATACAGCGTCTCTTTTGCCGGAAAACAAACCGCGGTATCTCATGGGAGTGGGAAAGCCTGAAAATATCATAGAAGCAATCAGTCGCGGTGTTGATATGTTTGATTGTGTTATGCCGACCAGAAATGCACGCAACAGCTCCCTCTTCACCTGGCGCGGGCGCCTGAATATCAAGAACAGTGTTCATCGCTACACCTTTGACCGCCCCGTTGATCCGGCATGTTCCTGCTACACCTGTCGTCATTTCAGCCGGGCTTATCTGCGCCATCTGTACAAGGCGGGAGAGGTTTTGGCCCTGCGCCTGCTGTCTCTGCATAATGTTCATTTTTATGTGAACCTGGCAAAAGAAGCGCGGCGGCACATTCTGGACGGAACCTTCTCTTCCTGGAAGGAGACCATTCTGCCGGCAGTAACGGGACGTGCAACGTGACTCTGAAAGAGTTTTTTAAAAACCTGAAACAGAAGACAATGGATTCCACTGCCTGTGAGAATGCAGTGCATCCGGATACCTCCCGTGAGATGGAATGCTGCGAAGAAAAGCTCTCCGGCAGGGACGCAATTCTTGCACATGTTTCGGCGCATGGAGTGGTCGATAAGGACAGCCCGGCGTTTGAAGAATCAGCCCCCAATGATGCTGCAGATCAGAGTGAGGAGGGGACTGTTAAAAAAGATGCCCCTGTACAACGTAATGATTCAGCACGGGATTCATCGGGGAATGCATCTTTTGATCCCTTTGACGATGATGATTCCCTGACGCCGGAGCAGGCGTATATTCTTTCGTACATCGAGGAACATGGTTTTTTCGGTGCCGGCAAAGAGGAGTTTTGTTCTGAAGGGTCCGCGGCAGCATCGCGAAAAAATGCGGTGTATCATCGGGGGAAAGCAATGGAACAGCGGATTGATCTGCACGGAATGACGGTGGATGAGGCCGATGCCGCTGTACGCAAGGCCTTTGATGAAGCTTTTTCCCGTGGGGTAACCCAACTTCTGGTCATTCACGGTCGGGGGAATCACGGCGGAGCGAGAGGCGGAGCTGTACGTGAGCATATTCGCGCTCTGATTCGCCGCGACCTTTCTCACCGGGTGGATGATTATAAATATGCTTCCGGCGGTGAAGGTGGAAGCGGTGCAACGAGAATTTATCTTTCCCGGGGGAAATAATGTACCGGAGTATGCTTATAGCTTTCTTTGCCGTGTATTGTCTGCATGCTGCAGATCTGCAGATTACCATTCACGGTGTTCAGTGGAAGCGTGGACCGTTGCATGTCTGCCTTTTTTCAGATATGCAGGGGTTTCTCAATCCCGATCGTGCCGTAAAGCGTGTCAGTATCGATTCAACCGGCCGGTCGGACGGTTCCGTGAGCGGTGTTTTTCGTGATCTCAGTCTGGGCCAAACCTACGCGCTCTTTGCATTTCAGGATTCAAACGGCAATGGAGTTTTTGACTGCTCTCTCAGGAATATCCCCCGGGAGCCCTACGGCTTTTCGGAAACATCCAAAAAGGGAATTCGTACATATCTCGAGACCTGCTTTGTACTCAAAGGGCGGGATTCCCTCTCTCTGCAGATCCGTTCTGTGAAATCCACCCCTGATTCTCTTTCTGATTAGCGGGGATTTTCGGTCGGAGTGGTGAGTTGTTTCCCACAATTCCCCACTTTTTGTATCTGATAAGATTCAACCTCCTTCTGACTTCTCTAATAAGGTGATATTCGCGCGTCATATCTGCGTGTTTTATCATCTCTTTTTTTTATGAAATTAAACTTGATTTCTTCTGGTGGAATGGTATATTCTTAAAGCAATGGGTAATTGTGGGTAATTGTGGGGAATGCTGTGGTAAACCGTTTTATTGGAACCTATGAATATTCTGTCGATGCCAAAGGGCGTGTGAATATTCCGGCGAAGTTCCGAAAAACCATCGAATCGGATGGTTCCCCCACGCTGTATATTCGCAAGGCACCCAATAATGCTCTCTGGGTTTATCCGGAAGATGTTTGGGAAAAGGAGGCCCGAAAACTTGAACAGCTCCCCAAAACCCCGAAAAACCTCAGATATTATTCCATGGTGTACCGTTCGATGACAGATTCAACGGTTGATTCCCAGGGGCGTATTACCATTTCTCCCAAGCAGCGGAGACATGCGCAGATCGATAAAAAGGTTGCCCTTGTGGGTATGGGTAATTTTATTGAAATTGTGCATCCTGATGTTATTGAAGATGACAACGAAGATTTTGATGATCTTTTCTTTTCCGCTGTGGAGGCCGAGTCCCATGAGTAACTATCATATACCCGTACTCCGGGATAAAACACTTTCATTACTTCGGCCCAACCAGGGCGGCGTTTTTATAGATGGAACCCTTGGCGGCGGCGGTCATACAGCGGCCCTTGCGCAGGCTTTGGGGACATCCGGGCGGGTTATTGCCCTTGACCGTGATGCCGATGCTCTCTCGGAGGCACAGCGTCGCTTTGCCGCGGAAAAGATAGAAAATGTCAGTGTGCGCCGTGCAACTTTTGCAGATTTCCCCGCGGTCCTTCGTTCTCTGGGTGTTCATTCTATTGCGGGAATACTCCTTGATATCGGTGTTTCATCCCACCAGTTTGATGCGCCCCGGCGGGGCTTCACTTATCGCAGCAGCGCTCCTTTGGATATGCGTATGGATGCTACGCAGCCCCTGGATGCCAAAACCGTTTTACAGTCATATACACCGGAGAGGCTGGAGAAAGTATTCCGGGAGTACGGAGAAGTTCGAAATCCCGGACGCATGGCCAAACATATCTGTGGGTATCGTGAGACACATGCCCTGGAGACAACGGCGGATTTCGTTGCTCTTCTCAATAAGGAGTATGGAAATATCAGTAATAAGGCCCTTTCCAAGGTGTTTCAGGCAATTCGTATTGAAGTTAATGATGAGCTGGGCCAGCTGGAAACTGTTCTGGAAAATGCCTGTGACTGGCTCAGCCCGGGCGGACGTATTGCCGTAATATCGTATCATTCTCTTGAGGACAGAATTGTAAAAAACTTTTTTCGTGCTGCTGCACAGAACTGTATCTGTCCGCAGGATATTCCCCTGTGTCAATGCGGCGGGAACAGGGCTCGCCTGCGGGTAATAACGCGCAAACCCGTTGTTCCCACTCCCGGTGAGATTGCTGATAATGTGCGGGCGCGAAGTGCAAAATTACGTGTTGCGGAGCGTCTTTGAATGAAAGCACTCTTCCTTATATTCAGGGTCCTGCGGGGCTTTGCTGCTGTCACGATTCTCGGGGCGGTCATAGTCGGTCCCTTTGTCCTTAAAATCTGGAAAGAAGGAGAGGGGCAGTATCTGTCCATGCAGCGTTTGGCTGTCAGAAAAGAACTTTTGGAAGTTGAAAGCAGAATCAGCTCTCTTGAGCTTGAAATTCGTGACCTGACATCGGCGGAGCATCTTCTGAAATATACTGACAGTATCGATGATATTCATAAGGCTCCCCGTGAGGATATATTCGTCCTCCGCAGAAAGAGCAGTGGTGCATATCGTAAGAGTGATGACCCACTGGGGGATCTTATTAAGAAGTACATGAGGCCCCAATAATGGAAAAGCAAAAAAACAGAATTCTCCTTACCGAAGTTGGACTGTTGGCGTTTATCGTCTCTATGACGGTTTTTCTGTTTCGTATTCAGGTGCTCAACAGTCGGGTGTATTCTGCCAATGTGAACAGTCAGAGCAGTACCCGCGTTATCGATGTCCCACGGCGCGGTGCGGTCTACGATGCCCGGGGGCGTGTGGCGGCCAGCAGTTTTGAGCGCAAAACCCTGGTGGAGATTGAAGAAGACTCCCTTGAAGAAGATAAAATTTTTGTTAATCGCCTGTATAACTTCGGTCGGACGGCCGCTCCTGTCATTGGATGGACCGGTAAGGAAAAGGGGTGGGGCGGCATAGAGTATTCATTTAACCAGTATCTTGCCGGCGAGCCGGGGTACAGCCGGTACCGTTCAGACGGCAGACAACGTCTGTACACAATGCCGGGGGATGACAAGGTTTCCGCCGTGGACGGCAGCAATGTACATTTAACGATCGATATGGATGTACAGGCTCTTGTGGAGGATGTACTTGCAAAAACAGTCGCAGAATTTGAGGCAGCCGGGGCCTTTGCTGTTCTTATGAATCCTCACAACGGTGATATTGTTGCCATGGCGTCAAGTAACGGGTTTAACCCCAATTACTGGTGGAAATTTTCAGCTCCGGATCGGAAATCACATCCCATTACCTTTAATTATGAACCGGGATCAACTTATAAAACCCTTACCCTTGCCGCTGCTCTGGAGGAAGGTCTCTACTCCACGGGGGACAGTATTGACGCCAATGAAGGGATCTTTGAAATTTACGGTGAATTGATCCGGGATCATGCGGCCTTTAAGAAGCTTTCTCTGTCCGAGGCGCTTTGGTATTCAAGTAATATCTGTTTTGCAAAAATCGGAGATTCCCTGGGGCGTGAACGGAGTTATTCATATCTGAAAAATTATGGTTTCGGCAGCCGCACGGGGATTCGTCTTCCCGGTGAGGAGGGCGGAATGCTTCGTGGTATCTCCGAATGGTCCGGCCGAACCAGTGCCACCGTAGCCTTCGGCCATGAGTTTTCCGGCACTCTTTTGCAGGTGGTTCGGGCCATGGGGGCAATTGCCAACGGCGGATGCCTCGTGAAACCGCGAATATTTACGAGTGTCACCGATCGCATCGGAGACGTGCTGGAGGAGAATGATGTGGAGGTTCTTCACCGCGTCTTTTCGCCCCAAACCGCCCTTACAGTGCGGCGGATGATGCAGGGGGTTGTGGAACACGGGACAGCGCGCTCAGTATCATATCCCTACGGTACACTGGCCGGAAAAACAGGTACAAGTGAAAAAATTGATCCCGAAACAGGGGAGTATTCCAGTGATAAAGTGTGTGCTTCCTTTATTGGAATAACCCCCGTGGACAAACCGAAGTTGATCTGCGGAGTGGTGGTGGATGAACCCCGTGATGCTGCTCCCGGCGGCGAAGCGGCGGGTCCTGCTGTTGCAGAGATCTTCAGCGCCATAGCGGAAAACCCTTCTCTGGGGTATGGCCTGACGCCCCAAAAAGACACTATTACTGTCTCCGAAGCGGCGGGGGAGGCCTATCCTGATCTCTCCAATAAAACCCGTCTGGAGGCGGCGCGCAGCTGCCGCAGCCGGGATCTTACCTTTGAATTTGTCGGGGATGGGGAATTTGTCGTAAATCAAACTCCTGAGGCAGGAACACAACGTATTGATGATACGCCGGTATTGCTTTTTACAAACAGCTATCTTGAAAGTGACGGGGATATTGTTATGCCCAACTGTGTGGGGCGTACCATGAAAGATGCGATCAACGCCCTGAGCCTTGAAGGGATCAGTCCTGTTATTGACGGCCGGGGAACTGTCGCCATGCAGTCGCCCACGGCGGGAACAATAGTTCCTTCCTCAAGTGTGTGTACCCTTTATTGTAAGGAACGTTCATAATGAAATGCAGTGAAATAGCAGAAAAAATCAATTCCCGTTCTGTTTTTTCCGGACCTGATGCAGAGGTCTTTGGGATTACCCATGATTCCCGCAAGGTCCGGGCAGGAGATGTTTTTTGCGCTGTGACCGGATTCAGGGTTGACGCAAACCGCTTTGTATCAGATGCCTGCGCACAGGGTGCTGTACTGGTGATTTCCCGCAAAGCGCGCCCCGAAGACACCGGAGTATACTGGATACAGGTTGAGGATCCCCGCCGTGCCCTGGCAGAATGTGCCTTTCTTATCTGGAATGTTTCCATGGATCGGATCTTTACCGCAGCCGTAACCGGAACAAATGGCAAAACAACCATTGCCACTGTTCTGAAAGCCTTTTTTGATCATCATTTCGGCCCCGCAGAATCGTGGCAGTCGGGAACCATCGGCAACTGGTACGGTGAGCGGTATGTTGATACGGGGCGCACGACACCGGAGGCTGTAGAGCTTTTGCGGGAGATCGGCACGGCAGAGACGCCCCCAAAAAGTCTGGTTATGGAGGTTTCCTCTCATGCCCTCGTTCTGGAACGGGTTCGGGGCTTCCTCTTTGATGTGGCGATTTTCACGAATCTCAGTCAGGATCATCTGGATTTTCACAAAGACATGGAAGAGTATTACCGGGCCAAGAGGCGCCTCTTTACCGATCATTTAAAGAACAGGGGCCGTGCGGTTATCAATATCGATGACCCCTACGGTTCACGGCTTGCAGAGGATCTTGCGGGACATGTTGCCTGTATGACCTACGGACGCAGTGACGATGCCCATGTTCGGATTCGCGAGGCCCATTCCTCATGGGATGGTATTACCCTGCGCATCAGTTATGAGCACGAGACTCACCTGTTTCGGTCACCTCTGGTGGGTGATTTTAATGTGTACAATTTGAGCGGGGTGATCGCAGCTCTTTTGAGTTCCGGCTTCGAAAGTGATGAAATATATGAAACCCTTGCCGCTTTGCCCCCCGTACCGGGACGAATGGACCGGGTTGATATTGATGCTCCCTTTTCTGTGGTCGTGGATTATGCTCATACCCCGGATGCATTGGAAAATGTTCTTTCCACTGCGCGGAACCTGACAGCGGGCCGGGTGATTGCTGTCTTCGGAGCAGGCGGTGATCGTGATCGAAAAAAAAGGCCCCGTATGGCAGAAGCTGTTGCGGCCCATGCGGATTATGCAATTCTCACCAGTGATAATCCCCGCAGCGAGGATCCTGCACAGATTCTATCAGATGTGTATGAAGGTATTCCTGCAGATTTTCCCTGTGAACGTATCCTTTCGCGGCGGGCGGGAATTAAGCGGGCCCTTGCATCAGCACGCCCTCAGGACGCCGTGATTATTGCGGGAAAAGGCCATGAGACCTATCAGGAAGTGAATGGCAGGAAAGAGCATTTTGATGACCGGGAAGAGGTGCGCCGTGCATGGAGCAGAGAGGACAGTACAAATGCATAAATGTGAAGATCACCTGAAGGCGAGCCCTGTAACAATCGACCAGCTGTCAGAGTGGCTTCAGGGCAGGCAGTCTCTCTCTGCCGAGATTCTCGCCCGGCCTTTGCCGGCGATATGGATGGATTCGCGCAAGCTGAAACGGGGTGATATTTTTCTTGCCCTGAAGGGAAATGTACGGGACGGGCATGATTATATATCGGCAGCCCTTGAAAACGGGGCCTGTGCTGTAATCTGCTCCCGTGAGTTTGCAGAGAAAGCTTCTGCAGAAATTCAGTCATTCCTGATTGCCGTGAATGAGCCCCTGCAGGCTGTGTCCAGGGCTGCCCGTGAATATCGGCGCTATCTTGATATTCCTGTGATTGCAGTAACCGGATCCAACGGCAAAACCACGACCGCAAAAATGCTGCGTTCGGTCCTCTCTGCGGGATTCAGGGTTGAAGGAACAGTGGGAAACTGGAATAATCATATCGGTGTACCTCTGTCTGTCCTGCGCCTGAGCTCCGTTGCTGATATTGCTGTCTTTGAGCTGGGAGCAAACCATAGCGGTGAAATCAGGGAGCTCTGTTCTGTGGTGGAACCGGATATGGGGGTTATCACGAATATCGGGTACGCCCATGTGGGGTATTTTGGCGGTATTGACGCGACGACCCGTGCAAAGTTTGAGCTTGCCCAAAGCGTTCAGGAGCACGGTGGTGTCCTCTATATCAACGGAGATGATGAGCGCAGCCGGGCGTATTGCGAAAAAAACGGCTTTGATGCGCTCAGTTTCGGCTGCAGGGAGGATGTTGATATCCGTGCAGAGGATGTGTCATGTTCTGAAAACGGAACCTACGGTTTTACCTATGACGGAATATCCTTTGAGCTTCCCCTGGCGGGACTTCATTTTGTGTATGCTCTGCTGCCGGCCCTTGCCCTCGCTCAGCGTCTCGGTGTTTCTGTCGAAGCCGTACAGAAAGAGATTGCACAACTTCGTCCGGTTTCATTGCGTGGCGAAATTCGTTCCATTCAGGGGATGCGCTGGATTCTTGACTGCTACAATTCAAATCCCTCCTCCATGGAGGCGGCTCTGAAAATGCTCAGGGATATTCCCGTGCATGGAGGGCGTCGCGTTGTGATCAGCGGTGATATGGGGGAACTTGCGGAGTATACTGAGAATCTGCACCGGCAGACGGGGTATGCCATTGCCTGTCATGGCGTGGATATCTGTATTGGTGTGGGCCGCTGGGCGCAGGCCCTTGCTGAAGGTGCCCGCGAAGGTGGTCTTCAAGAGCAGCAGATACACATTTTTTCCGATGTTGATGCCGTGATTGCAGGGCTGGGAGAGCTTGTGCACACCGGTGACCTCATCCTGCTGAAAGGATCACGTTCTGTGGGGCTGGAAAGGGTTGCCGGCGCAGCGGAGAGGGGGCAGTTGTGAGTAAGCGGATTGGTATCATCGGCACCGGGATGAGCGCCTGCGCGGCGGCGCGTCTTGCCCTGTCCCGGAAAGCGCAGGTCTTTATGTCCGACAGCAGTTGCGCGCAGAATGTTAAAGAGCGTCTTGACAAAGCCGGACTCCCTGGTAACGTCCAATGGGAAGCTGGAGGTCATTCAGCAAAACTTCATACAGCGGATATGGTTATCGTGTCACCGGGGGTACCGCGTAATGCTCCGGTCTGCACAGCTCTTCACTCTGCGGGTGTGCCCCTGGTGAGTGAGCTGCAGTTTGGCTTTACCTATCTGAATGCACCCTGTGTTGCTGTTACGGGCTCCGCGGGAAAAACAACAACCGTCACGCTTCTTGGGGATATGCTGAATCGTGCCGGTACAGAGGCGGTTGTCTGCGGAAATATCGGAACCCCGCTTTCTGACACCGTGGTCAATGGCGGTGGGGCTGTACGGGTCTGCGAAGTCAGTTCCTTTCAAATGGAGTATTCGCCGCAGTTTACTCCGGATACGGCTGTGGTCCTCAACATCTTTCCCAATCATCTTGACCGGCATGAATCATTTGAAGAGTATGCGGAATTAAAAACAGCTATGGCCCGGCAGACGGCTGTCGGCGGAACAGTTATTCTCAACGGGACCCAGAAGCTTCTTCGTGAAGCGGGCAGATCTCTGTCCCAAAGAGAGGTTGTTTTCTTTGGGAAGGTTGTTCCCGGATTCCCCTCTTTCACCATTGAAAAGGGAATGATAAAATACACGGACAGCCGGGGGAACGGACGTATCTGGGCGCCAGTGAAAGGTGCGTACATGGAGGGTGAACACGGCCGGATGAATGCCCTTGCCCTTGCTGCTGCAGCCCGGGCCTGGAATATTCCTGCTGATGTGTTCAGCCGGACTGTCGAAGCCTTTCGCCCCCTGAAGCACCGCATGGAACCCCTTGGTGAGAAAAACGGTGTTGCCTATATCAACGATTCAAAATCGACAACTGTGGAATCGTTGTGTGCGGCGCTTTCCGGATTTAGGGAAAAGCGGGTTCATCTCATTGCAGGAGGTCGTGATAAAGGCGGCGATTTTACCCGTCTGCAGGATCCTGTCTCCCGTGTCTGCGCGGGAGTGTATCTGATCGGTGAGGCGGCTCCCTCCATGGCGCAGATTCTATCATCTGCAACGGAAACTGTTTCCTGTTCCTCTTTGGAATCAGCTGTTTTAGCAGCAGAGGAAAATGCCCGCCCGGGCGAAACAATCCTTCTTTCACCGGCCTGTTCCAGTTTTGACATGTTCAGCGGGTATACAGAACGGGGTGAACGGTTTCGGTCACTCTTTCAGGGAGATCAGGCATGAATAAATTCGCCCGCATTGACCGCGTTCTTCTTGTTGCTGTCAGTCTGCTTATCGGTATTGGTCTGATTCAGCTGTACAGTTCATCCTTTGCCGTTGCCAATGATCGTTTCGGTGGACCGGGGTTTTTTGTTCTCAACCAGATCAAGCGTCTGGTGATCGGTTTGATCCTTGGGTTTGCTGTATTTATTCCCGATTACCGTCGGTTGCTGCGTGCTGCGCCTTTTGTGTACGGTTTTTCGATTCTTCTGCTGATATACGTGTTTATGCCCTGGGTGGAGTCAGTAAACAATACGAAGCGGTGGGCGTCGATTTTCGGCTTCAGTGTACAGGTTTCAGAGATTGCAAAAATCGGTCTTGTATTTATGCTTGCCCGCATGCTCTCACGCCTTCGCGATGAAGATTTGCAGAAACCTGTGGGGTTTTTAATACTCGGGGGGATAATTGCACTTGTCGCAGTCCTTGTTGCCTTTGAGCCGGATTTCAGCAGCTCTGTCTTTATTGCTCTTGGCGGGTTTATTCTGCTTTTTATTGCAGGAGTCCGAAAAAAACATCTTTTCTATGTGTTTCTTGTGTCTTTGACCGGCGGGGTTCTTTTTATCAATTCGGCGCAGTACCGTCTGCAGCGGGTTACGGGATTTTTAAACCGCGATATTGGTGAACAGGGCAGTAACTGGCAGCTTAATCAGGCAATTAATGCTATCGGTAACGGCGGGCTCTGGGGACAGGGGATCGGAGAAGGTATACAGAAGCGCGGATTTGTACCGGAGCCTCATACGGATTTCATTCTTTCCTCCTTTGCAGAGGAGTACGGGTTTGTGGGTATTGTGGTTCTGTTCATGCTTTTCATGACACTTTTTGTACGGGGCTATCGCATTGCCCGGGATGCTCCCGATGCGGGAGGAACCTATCTTGCTGCGGGCTTGACCACTTTTATGGCAATGAACTTTATCGCCCATACGTCGGTTAATGTCGGTCTTATGCCGACGACCGGGATACCTCTGCCTTTTATCAGTTATGGTGGTATGAATCTTATTATCACCGTGTTCGGGGTTGGCATTTTGTTGAATATTTCATCTGAAAGAAAAGGGGAGCACCGATGAAACTGCTTATTGCTGCAGGCGGAACGGGCGGGCATATTTATCCGGCTCTTGCTGTAATGCAGGAGCTGCAGCGCCGCGGCGTTGACGTTCTCTGGATTACCACTGAACGGGGCGACACGGAGCGCATTGCCCGGGACCACGGGATTTCGCGAATGGTTCTGGATGTCGAAGGCCTGCAGAGAAAGCTTTCCCTGCAACCGCTTCTTGCCTTGTGGAAAATGGCACGCGCCATGGTGCAGATGCTGAGACATGTTAATCACTACGATGGTGCTCTGGCCTTCGGTGGATACGTCTGCGGTCCGCTGCTCCAGGCATGCCGATTCAAAAAAATCCCCTTTTATCTGCAGGAGCAGAATTCTGTTCCCGGCCTTGTCAATCGTGTTTTTGGCAAACACGCCCGAGCTGTTTTTACGGGAATGGATTTGAAAAACCCCAACGCCCTTGCTCCCGCCAAAATTATTCATACGGGCACACCCGTGCGGGCCAGGCGCAAAGATTACAGTGATGCTGTTCTGCCGCATTATTTTTCCCGGGGGGAGCAGACTATTCTTATCTGTGGCGGCAGTCAGGGGGCATACTCCATGAACAAAGTGCTGTATCAGGCGGTTGATTACATTGCCGCTTTGGGAGTGCAGATTATTTGGCAGACCGGGGAAATGGGTTTTTCTGAAGTAAAAACACGGTATGCAGAGATGCGCAATGTGTACGCAGCACCTACGTTTACGGATATGTATCCGCTCTACAGCATGAGCATGATGCTTATCGGCCGGGCCGGAGCTTCGACTATCAGCGAAGCGGCACTCTTCGGTTTGCCCTCAGTTTTGATTCCTCTTCCCTGGTCCGCCGAGGATCATCAGCGGTTTAATGCAGCCAATGCGCAGCAGCAGGGGTGGGCCAGAATGATTGAACAGGGGGCGCATACCTCACAGAATCTCATAGAAATATACCGTTCTGTATTTGACGGACAGACAGATCGTTTCAACCGTATGCGCGATGCTGCCCTGAAACACAGCCCCGTTAATGCTGCAGGAATCGTTGCCGAAAAGGTGGTTCATGGTGTTAAATAAAAAAGAACAGATTCATTTTATCGGTATCGGCGGAGCGGGAATGTTTCCCATGGCGGAGGTGCTGCACCGTCAGGGGTACCCGGTCACGGGTAGCGATATGCAGGAAAGTGATGCCCTTGCGCAACTGCGGCGATGGGGTATTGCCGTGCAGATCGGCCATGAACCTGATCTGGTGCGCCGGGCGGATATTGTTGTGCACACCAGTGCTGTTGCAAACAATAATGCCGAACTTATGTATGCCCGCAAACAGAATTGCACCGTAATGAAACGCGCCGTTATGCTCGGCGACCTCATGCGGCGCTCTTTTTCCGTGGGAATCAGCGGGACCCACGGAAAAACAACAACAACAAGTATTCTGGCAGCGCTTTTACAGAGGGCTCAAAAAGAGCCAACCGTGATTGTCGGCGGACATTTCAAGGGGCAAAACGGCGTCAGCGGAGCCATGGTTGGGTCCGGTGATATCCTTGTGGCGGAAGCTGATGAGTACGATCGGTCTTTTCTGCAGATGTATCCCTCCGTGGCTGTAGTCACAAATATTGAAGCTGATCATCTGGATATTTACGGTGACCTGCATGCCGTGAAAGATGCCTTTGTTGCATATATTCACCGGGTTCCGTTTTACGGGCAGGCAGTGCTGTGTATTGACGATCCCGGGGTTCGCTCTGTTCTTGAGCGCATTGATAAACCCGTGGTTACCTACGGGTTTTCGGAAGATGCGGATTTCCGTGTTCTCCGGTATGAGCCGCACAGCGGCGGCAGCAGTTTTACCCTGCGCTGTAAAGATCGGCAGGCTGACTATTTTGTGCCGCTTTACGGCAGGCATAATGTTCTCAACTGTGTAGCAGCAGCGGCTGTTGCCTGGGATATGGGCGTGACCTCCAAGGTGATCGCAGCAGGGCTGAAATCCTTTCCCGGAGTAAAGCGCCGCATGGATCTGCTTGGTCAGGCCCGGGGGGTTCGGGTGTATGATGATTATGCTCACCATCCAACGGAAATCCGGGCGACTCTTTCGGCGTTGAAGGGACGGGAAAAGGGGCGGCTTTTTGTCTGTTTTCAACCCCATCTCTTCAGCAGAACAGCACAGCTCATGGACGAATTTGCTGCTGCTCTGCAGGACGAAGGTATTGACCGGCTTATTATTCTGCCGATTTACCGGGCCCGTGAAGAGAACGATTTGGGTATCAGCAGTGAAGACATTCTTTCGGCTCTTACCCCGGATTCACAGCGCAATATCTGCATGGACGGTGACAGTGCTGTGAGGTATCTTGCGCAAAATGTACGAAAGAATGACACGGTGCTGCTCATGGGTGCCGGGGATGTGTGGAAACTTGGCGGTCCTCTGCTGCGGGAGATTGACTGATGGCAAAGCGTATCGGCACAAATGAAATGCTTCGGCGCAGGGAACGGCGGGAGAAAATCGCCCGTAAAAAACCGGGGCGGAGAATACTCTTTGCGGGTATGCTTCTGGTCGCTTCATTATGGGGAGTACCGCGGATTGATTTTGCCTGGTACGGCATGCAGGCGGCGTCTCTGTTCAGGGTAAATTCCCTTGTTATTACCGGAAACAGCCGGTTCAGTCACGATGAGATTGCTGCAGCGGCAAACCTTGAAAGTATTGAATATCTCAGCGAGGTGGATGAAGCTGCAGTTGTACGAAACCTGACTGGAAAGGACGGGATTTCCGCGGCATCTGTGGATGTGAGTTACCTGAACCGAAACGTACATGTTTCAGTGCAGGAACACCGGCCGCGTGCATTTGTTGTGCTGGATCAACAGGTGTATTTCATGAATGATTCCGGTGGGCTGTGGCCGTTTACCGCCGGCGGATATTTTGATATCCCCGTGCTCTACGGTCTTCGTGATACAATTGATGAAGCGGGGGTACACCGGGTAACAGATCATGATTATGAAGTTTTCCGGCGTCTGCGCGCAACTTTTGAGAAAGTGGGCAGGTATTCAAGCCTGCTTTCAGTAAATATGTTTAACCGAAATGTGATGAGTCTGTCTCTGAAGGGGATTACACCGGAAATCCGGGTCTCCACTGATTTGGACAGCTCCATTCTCGGTAATATGGAAACCCTCTTTTCATTTGTGAAAAGCAGGGATATCAGGGTGGATTCATATATTGATCTGTCCTATAACGATGTAGCTTTTATACGGTAGGGGAGAGACTATGGCGAATACGTATTATGCTGGTCTTGATATTGGAACGACGAAGATAGCCTGTATTATTGCAGAGCGCGACAGTGACGGCGGTACAAAAGTAATCGGCCGCGGTGTGGCTCCTTCACACGGCCTTCGGAAAGGGGTTGTGGTAAATATTGAAAAAACAGTGCAGGGGATCCGCACAGCTGTTCGCGAAGCCGAGATGATAGCCGGTCTTGATGTGGAAAAAGTGTATGTGGGCATAGCCGGTGAACATGTGCAGTCTTTCAATAAATCCGGGGTTGTCGCGGTCAAAAGTGAAGGCGGTGAGATAACCGATGATGATGTGACCCGCGCTATTGACAATGCCAGTGCTGTGCCCAATCTGAAGGATCGTGAAACAATCAGTGTGGTGCCGCAGGATTACATCGTGGATGATCAGATTGGAATTAAAGATCCCATCGGAATGAGCGGTGTCCGCCTGGAAACGAATGTTCATATTATCACCTGCGCAACCACGAGTGTTCAGAATATCTGTAAAAGTGTGGAAAAGGCGGGTTTCGATGTGGCGGATGTTGTTCTTGAACCGGTGGCGTCCAGCCTTTCTGTGCTGGAGCAGGATGAACGTGAAATCGGTGTTGCCATGATTGATATTGGCGGGGGAACCACGGATATTGCCATCTATCTGGATGATTCGCTGAAGGATACCCGGGTGATCGGTCTTGGCGGTGAATATGTGACCAAGGATATTGCCATCGGGATACGTACACCAATTGAGAAAGCGGAAGAGATCAAGAAGAAGTACGGTTGTGCTGATCCGCGTCAGGTCAGCCGGGGAGAGGATTTTCCCGTTCCCGGTGTGGGTGGACGCGAAGAGCGGCAGGTTTCCCGTGAAATTCTGACCTCGATCATTGAACCGCGGGTGGAGGAAATTCTCAGTTATGCCTCCCGCGAACTGAAACAGTCCGGATACAATGATATGCTCGGTGCGGGCATTGTACTGACCGGAGGCGGCTCTCTTCTGGAAGGAATACAAAGCGTTGCGGAACGGGTCTTTGAGCATCCGGTAAAAATCGGGCTTCCGCAGAATTTTTCCGGGCTAATTGATGTGGCGAAATCGCCCATACATGCAACGGGGATCGGACTCTGCATGCATGGTATGGCGATAGACGGTGAAACAGAAAAGGAAAAAGGGGGACTTGAGGTTGAAGGATTTAAGGACTTCTGGTCGAAAGTGAAAGTGTTTATACAGAAATATTTCTAAGAAATCAGTGGAAAAAAATTAAAAATAGTATACTATAATGGGGGAATGATGAGTAATAATATGAAAGGATCAGTACCGGATATGGATATGGAACCAGTTTTCGATGCTCAGGCAAAGATTAAAGTGGTTGGTGTCGGCGGTGCCGGCGGCAATGCGGTAAACAGAATGATCGATGAGGGACTCACAGACGTTGAATTTGTTGCAATCAATACGGATGCAGCAGCTCTTGACAAAAACAAAGCCAGCCGGCGGATCCAGATCGGTGAAAAGCTGACCAAAGGGCTTGGCGCCGGTGCGAATCCGGAAGTTGGAAAAGCGGCAATCGAAGAGAATGAAGAGGATATTGCTGCCGAGATTGAAAATTCAGACATGGTGTTCATCACCGCCGGTATGGGTGGTGGAACAGGTACGGGAGCGTCTCCCGTTGTGGCGCGTCTGGCCCGGGAGAAGAATATCCTGACCGTCGGCGTGGTAACCAAGCCTTTCCTGTTTGAAGGAAAAGTGCGTGACAGGAATGCCCGCACGGGAATTGAAGAACTGAAAAAGAATGTGGATACCATTATTGTCATTGAAAACCAGAAGCTCCTTTCCATCGTGGAAAAGGGCACACCCATACTGGAATCATTCAAAACAGCGGACCGCGTCCTCAATGATGCAACCAAGGGGATTTCCAAGCTGATAACCGAAACCGGTCTGGTCAATGTCGACTTTGCTGATGTTGAAACGGTTATGAAAGGGATGGGAGATGCTCTCATGGGAGTTGGTGAGTCCAGTGATCCCGAAAATCGTGCAATTCAGGCAGCGGAGGAAGCAATTAATTCTCCTCTTCTGGAAGATATTGATATTTCCGGTGCCCGTGGACTGCTGGTCAATTTCACCGGCGGATATGATATGGCTCTTGATGAAGTGAATGAGGCCCATCAGCGGATTAATGAATTTGTTGGTGATGACAGCGATACGAATATAATTTTCGGTGCCATGATTGACCCTGAAATGGGAGATAAAGTGCAGGTGACCGTTGTTGCAACGGGCTTTGCCAAGAATGAAAAGGCTTCGCGCAGTATCGAAAATGCGAAACGGGAAACCCGTTCCCCCGTGCAGCAGATGATGAGTATTAATCGGGATGAACAGAAGGCTTCCGCACCTCAGGCAAAGCAGGCTGATGCACCGGGAGACGTCCCCATTGTCGATGTTCCCGCAGAAAATGAGCGTACTGCTTCTTCTTCACGGGATGCAGATACTGCACGCAGTGGTGCTGATCTTGCCCCGGAGGTTGATACGCATAAATTTGATGTCCGGGATATTGAGACTCCTGCCTGGGTTCGCAAGCAGCAGAGCCGCAGAGCTGCGGCGGATGATGTTGTTTCCCGCGATCGTTCCTCCGAGCGGTCCTATCCCAGCGGAAACAGCGGTGTTCCCCGTGATGACAGTGATTTTCCGGCCTTTTTGAGACAGCAGATGCAGTAGATCACCGGCGAATATTATTTTACTACCTCTGCAGCATTCAGCTGCAGAGGTTTTTTTATGGGTGCATCATGAACTCAGGCGGTGTGGAAATAGAACGACAGTTCCTTGTGGCTTCTCTTCCTGCTTCAATTCAGGACTGTGAAACGGTTCGTATCAGTCAGGGGTATCTGGCTGTGGAAGACGATCGGGAGGTCCGACTGCGCCGGTGGAATGATTCTCTTATTCTTACAGTAAAGGCGGGAATGTATCTGGTTCGCCGGGAAAAGGAGATTTTCCTGGATCCGCAGCAGTTTCATGCCCTGTGGCCGCTGACGGAAGGGCGGCGCATCGAGAAAATCCGCTATCGTATTCCCCATGGGGATCTGTGGATCGAACTGGATGTCTACAGCGGGCATCTTTCGGGGTTTTATTCTGCAGAGGTTGAATTTGCTTCAAAAGCGGAAAGCGTCCGTTTTATACCACCTTTCTGGTTCGGACGCGAAGTTACTCAGGATGAACGGTTTAAAAACCGCAATCTCTGCACGGGGGATCTGCCCGGCTTTACACAGGAGTAAAAGCAATAATGATGGAGCGTTTCGGTCTTTTTCTGGGTGTTCTTTCGGCGGGCTGTTTTTTCTCTGCTTCTTCGGCGATTACTTTGGAAGCATACATTGACTCCGTCTATGCGCATTCCCCCGCAATTCAGGCGGCCTCCCTGAAGCAGCGTGAATGGCAGGCCCGCCGTGAAGCCTTTCGGCGTTCCCTGTATCCGCAGGTCGTGATCGACGGGGAATATCGGCATATGGGCCAATGGCAGAATCGGATTCCCGGGTATGAGCATCGCTCGATGTACAATGAATATGTTTCCCATGCCTCATACATTTCCGAAAGCGGCAGACTTCTGTCACAGTTGATGGACCGGCGGTTTCGTACTTTGACGGAGGACGGACCTGATAATCTCCTTTTGATGAATCTGCGGATTGAGCAGATTCTTCCGATACAGGATTCCCGCCTGGATGAGCTGCGCAGTATCGAAACAGAAACACGCTACCGTATTTGTGAATGGCAGCATGTACAAATGCAGGAAAAACTGCGGGCAACAAAGCTTTTCTATACATTGCTTCTGGCTGACAGGCGCATTGCAATTCTTCG
Source organism: Fibrobacterota bacterium (assembly GCA_051745065.1). GTDB lineage: Bacteria > Fibrobacterota > Chitinivibrionia > Chitinivibrionales > Chitinivibrionaceae > Chitinivibrio. The sequence continues at coordinate 40,449 of JBNJDQ010000002.1, forward strand.
AAAGCGCCTGGGGAATGAGCGTGCTGCCCATACTGAATGCGTCGCTCTTTTTTCAAAGGGCCTGCGCGATGAATATGATACCCTCAAAAGCTATCTTGGGCGTGCCGATATTGCGGCAGAGCTTGCCCGTGAAAAGAGTGCGCGCAGAAATACAGCACACCGGTTTGTTTCTCTTGCAGATCTTGCGGTATCTCCCGATTCTGCCAGGGCAGAAGGGGAGCTGAGTCCGCAGAAATACGAAATCCCCTACGATCTGCTGAAGGAGAAAACCCTCCATGATAATAAACGGATACGCAAAGTGGAAATTGCCCGGGATATTGCCGGGCATCGGCTTGCCGGAGTGCGCAAAGAACGTTTTCCCACAGTCAGTGCAGGCCTGGATTTTACCCGTAATGTTTATTTTGATGCCCCGAAGAATGCCTTTTCGCGCCCTGATAAGTCGGCATTTATCAAAATGAACTGGCCCCTTTTTACATTCGGAAGCCGCAGGGAGAACGTCACGGTACATCGTTTGCAGAAACGGACTGCTCAGCTGGAGTTGGAGCGTGTTCGGGAGGAGGTTCTTCTGGATCTTCGTCAGGCCTGGCTTGAGTATCAGCAGAGCACGGCCGCACTGAAAGAGTATGAGGCCGCCGTTGCTGCGGCGGAGAAAGCCCGCGCTGTGGCAACCCGGCGAAGTTCAGCCGGACTTATTCCCCCGCGTGAGCTGCAACGGATGGAGGAATCGGTCATGGAACATCGCCTTTCCCGGGCCGAGGCGATGTATCGTCAGAACATGGCTGTTGTGCGTATTCGTCTAATAGTGGCAGATTATTTGTATAAAACAAAACCTCAAGGAGAGTAATATGAAGATAATGGGAATCTGCGGAAGCCCGAAACGTCAGGGAAGCACCACTCTTTTTGCATTGAAAAAAGCCCTCGAAGCTGTTCGGGAGAACGGTGTTGATACCGATGTGATTCATCTGGGAGACTACTCATTCGGCGGCTGTATTGATTGCGGGGCCTGCTGGGATATGGATGAGCCCGGCTGTTCGCAGGATGATGATTTTACTGATCATATCGTTTCCGCTCTCAATGACAGGGATATTGCAGGGTTTATTTTTGCATCTCCCGTGTATTTTGGCGGCATGACTTCCCAGATGAAAGCCTTTTTTGACCGGGCCGTATCATTTCGGCGCAAGGGGTTTCGCTGGGAGAACCGTGTGGCCGGAGCCCTTTCCGTTGGCCGCTCCCGTCACGGCGGGCAGGAGCTGACGGAGATGGATATTCTGCGCAGTGCACTTGTGCAGGGGATGGTTGCAGTTCCGGACAGTTCGCCGACGTCCCATTTCGGGGCCAATCTCTGGAGCGGTAATCCTGAGGGCATTGAAAATGATGCGGCGGGCCTGAAGACCGCGGTTAATCTGGGCAGGAAAGTTGCAGAAATTGCCCAAAAGGTGCATGGGTAATGCTCTATCACATTGCACTTTCCCTGACCGGGCGCATCGGTCCGGTGCGATACCGAAAACTGATGTGTCGCTTTGAATCGCCGGAGCAGGTATTCAACGCCTCGCCTCAGCAGTTGGAGGAATGCCTGCCTGCTTCTGTTGCAGCGTTGCTGACCGATGATCTTCTTAAAAAGGCGGAAAAAACCCGGGCCTGGTGTGACAGGTACAGCATCCAGCTTATTACGGATGAATCCGAATCGTATCCGGCGGCCCTGAAGGAAATCTATAACCCCCCTTTTTTGCTGTACGTGCGCGGTGATGCGTCGTTTCTGCACCGCCCCGGAGTCAGCATCGTGGGAACCCGCCGGGCCAGTTCCTACGGAAAGCACGCTGCAGGGGAAATTGCCGAAGCGGCAGTGATAAACGGCTATACAGTAGTCAGCGGCCTGGCTGCAGGTATTGATTGCACCGTGCATCGGGCGGCGGTGAAAAGGGGGGATACCGTGGCTGTTCTGCCAAACGGCATGGATCGGATTTATCCGGCGTTTCACCGGGAGCTTGCGGCGGAAATTGCCCGTAACGGCTGTCTTGTGAGCGAATTTGCCCCGGGATTCGGCGGGCTCCCCTATATGTTTCTGCAACGCAACCGAATTATCTCGGCTCTTACAAAGGCTACAGTGATCATCGAAGCGGGGGAGCGCAGCGGCGCACTTTCAACAGCCCGTCATGCCCTTGATCAGAATCGCGAGGTCTTTTCTCTTCCCGGCTCGATCTATGTACCGCAAAGCCGCGGAACAAACCGTCTTATTGAGCAGGGGGCTACTCCTGTTCTCGGTGCGGAAGAGCTGATCCGGGATATTCACGCAATCTACCGTGATACCGGTACGGAGGTTTTTGCTCCCCTACAGCAACAGCCGACTTCGACGGTTGATGTGTCAGCTCTTCCTGAAAAGCAGCGCAGAATATGCGGGATTCTGCAGAACGGTGAAAAACGTCTCGATGAATTGATGGAGGCCCTTGAAGGAGGTGACGATCTTTTCGGGATACTGTTGGAAATGGAGATGGCCGAGATCATAGAACAGGTTCCGGGGCAGAAATACCGGCTGAATGAGATATAATACAAGAGGCACCACTCTTTTGAGAAATATCTGCAAAACCTGGTTTACAGGATTATTATATATATTAGCTCTTATGGGCTATGTCGTGTATCTATTTCTTTTTGGAGTGCGGATTATGCAAAAATTTTTGGGTCGGCTGGGACTGCTTGCGGTGGTAATTATCCTGGGGTTTGCCGGGCTCAGTATCTATTCCGGTTTCTATGTCCCCGCCGGCCGTGTCGGTGAGGAGGTTATTGTTGAAATTCCGCGGGGGGCTTCTCCGGCAGAGGTTGGTCATATTCTTGATTCTGCAGGTATTATACCAAGAAAGCGTCCTTTCTATTATTATATGCGCATTCGCGGTAATGGCGCATCAATTCAGGCTGGGCGCTTTCGTATGCACCGTAATGCCGGGCTTCGCCGTGCGGAAAAGTGTCTTGCAGATGGTCCACTGCCTGCAGGGATCTCTCTGACTGTTCCCGAGGGGCTGACCATCGAGCAGACTGCTCAGATTCTTGCCGGTCAGTGTGATCTGGATTCCGCACATTTTGACTCTCTCTGCCGGGACAGAGCTTTTGTGGCATCCCTGGGCTTTGAAAATGCTTCCACCCTGGAAGGGTATTTGTATCCGGAATCCTACTCTGTTCCGAAATACTTTGGTGAAAAGGAAGTAATTCGCCTGATGACAGAGCATTTCCGGCGGGTCTACCGCGCTATACCTGCGACAGAATTCAAGAATAATAACAGCATGAACCGTGTGGTTACCCTTGCATCAATCATCGAAGAAGAAGCCATGGTTGCCCATGAGCGCCGGCGGATCTCAGCGGTGTTTCACAACCGTTTGGAGCGGGGAGTACCTCTCGGGGCGGATCCCACCATTCGCTATGCCCTGAAAAAAATTACCGGTCCGCTTCTGGTTTCCGAACTGAAAAACAGATCTCCCTACAACACCCGGATTCATGCCGGTCTTCCGCCGGGGCCGATCTCTTCACCGGGAAAAGGTGCCCTCGAAGCTGCGGTAAATCCCATTGAGAGTGATGAGCTCTTCTTCGTTGCCAAATGGGACGGCTCCGGAGAGCATGCATTCTCCCGCACAAATCGGGAGCATAACCGAAAAAAAATGAGGATTCGACGTGAGAACACTGATAAAAGCAATTGGTAGTTTCCCTGCCGTAATTTTGGTCTGCAGTGTATTTCTTCGGGGTCCTCTTTCTGCAGGAGTATGGGATTTTCGTCACATCGATATGAATGGAACCGATGTTCACCGTCGTGGAAACTTCAGTATATCCAGTCGTGTTTCACCGCCGGGAAACAGCGTTCCCGGAGCCGGAGTGATCTTTGATTTCAATGTCGGCGTAACGGATCGCCTGACGCTTGGTGTGGGTTACGGCGGTGACGGCCTGATCGGGCGCGACAGTGTCAGCTGGTATCCCTGGCCGGGAGCACGTCTGAAATACCGCTTACTCAACCGTCCCTCGGGCTGGTCGGTTACCACGGGCGTGGATATGCAGGGCTTTGGCGGACGGGCTTCGGGCTATCGCGGGTATGTGTATAAATCACAGGGGTTCTTCCTGGCCTTTCACAAGGGCTATCTTTTTTTTAGCTCCTTTCCTGCAGGCCTGACTCTGGATGTTAATTATGCCCTTGAGGATCTGGAGAATGTACACTGGCCCAATTTTGCCATGGCCACGGATATTCGTATCAACAGTGAGCTGTCGGCAGAACTGGAATACGATTTTGCAACAAATCAGTTGGATAAGGATGCCGACCGGGCGGATTCCTACTGGCATCCCGGGCGCGGATTTTTTAATGCCGGACTCAAGTGGCGCGTTGTACCGAGTCTGCAGTTTGCGGTAAACTTTCGGGATATCTTCAGTCAGCGGATACGCAGCCGCAGTGAAGACAGTGAAGACCCGGTGTACGGCTGGGGACGGGAAATTAAACTTACATATTTTTCGGGATTCTGACATGAGTGAAACCCTGAAAAAACCGGAGCTTCTTGCTCCGGCCGGAAATTTTGAGACCCTTGGGGCGGCGTTGGATGCCGGAGCAGACGCAGTGTACCTTGGAATCGGTGTGCTGAACCTGCGTGCATTTTCCGAGAACTTCACCGTCTCTGATCTGCCGGAGATTATGGCTACGGTCCGCAGCTTTCATGCCCGGGTGTATCTGGTGGTGAATACCATGCCCAATAACGCCGAACTTGGGCAGATTGAATCTTTTCTCATGGAAATTGCCGCACAGAGATCCCGGCCCCATGCGATTATCCTCAGTGATCCCGGTGTTCTGCGCGTCTGTCGCCGGATTCTGCCGGATATGCAGTTGCATCTCAGTACCCAGACGGGCACTTTCAATACGGATGCTGCCGCAGTGTGGCGCGATCTGGGTATCACCCGGATTGTCCTTCCCCGTGAATTCAGTGCGGAGCAGATTAAAGAAATCTGTCGCGCAGAGGTCTGCCAGACGGAGGTGTTCGTTCACGGAGCCATGTGTGTGTCGATCTCCGGCCGTTGTCTCATGGGGGCATGGCTCAACGGGCGTCATCCCAATCATGGAGAATGTTCCCAGCCCTGCCGTCTTGAATACGATATAACCCCGCGAACCGGCGGGAAGGACGCCGCTGTGGGAGGGTTTCGCCTGCGTCAATCTTCAACACAGGCCTATGTCTTCAATTCAAAGGATCTGTGTACGCTGGAAATTATTCCGGACATACTGCGTTTGGGCGTGGATTCCCTGAAGATAGAAGGCCGCAATAAAAGCGCCAACTATGTGGCAACGGTAACATCTCTCTATCGCCGGGTAATTGACGAAGCATGGAACAACCCGGCATTCAGGGTTCCCCGGCAGTATCTTGATGAGCTGGATAAACTTGACCATCGTCCGTATACGACGGGGTTTATTGGCGGGGAACAGCGGATGCAGTCTGTGAGTTATGCCAAGGAAAAAAGCCGCATTCGGGTTCTTGGTCGGGTAAAGGCCCTTTTGACCGGCGGTACTGCTGTGGTGGATGTGAAGAACCCTTTCCGTCCCGGAGAAGCAGTTTCCCTTTTCCCCGTGAATCAAAAGCAGGGTGTTCGGTATTTTACGGTGAGGGCTGTACAGGATCTCAACGGCAACCGCCTGGAGCGGGCCGTAACAAACCGCCTGGTCACCGTGTTTCCGCAGGAGGAGCTCAAGCTGCGCGTGGGTGATATGCTTCGTCGGGAAGTATGATGCAGCGTGTGCATTACCCTGCAGATGCTTTCGGTGAGAGCGCGGGAACATGTTCTGTTTATCGATGGTGAGATGAGCGTGTCCAGTGCGCAGGTGGGCTTTTGCCCTGTGAGTATTTAATAATTACCTTTTCATGACTGTGGTTAGGACGTATTTTCCTCTTTTATTCATTCAGATGTGAGAGAGGTATGTATGGCCATGGGTGTCGTATCCGATATGGACGGGGTAATCTACCGCGGGGGAAAACTGATACCCGGGGCGCAGGAATTTATTAATCGCATGATTGAAGAGCAGACCCCTTTCCTTTTCCTGACAAATAATTCCGAACAGACACCGATTGACCTGAAACTGAAACTGGAGAAACGGGGCATTCACGGGGTTGGTGAGAATAACTTCATTACCAGTGCCATGGCGACTGCCATGTTTCTGAAACGGCAGAAACCTGATGCCACAGTCTATGTAGTGGGCGGCGGCGGTCTGATAAACGAGCTGTACAATGTGGGGTTCTCCATATCCGAGAGTAATCCGGATTATGTAGTGGTGGGTAAAACACAGAATTTCTCCTACGAAATGATGAAGACCGCTGTTCGTCTGATCAACGGTGGAGCAAAATTCATCGGCACAAATCCCGATATGATTGACCCCACGGAAGAGGGGCATGAACCGGCCTGCGGTGCAATTCTTGCGGCAATCGAGTCGGCAAGCAGCCGCAAACCCTACATTGTGGGTAAACCCAACTCCCTTATGATGGCTCTTGCCACGCAGAAACTGGGCCTGCATTCCTCTGAAACAATTATGATCGGTGACCGCATGGATACTGATATTCTGGGCGGAATGGAAGCGGGAATGACAACATGCCTTGTCCTGTCCGGGGTGACCGCCTCCGATGATCTTGAGCGTTTTCCCTATTCACCGGACAACGTATTTGAAACAGTGGGGGATATTTTCCCCGGTACATTATAAGGAGACGATTTATGGAAATACAGGTTCCATCGCTTTTGCGCATAAAACCCAAGGCATTACAGAAACTGGGAAAATATCTTCGGCAGGAAGGGGTTTCACGGATCGCCCTGTTCTGGGGAACCGGGATAAAAGACTTTTTCGGTGATACCCTGGAGATATCCTTTGCCTCTGCGGAGATCCGGGTTGTTTTTGAGGAATCTGTGGATTCAAACGATATCAATGCAGCCTTCGATGCTGCAAAACGGCTTCCATCACGGGCCGATGCGGTTGTGGCCGTCGGGGGCGGAACAGCCATTGATTTCTGCAAATATGTGGCTTTTCTCAATCAACTGAATCTGGTCAGTGTGCCGACCCTGGTTTCCAATGATGCCTTTGCATCTCCCACCAGTTCTCTTGTGGTTGACGGTCGGCGAAAAACCATTAAGACAACGGTCCCGCATGGCGTAATTGTTGATACGGAGGTCATACTCAACGCGCCGGAAAAGTTTCTCTTCAGCGGTATTGGTGATCTGTTCTGCAAGACAACAGCTGTTTTTGACTGGAAACTGGCGTATAAAAATACAGGGGAGATTGTCAACGACTTTGCGGCAACCGTATCGCAGAATGCTGCGGATACCTTCACCTTTTACGGGAATAAAGAACGGGATGACCTGGAATACATTCGTATTGTTGCAAGTTCCCTGCTCATGACGGGGATTGCCATGATTATTGCGGGCAGTTCCCGTCCGGCCAGCGGCTCGGAGCATCTAATCTCCCATGCCTACGACAAACTTGCCACTACGCCCTCTCTTCATGGGTTGCAGGTCGGTGTTGCCAGTTATGCTGTCAGTTATCTGCAGGGCGAGACTCATGAGCGTATAAAAGGAGATATTGTGGACTGCGGATTTGCCGATTTTCTTGCACAGCACCCCCTGGACGGCGATGCGTTTCTCAAGGCGATTATGCTTGCTCCCGAGATAAAACAGGATTTCTTTACCATTCTCAGCGAAAAGGGGAATCTCAGCCGCCTGCAGAGGTTTGTGGAATCCGATCCTCTGATGCAGAAAATGCTGGTCTGACAGATACAATTCTTCCCGCCGGTGCATAAAAATCTGGACATCATTCCCGTGCTATGATACCATGGGAATGTGATTTTACGGGAGAAATATTATGCGTACGGCGATCTTCTTCATATTTTTTTTACTTTCCTCACTTGCGGCCTATCCCCGAACAGCCAATTATTATCTTGCCGCCGACTGGGACAGCCTGATCATGGACAGCCTGAGTCGCTGTGATCTCGTCGTTCTGGATATGGAACTGGGCAATCGCGCGCCGAAGCTCCTGGAGTATCTGCGTGATAAAAACCCCGAGATCACGGTACTTGCATACATGACCGTACAGGAAATTAATCCGGCGGTGAAAAATTGGGATAATTCCCTGCGGCAGGAACTTTTCGAAGGAATTGCCGGAGAATGGTTTCTGCGGGATACCGCCGGGGATACGGCAGTTTTCTGGGAAGGGACCAAAATGCTGAATGCGTCGGTCCACTGTCCTGAAGTGAACGGGCAGACCTGGGGGACCTATTTTGCCGATTTTATTACCCGCCGTGTTTTGGCAACGGGGCTGTGGGACGGTTTCTATTTTGATAACTGCTGGGGGACGGTTGCCTGGGTGGATGATGCTCTGGATGCCGACAACGACGCAACTGCTGACTTCCCGCGCGCTTTGAACGCCGCCTGGCAGAAAGGCATGAAGATAATTCTCAAAGAGGTTCGGCGGCAAAACCCCGAAGCAGTACTCATGGGTAACGGCGGCTGGCATTACGGCGAATACCTGAACGGCGTTTTGTTTGAAGATTTTCCCCGCTGGGGCGGATGGGATTTGAATATGCATCGGTATCTCCATCTGGACAGTATTCTCGCGGAGCCGCGCTACACCAGTATCAATGCAACAACGGCAAGCACGGGGGACATCGATTCAACGCATTGGGTCTATACACTCTGCAGCGCCCTGATGGGGGGCGGATATTACTGTTATGATTTTGGTGCCGAGGACCACAGCCAGAATTGGTGGCACCCTCTGTATGATGTTGACCTGGGGTCTGCCCGCGGTCCGGCACAGGAGCTTACGCCGGGTAGAATTGCACAGATTGACTTTGAAAGCGGTATTGGCAACTGGGTCTCTGCGGAGGACGGTGAGAGCAGTACCAATCCTCTGAAGGGATCAAAGAGTCTGTCCTGTTATAACAGTACCGGCAATGAATGGTATGAACCTCTGAAAAGTCCGGAGCTTTTTACGGCAGGGCAGCGTATCTATGTGTCGTTTCGCTATCGTGTGGATTCCCTGAAGAGTGATTCTGTTGACTTCTCTTTTTTCCTTCGCAGTGAAACCGGTGGGTATCAGAAGGATGTATTTCTGGGGAATCTCTTTGCGCCGAAAGGAACAGTCGCCCGTGCTCAGGCAGCGGGGACTGTGGGCAATTACGATGATTATCGCTTGTGTTTTTCGATTCGCAACCGGGGCGGGGTTACCCTTGATGATATTGAAGTTCATTCAACTGAAGATGCCGCCATGGAACGTCGTTTTGACAATGGTATTGTAGTGGTAAACAACGGAAGATCCACCCGTGAATACCGTTCCCCCGAACCCATGATCAATGCCCGGACCGGCGATACCGCCCGGACCTGGTATATACCTCCTGCAGAAGGGCGTATCCTTCTTTTTCCTGCTTCTTCAGCCCTTGTGTCAACAACGTCGGCGGCGGGGCCGAGTCTTTTCTCCTTTGATGGTAAAAATGTTGTTTGGAAAAACAGTCCCGGCATGAATCTGTCCGTATACGATGTGCAGGGCCGTTTACGGGCCGGAATTGCTGATGCTTCCGCACGGGGAGAACTTGCTTTTCCTTCAGAGGGGGTGTACATTGTGCAGGCAGAGCTGAACGGGCGCAGGGTCAGTCGTATTTGCAGGAGCAGTAAATGAATAATCCGGAAATCACTTTCTGCGCGGGTTTGGAAAATGCCCCCTCAGCAGCAGCCTGTCTGGTCCCGATTCCTGCTGCTGCAGAAAACCAGGCTGATCTGCGGATTGCCTGCATGAACCGCCTCTTTCGCCGTTTTCTGTCAATTCCGGATGACCTCTGTACCGGTGATCTTCTCTCCCAGGGTGGGGCTGTCGCATCTGGCTTTACCGGGTTTGCATGGGCGTGCCTGCTGAAGCCGAAAGACGGGCGGGGGCGCAGTTTCACCTGGACACCGCCCGGAAAAACGTGCGGTCTTGCCGGAGATTTCTGGTTTGATGATCAGGGGCGCCTGATGGTGTATTTCAAAGAGGAACTTTCCTCAGAGCATACGGAGGAGCAGGCCTACTACCGGGCCATGGCTGAGCATATTACCGAAAGTATTGTCATAACCGACGAAGAAGGAACGATTATCTACGTCAATTCCTTTTTTACGGATCTGACAGGATATACAAAGCAGGAGGTTCTTGGTGAGAACCCCCGAATCCTTCAGAGCGGGCAAACACCGGCTTCGGTCTATCGGCAGTTATGGGATACTGTTCTCCGGGGTTCCGTGTGGCACGGCGAGTTTATCAACAGGAAAAAAGGAGGGGCCGTGTACCGTGAAGATGCACTTGTTATTCCGGTTCCTCTCGGTACAAAAATGCGCTTTATGGGTATTAAAAAAGATATATCCGAAGAAGTTGCTCTGAAGGAGTCTTTGGGACGCAGTGAAAAGCGCCTTACAGCAGCTCTGAATGCATCCCCTCTGGGCATAGCCTTTATCAATGGCAACGGACTGTATGTGGATGCAAACCATGCCTTTGAAAAACTGACCGGGTACTCACGGCATGAACTCATTACCCGCCATGTCGGTGCGCTTGTTCCTGCGGAGATCGGTGATCGGGGATTCACCCATTTTAATGAACTGCAGAAGAAGGGGTTTTCCCGCTCCAATGTGCTGTTTCGAATACGCTCGGGAGAGTTGCTCTGGGTTGATCTTACAGCTGTGCGCCTGTCTGATGATTTGTACATCGGATTCCACGAAGACGTAACCGGACGAAAGAAACTGGAGCGTGCTTTGATAAAGGAAAAACAACGCGCCGAAGAAGCCAACCGCGCCAAAAACCGGTTTCTTGCCAATATTACCCATGAAATCCGTACCCCTCTCAGTGCGGTTATCGGGTTTTCAGAACTTCTTCTCAAGTCAGATTTATCTGACAAACAATCCACCTATGTTTCATCCATCCATAACTCCGGACGCAGTCTTCTTTCCATTGTCAACGATATTCTCAGTCTTTCACGCATTGATTCAGGAAAAGTACGCCTCTCCCATGAGATGGTTTCGCCGGATTCCTTTATCGGTGATATCTGCGATATATTCCGTGCCAAGGCCCGTGCAAAGAACGTTAAGCTTATTCTTGATATTCCCTTTTCTGTCCCGGCCAAACTCAGTATTGATCCTGTCCGTGTGCGCCAGGTACTGATTAATCTTTTGGGGAATGCGGTGAAATTTACGGAGATCGGCTATGTTCGTGTATGTGTCGAAATTATCTCTGTTACCGATACAAACCGGGCGGACTTTCTTTTTACCGTTGAAGATACAGGAATCGGTATAAAGCAGGATGTGCGCAAAAACATCCTTGAGAGTTTTATTCAGGGGGATCTGTCCTCAACGAAGCGCTACGGCGGAACGGGGCTGGGCCTTTCTATTGCACAAAAAATATTGGACCTCATGGACAGCAGTCTTTTTATAGACGGTTCGCCGGGCAAAGGCAGTACCTTTTCCTTTTCCCTCAACTGCAGGTATGATCAGGAGCGAAAATGTATTCCCGCTGTTTCATCACTTCCAGAAAATGAACATATTTTGCTGATTACAGAATGTGCCATGCAGGGGAAGGTCTTATGTAATCGATTGCATGAGCTAGGTCTCAGACATGTTTCATGCCTGTCCCCGGATACAGCGGAATGGCCCGAAGATCATACAGAGATGGGAAGGACCATCCTGTATGAACGCGCCGCAGTTGACCATTCTGATCAATTACGAAACATCATCGGGGAATTGTGGGAGAAGCAGGACTCCCGGGTCCGTCTGGTCCCGATTCGTGCCTACGGAGAGGAGGCGGACAGCGAGACAAGGCGTGATGTGCTTCATGCTCCCGTGCGTCCCTCGGAGCTGTATGCTGTTCTCTTTCGCCTGTTTCACGGAGATTCGCCGGCTCTGCGCAGTGTTGCCGCCGGTACAGAGGAAGGTGAGACCCAATTGCCGACACTTCATACCACGGTTCTCGTGGTTGATGATAACTCCGTAAACCTTTTGCTTATGCAGAGTATTCTCGGTGAACTGCTTCCGGCGGCAACTGTTCTGACAGCGGAGAGCGGTGAAGAATCTGTCCGCATCTGTCGGGATCAGTTTATCCCCCTTGTGTTTATGGATATTCAGATGCCCGGCATGGATGGATTTCAGGCCGCGCGCACGATTAAACAGCACGCCGGGGATTCCCGCAGGAGTACCGCTGTAGTTGCGTTGACAGCGGGTGTTATGGAGCGTGAACGGTATTATGCCAGTGAATCGGGAATTGATCTTTTCCTGCGTAAACCCTTGAAAAGAAGTACTGTTGAGGATATTCTGAAAACCTTCCTTTTGGGAAGGCCCCTTTCATTTACACAGAACACGGTGTATCGCGGAAGCAGTTCCCGGGACCATTTTGATGCAAAAGCTTTGCTGGATCGCCTTCGGGGCAATCAAAAGCTCTACGGACAGCTTCTTCGTGAGTCTGTTTCCGCGTTGAAAAAACATTTCTCAGATCTTCATGATGCCCATAAGGCCGGAAATGAAAACCGGTTCAGCCAGGCCCTGCACACTCTGAAAGGAATGGCGGCTAATATGTCTTTCTCCCATCTTGTTAAGGTTCTCATTGAATGTGAAAATCTGCCTGAAGATAATTCCCGGCAGGAAAGTGTTAAAAAGATTGGTGCCGAAATCGATCTCCTTATATCTGAACATATTCCACGGGAGCTTCTTGATGAGCAGGGGTAGTATTGCTGTATGGTCAGGTGTTTCTGTTCTCCTCGGCGTGATTTCTTTTCAAAATTATCTCCTGTTCCATTCCCTCGTTGAATTAATCAGTGTTATCGTTGCCGCCTCCATTTTTATTATTGCTCTGAATACCAGGGAGTATCAGAGCAGTAAAGTCCTGGAGTTTCTCGGTGTTTCCTATCTTTTTATCGGAGGGCTTGATCTGCTGCACACCCTTTCCTACAAGGGAATGGGGGTGTTTACGGATTACAGTTTTTATGCGAACCAGCTCTGGGTGGCGGCCCGTTTTTGGGAAAGTGCCGCCATATGCGCGGCGATCATTCTCCATATTAAAAAAATACGCCTGCCCTTTCCAGGAGTGATTGTTGCCTTTTCCGTCCTCTTTACGCTCATTGTTCTTTCTATCTTTGTCTGGAATATTTTCCCGGTCTGCTTTATTGCCGGAGAAGGCCAGACCTCTTTTAAAATCTACAGCGAATACGTTATTTCCGGCGTTCTTGCCGGGGCATTGTTCCTGCTGTATCGATACAAAGCGGTTTTTGTACCGCGTGTGCGAAAATTGATGATTTGGTCCCTGATGTGTTCAATTCTTGCTGAACTGGCCTTCACTTTTTATGTCAATAATTATGGCCTCTCCAATCTTGCAGGACATTTTTTTAAACTGTATTCATTTATTTTTGTCTACAAAGCGATTATCGAAACCGGACTGCAGCAGCCCTATGATCTTGTGTTCCGGCAGCTGAAAGAAAAGAACGATGAACTTGAAGAGGCGTTGCACAGTATAAAGACCCTGAAAGGGCTTATTCCAATTTGTTCGTATTGTCATAAGATTCGTGATGACAGGGGATACTGGGATTCTCTTGCAAAATATCTGCATAAAAACACTGATGCCCTGCTGTCTCACGGAATCTGTCCAGATTGTATGAAACGGGTGATGAATGATGATGAATGAACGGCGTGAGGTATTGCGCAGGGGGAGTGCTGAGGGCGGTGAATATGTTCTGTACTGGATGCATTCGGCTCAGCGTGCTGAACAGAACCCCGCCCTGGTCTGTGCCTGCAGAGAAGCAAATGAGCACACGTTGCCTCTCCGTGTTGTGTTTGTCCTTGTAGACAGCTATATGGAAGCGCCGGACCGGGCGTATCGATTTTTGCTGGAGGGGCTTGCGGAGACAGAAGACCAGCTGGTACAGCGGGGAATCTCCTTTTCGGTTTTAGTGGGAGATCCGCCGGAAAAAGCTGCTGCCGCTGCGGAAAATGCTGCCCTGTCGGTTCTTGACGGTGCGTATCTGCGCCTTTCGCGCCAGTGGCATTCCTCTTTTCTGCGCAGGACCGTGTGCCCCGTTGTGCGCGTGGATTCCAACACCATTGTGCCTCTTGACACGGCGTCCCGCAAGGTGGAATACATGGCCTGGACCCTGCGTAAAAAGCTTCATCCTCTGGTTGATGCATTTTCAGAATTGTCCGGCGGGGAGTATTCTCCGGTGGTTTCTGCTGCAGATGGGGACTATGCCTGGAGTGATGCAGGTGTATCGGCACATGCCCTGCTTTCTGAGAATAAAAGCGCTGAATCCTCCTGCCCCCCGGGAGGTACCGCGGCCGCCCGGCGGCGTTTGAACGCATTTATTGACGATGATCTGGGGGATTATCATCTTCGGTCATCCGACCCTGCAGAAAACAGCACGTCGCGTATGAGTGCCTATCTGCATTTCGGCCAGATTTCTCCGGTTGAAATATACCGTACTGTGAATGATGCCCATGCCCATCCGGAGGCGGTTGCCGCATTTTGTGAGCAACTTCTGGTACGCCGTGAGCTTGCTTTTAATCTTTGCAGATATAATCCGCACTACGACGAACTTGAAAAGGTAATACCCGCCTGGGCGGTGAAAACCCTGGGCGAACACCGTAATGATCCGCGGGAACACCTCTATTCGGTGCAGGAATTTGAACAGGCGCAGACCCATGATGAGTTCTGGAATGCCGCACAGATGGAAATGGTGCGATCCGGATTTATGCATAATTACATGCGCATGTACTGGGGCAAAAAGATACTGGAATGGTCCCGTTCTCCGCGGCAGGCCTTTGAAACGGCCCTTCTGCTGCAGAACCGTTACGCCCTTGATGGGCGTGACCCCAATACATTCGCAGGTGTTGCCTGGTGTTTCGGTACGCATGACCGGGCATGGACGGAGCGGCCCATTTTCGGTAAGGTTCGCTATATGAATGCCCGGGGCCTGCAGCGCAAATTTAATATGGACCGATATCTGCGCCGCGTTGAATCACTGTGAAATGACTCGCCGGGCAGAGTGCGTGAATCAAAGAAAAGTTCCCATTACGGCATCTGAAGAAATTATTTTTAGGATCAAAATTACAACGAGAAGGACAGATAATGGCGAACTCTTTTAGGACTCATACCTGCAGCGAGCTGACAAAAAAACACGTTGGAAACCGGGTTACCCTTTCCGGCTGGATCAACAACAGACGGGATCACGGCGGTGTCCTCTTTATTGATCTGCGAGATCATTACGGGATTACCCAGGTTGTTATCTATCCGGAAAACCCCCATCAGTATTCAATCGGTCATCTTCAGAAGGAGACTGTGGTACAGTTTACCGGTGAGGTGGCTCCCCGCAGTGATGAGAATGTAAATTCCAAAATGCATACCGGGGAAATCGAAGTTATCGTTGATCAGTACGAGGTGCTCGGTGCCTGTGATCCCCTTCCGTTCCCCGTATTTCCGGAGAAGGAAACGCCGGAGGATCAGCGTTTGAGCTATCGGTATATTGACCTTCGCCGCGAATCAGTTCATGAAAATATTGTATTGCGCTCAAAGGTGATTTCCCATCTGCGCCGATTGATGACGGAGCAGGGATTTCAGGAAATTCAGACGCCCATACTGACCGGCTCTTCTCCGGAGGGTGCACGGGATTATCTTGTTCCCTCACGGGTTCACCCGGGAAAGTTTTACGCCCTGCCCCAGGCGCCCCAGCAGTACAAACAGCTCCTCATGGCTTCGGGCTTTGACAAATACTTTCAGATTGCTCCGTGTTTCCGCGATGAAGATGCCCGTGCAGATCGATCTCCGGGAGAATTTTATCAGCTTGATATGGAGATGGCCTTTGCCGATCAGGAAGATGTCTTTGCTGTCATGGAGGAGGTTCTGTCCGATACCTTTGCAACTTTTGGTGCCTACCGCGCCGATGCAGCACCCTTTGTGCGCATTCCATACAGAGAGGCTCTGCTGAAATACGGCACGGATAAACCGGATCTGCGCAATCCCATCGAGATTCGCGATGTTTCCGGGCTCTTCCGTAATTCCGGCTTTAAAGCCTTTGCCGGAGCTGTTCAGAACGGCAGCGTTGTTCGTGCGGTTCCTGTCAAGGGTATTGCCGATCAGCCCCGTTCCTTCTTTGATAAGCTGGTGAAGTATTCCCAGGATGTACTTGGTTCCAAGGGGCTTGCCTATCTGACGTGGAAAAAAGATGAAATTAAAGGGCCCATTCTTAAATTTCTCAGTGATGAAACTGTCCGTTCCATTGAAGAGGCCAATGCCGTGGAAACCGGTGATGTGGTTTTCTTTATCTGTGACGAAGAGGATACTGCCGCAGAAATTGCGGGAAAACTCCGTATCAAACTCGGTGAAGATCTTGATCTCCTGGAAAAAGACGTGTACCGTTTCTGCTGGATTGTGGATTTTCCCATGTATGAACTCAACAAGGAAACAAATTCCATTGAATTTTCCCATAATCCCTTCTCCATGCCGCAGGGCGGGATGCATGCCCTGGAGAACGAGGATCCTCTCAATATCCTTGCGTATCAGTACGATATCGTATGTAACGGGGTTGAGCTGTCCTCCGGTGCAATCCGGAACCATCAGCCCAAACTGATGTATAAGGCCTTTGATATTGCCGGATACGGTAAAGAGGTGGTTGAGGAGGAGTTCGGCGGAATGCTCAACGCTTTTAAATACGGTGCACCGCCCCACGGCGGTATTGCCCCGGGGGTTGACCGTATGATAATGCTCCTGGCCGGAGTGGAGAATATCCGTGAGGTAATCGCCTTTCCCATGAATCAGCGTGCAGAGGATCTGCTCATGCAGGCTCCGGCAGAGGTCAGCGATACTCAGCTTCAGGAGCTGCATATCAGGCATGTTCTTCCGGAGGTGGATGAAGAGCAAAGCTGATACAGCTAATCCTTGGTTCCAAAAAGAAAAGCAGGTGGTTATCCCTGCTTTTCTTTCTTTTAACCTTGAAATAATGCTGTAAAAAAGCTATATTTAAGACAATCAATTACTCGTTGGGAAATGATTATCCGAAAATATCAGACTGACAATTTTCGTTCATTCCGGTTTCATATTAACGCATTTATACACCTCTCATCAGTGTCTGACGGGAGGAATTACTTACCTTTTGAATTTTATAGAAGCTCTTACTTAATAAAGGAGATATAATGGGATCTGACGACAGTATCCTGTTTCGCAAACCCGGGTTTGAGGATGGTCTTGCCGTGGCGCAGCTCGTTGAAAATTGCCCGCCCCTTGATCTCAATACAACCTATTATTACTACATGATGTGCCGCGATTTCAGCGAAACATCCGTGGTTGCTGAGCTGAATGGTGAAATTGTGGGGTATATTTCCGCCTATCGACGTCCTGCGGTTCCCTCAACACTTTTTGTCTGGCAGGTTGCGGTTTCCAAAGACGCCCGCGGTCGCGGTCTGGCCGGCAGAATGCTTTCCACCATCATTGAGTCCTGCAGTGGTGAAATCGACCGGACGGAGACTACCATTACCCCCTCGAATACCGCTTCTCAGGCAGTATTTAAAAAATATGCAGAGAAGAACGGCCTCACTATTGAGAAAACGCCATTCCTGAAGGCTGATCATTTCGGCGGTGGCGACCATGAACCTGAAGATCTTTATACAACATACCTGAAATAAACGAATTGTAATCTATTAACAGAAGGATTTAATATGCAGATATTTAACGAGCTTGAATCAGAAGTCCGCGGCTATATCCGCTCTTTTCCCGCAGTATTTGATACCGCACAGGGTGCGAAAATGTACGACGAAGAAGGAAACGAATACCTTGACTTTTTCGCCGGTGCCGGTACCCTCAACTACGGTCATAATCCGGAAGTTGCCACAGAAGCAATGATTGAGCATCTCAAAGCCAGACGTGTGGTTCACGGCATGGATAAGGCCACCAAGGTAAAGCGTGATTTTATGGAGACCTTTAACAGCCATATTCTGCAGCCCCGCGGCCTCGACTACAAGTTTCAGTTTACCGGCCCCACCGGTACAAATGCTACGGAAACGGCAATGAAACTTGCCAGAATGGCCAAGGGCCGTTCCACGGTCGTTGCCTTTACCAACGGCTATCACGGGCATACAATGGGTGCTCTTGCCGTAACGGGAAATGCTTCCTATCGTGATGAAGCTTATGATAACCGCGGAAGTGTACACCACATGCCCTTTGACGGATTTCTCGGTGACATGAATACTCTTGAAGTTTTCGAGCGCTATCTGGAAGATCCCGGCAGCGGTCTTGATCTCCCCGCAGCGGTTATTGTCGAAACCATACAGGGTGAAGGTGGTATTAAGGTTGCCAGTAAAGAGTGGTTGCAGGGGCTTGAAAAAATCTGCAGAAAGCATGAAATACTCCTTATTGCTGACGATATTCAGGTTGGTAACGGTCGTACAGGTAAATTCTTCAGTTTTGAAGAAGCCGGCATTAAGCCGGATATGGTCTGTCTGTCAAAATCTATTGGTGGCGGGCTTCCCATGGCTCTGCTCCTTTTCC
>JBNJDQ010000003.1:0-52996 GCA_051745065.1 Fibrobacterota bacterium
CCGACAGAAAAGACCCTCTCCTACATAGAAAACAACTTCCTCTCGTCCTATGACCGGCTTGATATTTCCACTTCCGTGGGTACCCTTACTCCGTGGACGGAACCCCGCACGGAGAGCCTTGAAGTACCGGCTTCTGAAAAAGACGACGGTACAGCATCGGTCATCGTCAACTGGCTCTTCGGTGACTCACTGGACGGCGAAGAAGGGCTGACAGGGGATATACTCAGCACCTATCTCTTTGACGGAGAAAGCGCTCCCCTGCGCCGTGCACTGCTGGATTGCGGTCTCGGCGAAGACCTGGACGACATGTGCGGCTATGACAACGATCTCTACGTTTCCGTTTTTACGGCAGGACTCAAGAAAACTGATCCCACTGATGCAGAAAAAATTGAACATATCATTACCAGTACCCTGCAGGATCTTGCAGAGAACGGCCCCGATGAAGATCTTCTTGAAGGAGCCCTGCGGCGGGTAGAGTTCTCCCTGCGCGAAATTAATGAAGGCGGCGGCTTCCCCTTTGCCCTGAATCTGGCCTCTCGTATTCACCGCAGCTGGATCTACGGCGGTGACCCTCTCAGCCATATTGCCTACGAGAGGCCGCTGTCCCGTATAAAAGAGAAGATCCGCGGCGGACATTGGTTTGCATCAGCAGTCAGGAAATATTTCCTGGAAAATACCCATCGGGTTACACTGGTGGCAAAAGCAAACAGCGCCCTGGGCGAAAAGCTTGCTTCGCGTACGGAAGAACAGGCCCGCCGCCTGAGTGCTGATTTTACCGAAGAGGACCGGAAACGTTGCCTGGAAGAAACAAAGCAACTTGTGGCGGAGCAACTGCGCGAACACACACCGCAGGAGCTTTCTGTTCTGCCCTCTCTGGACAAAACGGATATACCGCCGAAAAATGAAACAGTTCCCTGCCGGCAGGAATCCTGCGCCGGAATCCCCCTGTACCGCCTCCCGCTCTTTACTGCAGGAATCACGTATCTCGATATCGGCTTTGATCTCACAGGCCTTCGTGACGATCTGATTCCCTACGTACCGCTTTATGCAAATTACATCTCCCGCACCGGTGCAGCCGGCCTCAGCTCACGGGAAATGGCCAAGCGCGTCAGCCTGGTAACGGGCGGGCTCTCCAGTTACGATATTATCGCTGAAGACGCAACAGAAGATACTGCGGTCCGTTTCTACGGTCTCTTTTCCGGCAAGGCATTGGCTGAAAAAGGAGAAGAAATGATTGGGATATTATCCGATCTCTTTCACCGTGCAGATTTTGAAGACCATGAACTGATCAAAAACCTTGTGTATCAGCGGGTCAACCATCTGGCTCACTCCATTGTCAGTTCGGGCCATTCCTTCGGTGTCAAAATGGGGCTCTCCTCTCTGAGCGGTGCAAAAGCTGCTGAAGAACGTATGAGCGGTCCTTCACAGTATTATTTTCTGCGCGAGCTCACAAGCACCACGGGCAGCTTTGACAGTAAAACTGTCCTCACAGCGCTCAAAGAGATTCACCGCCGTATGATTACCCGTAGAAACATGTTTGCCGTACTGACCGGAGCGGATGAAGACACCCCTAAGGGTCTGGAAGCACTGCTGGCATCTGTTCCTGCTCAGGCGGAAACAGATACTCTTTCATTTATCCCCAATGAACAAAAACGATTACAGGCCCTGAAAGTCAGCTCCTCCGTCAACTATATTACCCAGTCCTGGAAACTGCATGAATTCACCCCCCGGACCGTTGGTATCCATCACATTCTGGCACGACTCCTTTCCACGGGCTATCTTTGGGATAAAGTCCGGGTTGAAGGCGGAGCATACGGCGGTCTCTCTCTTTTCAGTTCCTCCTTCAGGGCCATTTCCTTTGCCTCATTCCGGGATCCCAACAGTACGCAAACCCTGCAACGATACCGTGATGCCCTCGATTACCTCACTGATAATATCACGCAGGCCGATGTTGATAAAACAAAATTTGCCGTCATATCAAAATTTGATGCTCCGCGCGGCCCCCATTCGCGGGGCTTCGGCGAAGTCATATCGCGTATCTGCGGCAGCAGTCCCGCCCGACGCCAGGAATACCGCGATGCCGTTCTTGCTGCGAAAGCAGAAGACATACGCGACGCTGCAGCTGATCTGAAAGAGCGTTTTTCAGAAAGCCGCATCGCGGCAATCGTCAATGAAAGCGCTCTGGAAGAACTTATTGAAGCCGGCTATGAACCGGACACCCGAGAACTGTAACCACGCCGGACCGTTTTTGCGGTCCGACGTACCATTCATTCCATGAGGCCGCATGGATATTAAACTGATTCGTGCCCTTGTCGGGCCGGTCACCGCGGAGCAACTCGCATCGGTTGACTGCTTCACCGGAGCGCAGATGGGCCTTTTCATCCCGGCCGTGGGCCAATGCGAATACGCCGTAAGCCGGGAACACACCCATCCGGCATTCTCCTTTATCCTTACTTTTCACGAACTCCAGGTGGGAACGAAAAACCGCTCCCAGGACCATACAGAAACCCCGGCACTCCTTGGAATGTCTCCGGACTTCCCTCATCACGAAGAGAGCGCGGAAGATTTCGTCCGTTACTACGCCCTGATGATATCCGCCGATCTGTATGAGAAAGTATGCCGTACCTGCAGTGTATCATATCCGCCGCGGTATCATTTTACCCGTGCTCCGGGGCTGTATGACCTTCTTCCACTCCTGCGCGGTTTTATGGCAGCAACCGAAGACCGTCGTCGCATTACAAGCAGGATCGAAGCATTGGAATTACTTATCACACATGCAGTTGTTGACGCATTCCATCCCCCTGCCGGTGTCCCCGCCCGTCTGGCCTCCCATCGGGCAGAAATTGATCACGCCCTCGAATTCATTCACAACAGATTCGGCATGTCTCTGACCGTGGCCGACATTGCCCGCGAAGCCTGCTTAAGTGCCTCTCACTTATCTGCCCTCTTTCGGGCAGACACCGGCTATACTGTCATGGGATACCTCACCCGGGTTCGCCTGGAAGCAGGACGACGCCTGCTGCGGGACCATGACCTTCCAATCTCTGAAGTTGCCGCACGATGTGGCTTCAGCTCCCATTCACACTTCTCCAGGGCCTGTCGTAAAGCATGGAACATGACGCCGAAGAAACTGCGCAGGCACAGCTGAGTGCACAGGAAAATGACAACATTTCAGTTTCTCATGAAAGAATCACCTGCAGAAATGCACTATATTAATAGATACTATCTTGTATTTCAGTAAGATTACACTCTCAGGAGGACCATGATGAACAGACTCTACTATTTCTCCGGAACCGGAAACACCCTGCATCTGGCACAGCGGATAGCCCAAAATCTCGGTGAATGCGAACTTGTTCCCATCCCTAAAGCTCTTCAGCAGGACCGTATTTATGAAGATGCAGAGCGTGTGGGAGTACTTTTTCCCGTCTACTGTTTCGGATATCCCCTGATTGTGGGACGCTTTCTGGAACGACTGCAGCTCTCAGAAAAAACCTGGTTCTTCGGCGCCAGTACCTACGGCGGCCTGTTGGCAGATGCCATGGAACTATTCCGAAAGAAATCAGCCCGGGAAGGACTGAAAGCAGAAGCCGGTTTTGCCCTGCACATGCCGGGGAATGCCATTTTTCTCTATGATCGTGTTTCACAGGAAAAACAGAAGACCATGACCGAAAACCTGGAAAGACGTCTGCCAAAAATTGTGGAAACCATAGAGCAGAAACAGGCCGCTCCCATGGAACAGGTTTCGTTCCCATTCAATAAACTTCTCTCCCTGCTGTATCCGCCATTCATCAAAAAAATACCTGAAGGAGCGCACTCTTTTTACGCCACAGAAGCCTGTACAGCATGCGGCATATGTGAAAACATTTGTCCGGTACACAATATCAGCCGCCCCGAAGGGCACCCCGTTTGGGGGGCACAATGTGAACAATGTATGGCGTGCATTCAGTGGTGTCCCGCCAATGCAATACAGATGGGTAAAAAAACTATAAAACGAAGCCGTTATCACCATCCGGCTGTCACCAGCGAAGACATCGCCGCTCAAAGCTGAGAGCGCATGGAATGAAAAAAGGGCTGCCCGCAGGGGCAGCCCTTTCATCGCAACGGTATTGCGATACTTACCATACAAGGGTATGTACACTGTTCTGTTTCTTTCCGTCGATACTCAGGAAGCGAACTCCCTGCACAGCACCGCCGGCATTGAGTTCAAGGGTATTTTCTCCGCTGTTCAGGGAGAGCTTACGGTTCTCAATGAGACGCCCCGCCGGTGTAAAGATCCGCAACTGGTATGTACCGGCTGCAGGCACACCAAGACGCAAACGGCCGTTGGGCAGAGCTGCAGCAGTGAGAGCCGCCGAAGCATTCGTGCCTGATTCTGTAACCACACCGGAAGGATCGTGCTCCCAGCCGTGGAGCTGAAGATTCTCAATCTGGATACTGATATCAGAACCGTAGGCATCAACACCGGCAAATGTCATGGATTTGCACAGGGACAGATCCAGTTCAGTGGAACTGCTGACCCACTCGGGCTGACTGAATGATTCAAGAGGAATCATTACTTCATTCCAGGTATCGCTCTGCTCAAGGGGAGCAACATAGGATTCACCGGTTTCAGAAAGACCATCCTGATCAAGGCTGATTGTAAAATCAACAGAAGCCTTGTAGCGGACAACCACAGCAGTCATTCCGGCAAGGCTCTTTGTTACTTCCCCCACAAGACCGGCGTAAGGATAAATCTCATCACTGACATTGGAAACACCGACACTCATATCTGCACCGATTATGCCGTCGCTGATATTGGTGGTATCCAAAACAGCAGTGGATTTATTTTCTCCCGTGAACTCATCGGCAATAACATACCAGTCCGCAAAGGAGGTGAGATCATCACTGATGACAATATCTTTAATCGTAAAAGGTTCATCACTGAGATCTTCCGAATCTCCAGCAACTGCTTTTATAAAATACTCGCCTTCGGGCATATCTTCAGGAACAGTCCAGGTAAGAGACTCTTTCGCAGTCCCTGATATGAGCATCTGAGCACCATCGGCCCACTCAAGGGATATATCCGCATTCTCTCCGGTGGTGTTCGACCAGGATATCGTCATCTCAGCACCGAGATCATACACTTCACCTCCGTTGGGAGACTTCACGGTAATTTCCGATGCCGGCTCAAATTCAACCTGAATCGAATGGTCAGCACGTACATCGGTAAAGGCATACTCCGGCGCACCTGCCAGAGAATCACCATCAACCATGAGATAGGCTGTTTCATATCCATCATCTGGGGTTATGGTAAACTCAAGAGACTCGCCTTCAGCAACTGAGACAGTACCGGACGGAGAAATCGAACCACCGGCTCCCGCTTCAGCGGTGATAGTGTACTCAGCCACCTCTTCGCCGATCTGAAAGGACATGGTTTCACCAGCAGCACTGATATCGCGGATATCAATACCCGAGGCGGAACCGTTCCACCAGTTTGCATCGGGGGACGTATTATCGTTAAAGGATGAGCCGTTGGACGAAGTAAAGGGATCTGACCCGTCACCGGAGTTTCTGTTTTTCTCCAGATCATAGCGTCCGTCAGCCTGCTCAAGGGATACAAGATAATGCTGAGACGGTGTCATGTGTTCGTAATCGTTATGACCGTCCTTATCGACATGCCAAACAATAAGGCCTTCACCGGGAAGAGAGGCATTCCTTCCGGTATTCAGCCGGCTCTCCACAACAAACATTTCACGGCTGTTTGAAGGATTCCTGTACACATAAGATGTATTACTGTTGGAAACAAGGTTAACCGTCCCGTTTTTATCGGTAATATCAACAAGGGTATCCCAGCTGGCAACAGAGCGAAAAAAAGCATTGGGCGGAACAGGGTTTTTCGGATCCCCCATATTACACATCAGGCCGTAATGACCGATACCGCCACCGCGGGTGCTGCCGCCTTTCTGACCGTAATCATACAGATCCGGCCACTGACCAACCATATGTCCGTTTTCGTGACAGAATGTTGTCAGTTTCAACTGCCGTCCGATATTGGTAATCTGATAGCGGTAAAACAGTTTCCCGCCTACACGCAGGCCATTCTGAAAATTCCACATGTGCGGCCACAGTCCTTTTGACCAGCCGTTATCCGGTTCACCGGCATACAGTATATTCAGAGCCATAACGGTACCGTCATCCAGAACAGAAAGTTCTGAAACATCCACTTTCCCCGACTCATGCAGGGAGCGAAGAGCTTCCTCAATCAGCTCCTTGGCCTTGGGGCCGGACTGCTGATTGTCATCGTAGTAACTTTTCGGATTCTTGGCCCGATAATAATGAGTTACCTGATTGGTATACTCAAGAGCACCGCCGGAAATATCTTTGTAATATTCATACACAGAACCGTTACAGCCGTCTCCGGTAAAGTTTTCACCGTTGACAAAATTATTCATTTTGTCATACGAAATGGCAGCTGGCTGATCAGAGAAGTCAATAAGAATAGTCAGCCCTTTACGGGTACCCGTAACATCCTTCTTATCAAGATCAAAGGCCCGGCTGCCGTCACGGTTTTTCGCCCCCCACAAAGGCGATTCCTGCGCCTTTTTACTGCGCGCATCAGCATTCAGGGTGAGCCCTTTTGCAAGTCCGCGTGGAGCAGATGAACGCTGCGTACCTTTATACACAACACCCGTGGAAACAAAATCCGAATTACTGTCGTTAACTTCCGCGTAGGTTATCCACCCCTCATCATTTCGAATGAGCGTATACCCATCGGGGCTCTCCACACGCTGATAATACTCATCACCCCAGACATGCACGGGCACACGACTGCCGTCAGGCTGTTGCAGATTAAACAGATCCCCCGAATGAGGAGCTGCATTGATAAATAAACATAACGTCAAAACAGACAGAACTGTAAGAATTGATTTTCTCACATTTCCTCCCACCTAATAGTTTTACAATTTCCCTCTCCCTATAATTTAAATAGATTTTGCGTCTTTTACCACAATTATTGCTGTTTTTTAGATCAATAGCCATATTACGCTTAATTACAGAGTATTATAAAAGTGCAAACGACACTCTTGCAAACTATTGGTGCAAAATAAAAAAGCCGATCCACGAGGGACCGGCTTAAAATGGAAAGAAGAAAAATCAGACTCAGCGGAAAATATCCTTCACCTTTTCAAAGATATTTTTCGGCTTTTCCTCAAGTTCATTGAGACGCTCAAAAAGTTCCCGTTCCTCTTTGGATATTTTCGTGGGCGTCACCAGATGAATGCGAACCAATAGATCTCCCTTGTGATTCTGCCGGTTCAGAACAGGAAGGCCTTTCCCGGAAATTTTAAGAATTTTACCCGACTGAGTACCCGGAGCAACTTTCAGTTTAATCTTTCCGTCAAAGGTATTTATCACTTTCTCTGTGCCCAGGGCCGCCTCGGAAAAGGTTATCTCCATATTGGTAATCACGTCAATTCCGTGGCGCTCAAAAATCTCATGTTCCTTTTCTTTGATCACCACGATCAAATCCCCCGCAGAGCCGCCCTTTGCCCCGGCATTACCTTTGCCGGACACCGTGAGATAATTCCCTTCGGAAACTCCGGCGGGGATGGAAATCGTCTCTTTACTTTCACCTCTGACGACGCCCCTGCCGCTGCACGATGAACAGGGGTCACTCACAGCCTGACCGGATCCGGAACATGAAGGGCAGACCGATTCCTGCACGACCTGCCCGAAAATGGAATTTTGCACCTGCCGGACTTTCCCCATACCGCCGCATTTGGAACAGGTGGTCAGACGGCCGCTTTTGGAGCCGGTTCCGGAACAATCCGTGCAGGAAATATTGCGCTTGACGCGGATTGTTTTCTTGCAGCCGTCATGAATTTCCTGCAGGGTCAGGGCAAGGCTCACCTGCAGATCTTTTCCGCGAATTCCCTTTGAACGACGACCTCTGCGGCCCTGAGATCCGCCAAAAATATCCCCGAAGAAGGAATCACCGCCAAAATCACCCATAAATGCCCGAAGGGCATCATTCAGGTCCATTCCGCCGCCGAATCCGCCGCCAAAACCGCCGAATCCGCCGCCTGCAGCTCCGCCGTTCTGATCAAAAGCAGCATGACCGAACTGATCGTATTTAGCCCGTTTATCTTTATCCTTAAGGACCTCATAGGCCTCGGTTGCTTCGCGGAATTTTTCTTCCGCCTCTTTATCTCCGGGGTTCTTATCCGGATGATACTTTACCGCCAGCTTTCGATAGGCTTTTTTCAGCTCGCTGTCCGACGCATCTTTGCCGACCCCGAGGACCTCATAATAATCTCTTTTCGCCATGTAAACCTCTGTACCTGTAATTTCTCAGGACGTAAAATACATCTTTTGCACCTAATATCAAAAAGCGAGGACACATATGCCCTCACTTTTAAATACTGCAGCCGTGAATCACCTACTTTTTACTGTTGTCTTCTTCCTCATCATCATCGACAACCTCAAAGTCTGCATCCTCAGCACTGCCGCTTTCTTCGCTCTTTCCGGCAGAATCTCCGGAAGCCGTTGCCTGAGCAGTATCGTCACCGCCCTGGGCTGCACCTTCCGCTTCAGCCTGCTGCTGAGCCTGATAAATCGCCTGAGCTGCCTGCTGAAGTTTTTCCATGGAGGCTTTGATCGCATCAACATCATCACCTTCATTTTTCTTTTTCAGGTCTTCCAGAGCTTCTTCGATGGGCTTTTTTACATCATCACCCACTTTGTCACCGGCCTCTTTCATGGCCTTTTCCGTCTGGTAAACAAGCTGCTCAGCCTGGTTCTTGGTTTCAACCTTTTCTTTTTCCTTCTTATCAGCTTCGGCATTTGCCTCGGCATCTTTCTTCATCTTTTCGACTTCCTCTTCAGAAAGACCGCTGGCATTGTCGATCTTCACCTTCTGCTCTTTACCGGTTCCCTTGTCCTTAGCGGAAACATTCAGAATGCCGTTACTGTCGATATCAAAGGTTACCTCAATCTGGGGAACACCACGCGGTGCAGGAGGGATATCGGTCAGGTCAAACTTACCAAGAAGACGGTTATGCTTTGCCATCTCCCGCTCTCCCTGGTATACCATAATAGTTACAGCAGGCTGATTATCCGCTGCAGTGGAAAAGATCTGACTCTTCTTGGCAGGGATGGTGGTATTGCGCTCAATCAGCTTTGTCATGACACCGCCCATGGTCTCGATACCCAGGGAAAGGGGAGTCACGTCCAGAAGAAGCACATCGTTGACACTCTCATCACCGGCAAGGACACCGCCCTGAATTGCCGCACCGAGAGCAACAACCTCATCGGGATTGATGGATTTGGCCGGATCTTTCCCGAAGAAAGCCTTTACCTTTTCCTGCACAAGCGGAACGCGGGTGGAACCACCAACCAGAATAACCTCATCAATATCGGACGCATCCAGATCATCATCCTTCAGGGCCTGACGAATGGGGTCGATACTTCTGTCCACAAGGTTTTCGATAAGAGACTCAAATTTGGCCCGGCTGATAGAAATATCAAGATGCTTGGGGCCGGAAGCATCGGCCGTAACAAAGGGCAGATTTACGTTGGTGGATGTTGTGGAGGAAAGATCCTTCTTTGCTTTCTCCGCTGCATCCTTCAAACGCTGAAGAGCCATTTTGTCATTGCGAAGATCAATACCGTTTTCTTTTTTGAATTCTTCGGCAATATGGTCGATCAGGGCTTTATCAAAGTCATCACCGCCAAGATGGGTGTCGCCGTTGGTGGATTTTACTTCAAACACACCGTCACCGATTTCAAGAACAGAAATATCGAATGTACCGCCGCCGAGATCGTAGACAGCGATGGTTTCGTTCTTTTTCCCTTCCAGACCATAGGCCAGGGATGCCGCAGTGGGCTCGTTGACAATACGCTTTACATCAAGGCCCGCAATTTTACCGGCATCTTTGGTCGCCTGACGCTGACCGTCGTTGAAATAAGCCGGAACGGTAATGACCGCTTCTTTTACCTCTTCACCGAGATAATCTTCCGCCGCCTTTTTCAGATTCTGCAAAACAATTGCAGAAATTTCCGGAGGGGTCAGAGTCTTGCCACCGGCATTCACTTTTACCAGTTCATCCTGTCCGCCCATAATTTCATACGGAACAGTTTTTTCTTCATCACCAACCTCATTATGGCGACGTCCCATGAACCGCTTGATTGAACTGACCGTGTTGTCAGGGTTGGTCACGGCCTGACGACGGGCGATATCACCGACCAGCCGTTCACCGTCTTTTGTAAAACCAACAACGGAAGGTGTCGTCCGGGATCCTTCACTGTTGGGAATCACCACGGGCTTA
Source organism: Fibrobacterota bacterium (assembly GCA_051745065.1). Lineage (GTDB taxonomy): Bacteria > Fibrobacterota > Chitinivibrionia > Chitinivibrionales > Chitinivibrionaceae > Chitinivibrio. The sequence continues at coordinate 10,305 of JBNJDQ010000003.1, forward strand.
CCGCCCTCCATTACTGCAACACAGGAATTCGTTGTACCTAAATCAATTCCAATAATCTTACCCATATTTTCCTCCAATAATTAAATTCTATTCAGCAGCACCATCGGACACAATAACTTTTGCGTGTCGAATTATTACATCGTTCAGCTTGTATCCTTTGCTGAACACCTGCACAATATGATCCTTTTCAATCTCGTCATGATTCTGTTTCATCATTGCATCATGAACAGCAGGATCAAAGGGGTCTCCAACTTCACCGAAAGTCTCAAGACCGTGGTTTTTCAGCTGCTGATTAAAGCTCTTGAAAATCATTTTAATTCCGTCATAAAAGGAGTCGGCATCTTTGACACCGTCCTCTGTATTGAGAGCACGATCCAGATCTTCGCGTATTTCAATAATATCGGACATCAGTTTCTGATTTGCTGTTTTAATACGCTTTTCATACTCCTTTGCAGTCCGCCGTTTAAAATTATCGAACTCGGCCATAAGGCGCACATACTTGTCTTTCTGTGCCTGCAGCTGCTCCTTCAGGAGTGCTGCTTCATCAGCCTCTCCGGCCTCTTCCTTTTGCGGATCGCCTTCATGAACCTCCACTTCAGGCTCCCCGGAAGTTTCAGAAAAAGAATCTTCCCCGGACACCTTCTCCTCCCGTTCCTTCTGTGGTTCTTCTTTTTTTTCTTTGTCGCTCATAATCGTCGTCCCTTTTTATTTCTGGTATGTCTCTCTTTTGAGAACCCCCCGCGGGAGTCCTGAAAAGAGAGACAGCCGAAACTGTCTCTCCACAGGGTTCGCTGATTTACATCATGCCGCCCATACCTCCCATGCCGCCCATGCCGCCGGGGGCACCGCCTGCAGGAGCGTCATCATCATCACCGGGTTCATCCGTTATCAGACATTCTGTTGTAAGGATGAGTCCGGCAATGGAAGCCGCATTCTCAACAGCCGTACGGGTCACCTTCACAGGATCGATAACACCTGCTTCCACAAGATCGCAGTATTCACCGGAAAAGGCATTAAACCCGTAAGCTCCTTTGCCTTCTCTCACATTGTTGGCCACGATGGAAGCCTCTTCGCCGGCATTGGATGCAATAAAGCGAAGTGGTTCTTCAATGGCTCTGCGAACGATTTCAACGGCATTTTTCTGATCTTCATTTTCTGTATCAACATTGGCAAGAGCACTGGCTGCACGTACCAGAGCAACACCACCGCCGGGCACAATACCTTCCTGTACTGCTGCACGGGTTGAATGAAGAGCATCTTCAACGCGGGCCTTCTTCTCTTTCATCTCAGTTTCCGTGGCAGCACCGATATTCACAACAGCGACCCCGCCGGCAAGTTTCGCCAGACGCTCCTGCAGCTTTTCACGATCGTAATCAGAAGTTGTATCTTCGATCTGCTTTTTGATCTGATCTGCCCGGGCCTGGATATCATCCTGAGCACCGCTGCCCTCGATAATTGTTGTCTCATCCTTGGTAACGGAAACACGTTTGGCCCGTCCAAGCATATCAAGGGTTGCATTCTCCAGAGAGAGACCGGCATCTTCCGTAATTACCGTTCCGCCGGTGAGCGTGGCAATATCCTGCAGCATTTCCTTACGGCGATCACCAAAACCGGGAGCCTTTACCGCAGCAATTTTGAGAGTGCCGCGAATCTTATTGACAACCAGTGTCGCAAGAGCTTCACCTTCAACATCCTCAGCAATGATCAGTAGTTCTCTGCCCTGCTGTGACGTCTTTTCAAGAAGAGGCAGAAGATCTTTCATGGCACTGATCTTGCCATCAGTAATAAGGATGTAGGGATCATCCTGATTTACTTCCATGCTGTCCTGGTCAGTTACAAAATAGGGAGAAAGGTAGCCGCGATCAAACTGCATCCCCTCAACAACATCGAGATATGTTTCGATGGATTTTGCTTCTTCCACTGTGATAACACCGTCGTTACCGACTTTATCCATGGCTTCAGCAAGAAGATCACCGATTTCTTTATCGTTATTGGCGGAAATAGAACCAACCTGCGCCACCTCGGCTTTATCCTTAAGGGGCTTTGCCATATTTTTCAGCTCTGCAACAAGAGCTTCACGGGCTTTATCGATCCCCCGCTTCAGATCCATGGGATTTGCTCCGGCCGTAACGTATTTCAGGCCGTGACGTGCAATAGCCTGAGTCAGAACTGTGGCGGTTGTGGTACCGTCACCGACACCATCGGAGGTGTTGGACGCTACTTCTTTAATAAGCTCTGCACCCATGTTCTCGTATTTATCACTCAGTTCGATTTCTTTGGCAACGGAAACACCGTCCTTTGTAACGGTGGGGGCACCGAACCCTCTGTCAAGTACAACATTACGACCTTTTGGGCCGAGGGTTACTTTCACTGCGTTGGCCAGTTTATCCACACCGGCAATAAGTTTATCACGCGCTTCAATATCAAAGGCAATCTGCTTCGCCATAATTATTTATCTCCTTGGTTTAGTCTCACGTATCAGGTTATGAAAGTACTGCGAGGATATCATCCTCTTTCATGATAAGATAGTCTTCTCCGTCGTGGGAAATCTCTGTTCCGGCAAACTTACCGTAGAGAACCCGGTCTCCTTCTTTCACAGTCATTTCGTGATCAGCTTTTCCGCTGCCCACTGCGACAACTTCAGCCTCCTGGGGTTTTTCCTTCGCGCTGTCGGGAATGTAAATCCCGCCGGCAGTCTTCTCTTCAGATTCGAGCGGCTTTACAAGCACTCTGTCGGAAAGAGGTTTAATCGCCATAACTACTCCTTATAATAATAAAGTAAAAATAAACTGTTTAAGAACCGAAATCCGACTTCCCTAAGCAACGAACATGCCAAAGCGTAATTCAGGCAAAAATGATGCGGATTGAAAGCCGATGTGTTTCAAAAAGAAACGCCCCTGTTCCATATTTGAACAGATGACAACCTATACGGTGTACACGGCGCGCACACCGGAAAGGCCGTCAAGACGCTGCACAAGGCTCTCGTACTGTTCGCTGCGGCTCACTTCCAGGGTAATATTGATTTCTGTATCAAGGGCATTGTTCAGATTCAGCCGGATAAGGGTTACTCCGGCGGCGGCGTTTACTTCGTGGTTTACTTTTGAGAGAATATCCGCCCCGGACACCGCCGACACCACGCGAAGGCTGCGGGTAAAGCGGGCCTGTTCCTGCCGATTCCACTGCACGTCGATAATTCGCTCCGGATGATTCTCCATCAGATCCGCCGCATTGGGACAGTCCGTGCGGTGAATGGTTATTCCCTTATTCACCGTGATGAACCCGAAGATAGCATCCCCCTGCACGGGAGAGCAACACCGGGGAAGGGTAAACTTAATATTATCGATGTTCTCATCAATTACCAGGCAGTTTGCCGCCTCCCCCCGGGGATGACGACGGGAACGGCGCGCCGGAGCCGGCTGTTTCCTGTGACCGCGCTCCTCAGTCAGTACTCGTTCAAAGCAGGCGACGTCAACCTTTCCCGCTCCCACCCGGTCGTAGAGATCAATAACACCGCTGCATCCGCATGAATCCACGAGGCGTTTCAGCAGGGCATCGGTCATCTCGCGGCCTGCATCATGAATTCTGCGACGGACGATATCCTTACCCTCTCCGGCGTGGGAACTCTGTTTCTCCCGCAGGAATCGGCGAATCCGCACCTTTGCCGAGGAAGAGGTAACGATATCCAGCCACTCCCGCCCCGGCTGCTGCGAACGGGATGTCAGTATCTCCACAACATCCCCCGTATAAAGTTTCTCTTTTATGGACGCATGTTTTCCGTTGATCCGTCCGCCCACACAGCGAAAACCGAGGGTCGTATGTACGGCAAAGGCAAAATCGAGTACCGTTGCACCGGCGTGCAGCTTCTTGAGCTCGTCCCGCGGGGTAAAGACATAGAGCTCGCGCGAATACAGAGCTTTCTTCAGGCTGCCCGTGTGATGCTCCAGTTCACCGGGATTCTCCAGGGCCCGGCGCAGACCGGCCAGATAATCCGTACCGCCGCCGCTGCCCTGCTCTTTGTACAGCCAGTGCGCCGCCTGTCCCTTTTCCGCAATGTAATCCATGCGCTCCGTGCGGATCTGCACTTCCACCCACTCTCCTTTTTCCGTGGCCACAGTGGTATGCAGAGATTCATACCCGCTTGACTTGGGGTGTGATATCCAGTCGCGCAGACGCTTGGGGAACGGACGGTACTGCTCGGTTATCAGGGAGTAGGCACGCCAGCAATATTCCTTTTCCCGCTCCGGGGGGACATTTTTGATAATGAGACGAATAGCGAATTTATCATAAATACCGTCCACATCAACGCGCTGTTTCTGCATTTTCTTCCAGATCGAAAAGATCGATTTGGGCCGCCCCTTAATCTCACATTCAATACCCGCCTGATCCATCATACGCCGCACGGGAGCAATGAACGATGCAATGAAGGCTTCGCGCTCATCTTTTTTCGCCTCCAGCTTATTTGCAATCGAGCGATACGTTGCATAATCGTACTCCTTCAGCCAGCGCTCCTCCAGCTCTGTCTTCACCCGATACAGGCCCAGTCGATGGGCAATGGGGGCAAAAACAGAGCCCACCCATTTAAGGATAAGCGCGCGGTCCCGCACTGTATCAATGGACCGCATGAGGCGCAGCTGCTGAGCCAGAACAAGCAGGACGGACCGGGGATCATCGGCAATGCTCAGAATAAGTTTAATAAAACTGTCCAGCTGGTAATCCATTTTTCCGGTTTCAAGGCGGATAATCTTCAGTGCGCCGTGCACAATCTCTGCTGTTTCCGGTGAAAACCGGGAGCGAACATGCTTCTCCAGGTTCAGAAAATCGTGCCGGCAGAGCATAAAGAGAACCGCCCCCTGAATAACTGTATCCCGCAGACCCATTTCCTCTGCTGCAATCAGGGCAACCTCCGCGGCGCCGCTTTCGTGCAGATGTGACGGCCCGATATGCAGCCTTTCCAGACTGCTGTCAAGGTACGTCCGGTACGAATCCTGTGAGAAAAGAGCTGATAGTTCCGGTGTTATTCCATAAGTCATTCTGTTACAACCTGATCAGTTTTACCGTTCGTTTTTATTCCTGTTTTATTAAAAAAATATTGAAATCCCCCGCCGGTCATCCTATACTTGGGAAAGTAACAACTTCAAACATCATTGTTACTCCGAAGTAATTCGGTTAGGGGAAAGGAGCCGTGCGCGGCTCCTTTTTTTATTCCCGAATGTACTCCGTATCTTCCAGGCGACACTCTTTCAGGACAATCTGCTCATCCCTGCGGTTCTCCAGATACACATCGCCGATCAGTTCCACTCCGGCCCCAAAGAGGATATCCCCCCGCACCGTCAGCCGGGTACAGGCTGCAAGGGAGGGAACATCCTGCAGACGTGCAGCAAGATCATCGTAGGTTTTGTAATATCTGCTGTCCAGCTCAACATTAATTGATTCCGTGCGGGCTCCGTCCTCGGCAACAATTCCCCCCGAATGGAGAGTAAAGCGATCGGAGCGCAGCAGAAAGAGATCGTTGTTCTTCTTCACCGGCCGAAACCGCTCCTGGCCGATCTCAATCACCCGACTGTCTTCAAACACAGAGATTGCCGATCCCATGGCGGTCTCAATCTGAAACACATCCCGTGTGGTCTCATCCCGTGGATTAAGATGTTTGCGGTTGGCAATTACGGGCAGCTCCATAAGCCCCTTGCGTGCAATGCGGTCGCGCACTGCTTTCAGGTTGATCCAGATTGAATTGGAGTTGAAATAGGAATAACGGTCCACATCTTCAAACTGTTTCTGATCTTCTTTGGAGACCTGTGCCCGTTCACGCAGGATGTACTGGCCGTCGCGTAAAGCAATATGGCCGCCCTTCTTGTCCATCTCACGGCGACGGCATACCTCCATCATAAAGGGCGCATTTTCCTGTGCAAACCACCCCAGAAGAGATGTATCCGGCACGGCTCCGAGATTATCCACATTGGAGATAAAAGCATATTCCATACCCGCATCAATAAGCTGATCCAGAACGCCCGAGGTGTACAGAGAAGCATAAATATCGCCGTGACCGGCAGGATTCCACTCCATTTCCGGATCTTGGGGGTACGAGGCAGGTTCAAGGGTTGCGGCATCCACCTTGGGATAGCTGTGATGCACGAAGGATGCCGGAACAGACTGATCAGCGAGATCCGGCGTACTGCGGATAAGGGCGTCGGTTTCATCCATGGTAACAGCGCTGTTCATAAATATCAGGGGGACGGCAGCACCGCTTTTTCTGCGCAGGGTACGGATCTGCTCAATCACCAGATCAATAAAACGCATGCCCTCTTTCACCGGAAGAAAGGACTTGGGCCCCTGCAGGCCCATGGAAGTCCCCAGCCCGCCGTTGAGTTTAATTACGGCACAGCGGCCAAGAGCCTCTTTCCCGGCAACATCCCGGGAGCTCAGTTCACTGTGTTTGGTCACCGAACCGTAGGGCACCGGCGCAAGGGTATCATCACTGATATGGCCGAAATCACCGTCCGCAAGGCGGCTGAGTTTCTGCAGGAAAAGGGTCTGAACCGTTTCATTTATCCCCCGCCTCTTCATTTTCTCACGATATTTGTTTTTGAGTTCCGTATCCATTCTATCTCCTCTGAATATGATTAATACTCCGTTGTCTGATACACATAGCGAATCCACTCGGAGAAAAACTCCAGATTATGGGTTCTCCAGCGGTTAACCGGATGATCCAGATCCACATTATGAGGTGCATCGATGCGAACACCTCTTCGCAGATCCCGGCGATACTCGTCGACCAGACGGTAGGCGTTGTACTCAAAATGCCCCAGATGCATCAGAAAGCGGCGATCCGCCGATTCAAAAATCTGGTATCCCGTATCCTTTGAATGAGCCAGCAGATTGAGTATACCCTTTTGCGCCGCCGCTTCAAGAACTTTATCATCATATCCGGCGTAGCGGCTGTTGGGGCACCAGTACACATCATCCATCTCTCCGGTCACGGGGTGATCCGCCGCAATATTACGTGTCTCAAAAACACCGAACATCTTTTTATCAAAGAGTTTTTTATCAATCCCGAGGTGGCGGGTCAGGGCCATACCTCCCCAGCAGATACCGAGGGTGGAAACAATGTTTCGCCGGGCATACTCCATTATTCCCGAAAGCTCATCCCAGTAGCGCACCTCCTCAAAGGGAATATGTTCCACCGGAGCACCGGAAATGATCAACCCGTCCAGATGCTTTTCAGCCACAGCTTCATCAAAGGAAAGATAATGCCGTTTCAGGTGGGAACTGCTTGAACTTTTATAGGAGTGGCTGTTCAGTTTAATCCAGATCGGCTGGATCTGCAGAACCGAACGGCCCAGGGGAAAAAGGAGATTAAACTCGTAATTCTCAGCTTCGGGCATGATATTCAGAATGCCGATTCGCAGGGGACGAATATCCTGTTTTTGTGCATTGGCGTTCTGTATGCATTGAATTCGCCGTTCTTCCAGAGCCTGCTTTGCGGGATAGTCATCGGGTATTATTACAGTCACTGTATGCTCCATTTGTCTCAGGTTGCCACTATTAAATATAATATATCAGGCAAGTTAGAATCACACAACACTCTCTTATTCCGCAATTCCTTTTTCCGCGCAGGTATGGGGCATTAATATTATATACGGAGATGCGCATTAATTATTTTCAGAAAACAAAAACACTTGAAATGAGAGACACCTATGAAACGATTTGAAGAGCTCTTTACAGAACTCAAAAAAAAGATCGAACAGCGCGATCCCTCATCGGGCACGGTGAAAGAGTTTGAAAAGGGAAAGCATTTCATCGGCAAGAAAGTAGTCGAAGAGGCCGGTGAAGTCTGGATGGCCGCCGAATACGAAGGGCGTGAGAAAACCGCTGAGGAGATCTCCCAGCTCCTGTACCATCTCCAGGTAATGATGATCGCCAACGACCTTGAACTTGAAGATGTATATCGCTATCTCTAATCAATAAAGGATCAGAAAATGCTGAAAATTGCCATACCGAACAAGGGTGCCCTCTCCGACAAAAGCGTCACCCTGATAAAAGAAGCCGGCTACTCCTGCAAGCGCAGCGGCCGCGAACTTGTTGTCCGTGACCGGAAAAACGATGTGGAATTCTACTATCTGCGTCCCCGTGACATTACCACGTACGTCAACCGCGGCATTGTCGACTTGGGTATCACCGGACGGGATCTGGCCCTGGACAGCCGTCTGGATTACAGCGAACTGCTGCCTCTCAATTTCGGCAACTCACGGTTTTTCTATGCTGTTGCGCAGGAGCTGGATATTACGCCGGACGATTTCGACGGCAAACGAATCGCCACCTCCTATCCCACCCTTGTGGAAAATGACATGAAGGCGCGGGGCAACGATGTGGAAATTGTCCACCTCAGCGGCGCCATTGAAATCTCCATCGAACTGGATGTAGCCGACGCCATTGCGGATGTGGTGGAATCCGGACGAACCCTGCAGGAAGCCGGGCTGAAAACAATCGGCGAGCCGATTCTGCATTCCGAGGCAATCCTCATCAGCAAACAGAGCCATGCCCCGGACCACGAGGTTGTCGCAACCTTCATGACCCGTATTGAGGGTATTCTGCGGGCACGGACCTACGTTCTTGTAGAATACGATGCCCCCAGATCCGTTCTCGACAGCCTGACCGAACTCACTCCGGGCGTAGAATCCCCCACCATTTCCCCCCTGAACGAAGATGGGTGGGTTGCGGTGAAGGCCCTGATCAAAAAGAAGGGTATTAATCAGCTGATCGACACCCTCTACGAGCGTGGCGCCAAGGGAATATTTGTTTCCGAAATCAAGACCTGCCGAATATAATACACCCGTGTATTGATGCGTACTCAGGCCTGTCTTTGCAAAGACGGGCCTTTTTGCATTCTCTCATTGATTGAATACCCGGATTATTCTGTTTGGAGGGCACGGGGCGCCGTGCCCCGACAAACGATTCTGTAGGGGTGTTCGAAAGAACATCCTCATTTACCGCATCATTTCCCCATCAAAAGAGAGACGCAATGAATTGACGTCTCTACAGGGCAATTGCATCTACGCACCCATTCCCGTAGGGGTGTTCGGGAGAACATCCCCCCATGTTTCCCACATAAGACACGGCATGCCGTGTCTCTACAGACGATATCACAGGAAACTGATTGCGTATCACAGGAAACTGATTGATCGTCACCGAGAAATGATTGCGCCTCACCCCGGGCGGACACCATGACGCGTCCCGACAAAGAGATCACGGCGAGAGAAGATCCCGCCCCTGACTTTTACGCCAGGCATTGACATCACGCAGGCTGTAAACACAGCCGCAGTACTGCTGCTGATAGAATCCGTGCTCCTTCACCAAAAGGTTTCGCCGCTCCGTCAGCCCCCCTTTGCGCCAGTTCTGCGCCCAGAACGCCACATTCCCGAATTCAGACGCAGCCTGCATGCCGATACGGTTGATCTGTTCAAGATCCTTCCAGCGGGACGTGGCAAGGGTAGTTGCCATCAGGGGAATCTCTCTGTCTGCTGCAAAGGCGGCCGTGCGGGACAGGCGCAGAAGAAAACAGCGGGAACAGCGCGCGCCCCGCTCCGGTTCATTCTCAAAACCGGCAACGGCACGATGCCAGGTATCCGTATCATAGTCCCCGTCAACAAAGGGAACCTGCAGATCACGACAGTAGGCTTTGTTCTCTTCCTTACGAATTTCGTATTCCCGGCGCGGATGAATATTGGGATTGCAGTAGAACACCACCGGCCGGAATCCTTCTTTCAAAAAGAACTCCAGCACCGCCGTGGAACAGGGGGCGCAACATGAATGGAGCACCAGACGGTCAGTCGGAACAGGAGGTTTTGGAACAAATCTCTTTTTTCGTGGCACAGGCAGCTCCTTTCCCCTTTAAAATATCTCCCGGCACAGTGATGCGGCAAGGCAGTCCCTCTTTCACGCAATCATATACACCGGCCATGGAATAAACTATTTTTACATGAAAAAAATAATCAGAAAAAGGATACAAAATGGATTTCATTGAAGAACTGAAATGGCGCGGTATGCTCAATCAGACCACTCCCGGTGCAGAAGACGCATTACGAAAGGGCTCTGTGGCGGGCTACTGCGGCTTTGACCCCACGGCCCCTTCCCTGCAGGTGGGCAATCTTGCCGCCATTATGCTCATGGTTCATTTCCAGCGGGCCGGACATAAACCAATCGCCCTTGTTGGCGGTGCCACGGGGGTTGTTGGCGATCCCTCCGGGAAATCCCAGGAGCGCAATCTTCTCAGTGAAGAGGATGTCAACTATAATCTGAACCGCTTTAAGAAACAGCTGAAGAAATTTCTGGATTTTGACAGCAGTGAGAACGGCGCTGAGATTGTCAACAACCACGACTGGTTCGGGCAAATGAATTATCTGGATTTCCTTCGCGATGTGGGAAAACACCTGACCATCAGCTACATGATGTCCAAGGATTCCGTACAGAACCGTCTGGAAGCGGGCATCTCCTACACGGAGTTCTCCTATCAACTGCTGCAGGGGTATGACTTCTATCATCTCAACAACGCCAAAAATTGCGTGATTCAGTTCGGCGGCTCCGACCAGTGGGGCAACATTACTGCAGGAACCGAACTGATCCGGCGAATGAGCGGCAATGAAGCCCACGCCCTGACGGCCCCCCTGGTGACCCGGGCCGACGGCACAAAGTTCGGCAAATCCGCCGCGGGGCAGAAACTCTGGCTGGACCCGGAGATGACAAGTCCCTATGAATTCTATCAGTTCTGGATGAATGTGGAAGACGAAATGGCCCCGCAGTACCTCAAGACATTCACCCTGCTCTCCCGCGAAGAGATCGAGGCAGTGCAGGAGGATCACGCTGCAGCTCCTCACGAGCGGGCCATGCAGAAAAAGCTTGCCGAAGAAGTCACCTGCATGGTGCACTCACGTCAGGAGTATGAAACGGCGCTCAAAGCCACGAAAATTCTCTTTGGAAAGAACACCGGGGATGAACTCATGAGCCTCACGGATGAACAGTTCCTCTCCATCTTCCGCGGGGTTCCCCGGGCTGAAATATCACGGGACAGTCTCAATGGCGGTGCGGGAATCATCGATGTCCTCCTGCACTGCAGCGAACTCTACTCATCAAAGGGTGAGATCCGCCGTGACCTTAAGGGAAATGCGGTCAGCCTCAACAAAGAGAAGGTTGCCGGACAGGACGTCACTGTACGCCGCGCGGATCTTCTCAACGACCGCTACCTGCTGGTGCAGCGCGGCAAAAAGAAGTACTATATTCTTGAGGCAAAGTAATGCCCTCCAAGGCTGAACTGCGCCGTATCATGAAAAAACGTATCGCGGATCTCGGCACAGCCGGGATCCGTCGCCGTTCTGAACGCATCATCAGCACATTTCTGACCAGCCCACTCTGCAGAGAGGCCGGGGCAATCTGTCTCTACGTGGGGATTTCCGGGGAGATCAACACCAGTCCCCTGATCAAAGAACTTCTTGACCGAAAAAAAACAGTGGTACTCCCCTACTGCCGCGATGCCTCGCACCTGGGTCTGGCCCGAATCAGGGACACCGCCCAGGTGCAGCGCGGACGCTTCGGTATTCCCGAACCCCAACCATCTCTGCGGGACAACATTTCCCGGCAGGAGCTTGATTTGATTCTGGTGCCGGGCCTGGCCTTTGATCTGCAGGGGAATCGCCTGGGCAGAGGCGGGGGATACTACGACCGATTTCTGGCACCGCCCCTGCGGGCCTGGACTGCGGCCCTCGCCTGTAATCTGCAGATTATACACAATATCCCCGTGCAGAAGCATGACCGCCCCGTGGAGTGGATCTATGCGGAAGATCAATCTATCAGAACCCGCGCAGAAAGATCCGGGCCTTTTTGAATTTATGCAGAATATTCTGCATCATTTTGATTTCGCCCACATCCTGCTGGAGCATTCTGATATCCGATGAATTTGCGGTAATCTGACTGTTCTGCCGCTGTTGCAATCCCCCTGCTGCGATAAATTCCCTGATCTTTTCCAGCTCCCCTGCATCAAGCCAGTAGCCACAGCCGGCACAGGTATCAATCATCACGGCTGAACCGCCGCCGAAATTGAACCGATTCATGATCTCTGTGCATGAGGGACAGACAAGATAGGGATCCTCCCGGGGAAAGGCAGGACGATCATACTCCGGGCTCACGGTTTCATCACGATAGACATCGCACTCGGAGGTAAGCACCGCAAAGCTGCGCTCAGAAACCCAGAAACCGCCACACCGCCCGCATCGGTGAATGTTGTGGGATCGGTACGCATCAGAATTCAGGGAAATGCCACACCGTGGACAACGCAGTGTTTTGGGAACAGGTTTGGTCATTCGTCCGCCGCAGATCGGGCAGGTATGCACCACCCCTGCTGTTTCGTGTCCGCATTTCTCACAGATTACCCGCACTGATCCTCCAAAGTCAGGGTGCTGATTATCCTTACTATTGAATTTTATCATACAATAACATATAATTGAACAGAATTCTGCAAGGAGCCCTGCCATGAACAAAAAAAACACCTTTCTCAGTTATTATCTTTCCACGCAGGCCGCCGTGGTTCCACTCTCTGCAGTCACCGGGGTTCTGCTGCAGCAACTCCTGAAATCCCCCCTTCTTTTGACGGTCATATCCTTCACTCTTGCGGGAGTACTCATCAGCACGGTTTCCGCTGTAAAAAACTACTTGCAACTGATTCGGCCCCTCACCGTCATCAACCGGGTCATTCACCGGGTCAGCCGCGGTGATCTGAGTGCCCGCTACAAACAGCGCTTTGCCGGGAAAGTACAGGAAACCGCCGAAGGGCTTAACTCTTTTATCGCAATCATCGAGAGCCTTCTCGGTAATATCGCAAATATCTCCGGGGATCTGGATACTGCTTCGCGCGGACTTGATACGGTTTCGGAGAAACTGACTGATAATATGAACCACATCAACACCAATTCAGATGACACGGAGCAGCGCGCCGCGGATGTCAGCAGCACAATCCACAACATATCCGAAACCCTGGACGACTCAACCCGCAAGATTCGCACCCTTTCTGAAGCAACGGGACATCTGCTGGAATCCATTGAAACCATATCCTCCTCCACGGATAAAGCAGCCGATATCGCTGCAAAAGCCCTTGCCAAATCAGAACATGCCGAAGAGAGTATCCAAAACCTGCAGGAAAGCACCGCAGAAGTTGTCACCGCCGTGGATAAGATCAACAGTATCGCCTATCAGACCAATCTTCTTGCCCTCAATGCCACCATCGAAGCATCCCGTGCAGGAGAAGCGGGCAAGGGGTTTTCCGTGGTAGCCGCGGAGGTCAAGAACCTGGCCGCCCGCACTTCACGATCAACAAAAGAAATTAAACAGCGTCTGAGTACCATGATGGAAGGTACCGACCGGACCACCGCAGATATTTCAGACATTAAAGATGTTAACGAATCAATCAATTCCCTCATAAAATCCATCAATGAAACCACCCGAAAACAACGGGACATTATGGACCAAAGCAACAATGATATTCAAACTGTTACCTCCGCCTTTGAATCACTGAACGGGCGGGCGGAATCTATCAACCACAGCTCTACGACAGTCTCACAAAACATGACGTCCCTCAGCAGTTCCGTGGATGAAAGTGTTGCAATCAGCAATACCATATCCACAGGAGCGGCAGGTCTTCGCACCATGAGCGAAAAACTCCGCGAGCAAATTGAGACCTTTGAACCACCCAAAGACGCGTACCAATCAGGTGAAACCCATAAGGATGAGCAATGACACAAGCAGGAACCCCCTTTACAGAAACAAGCAGAAAAATCCTTCTTCTCGGTTCGGGAGAACTCGGAAAGGAAGTTGTGATTGAGTTAATGCGCTACGGTGCCGAAGTGACAGCCTGTGACAGCTACGCCAATGCTCCGGCCATGCAGACAGCACATAACTTCCGGGTTTTCTCCATGCTTGACGGAACAGCTCTGCGCCGTGCAGTGGAGGAAGTGCAGCCTGATCTTATTGTTCCGGAAGTGGAAGCCATTGCCACGGATACCCTGGTGGAACTGGAAGAGGAAGGCTACACGGTGGTTCCCACAGCCCGTGCTGCACAGCTGACCATGGACCGCGAAGGTATTCGCAAAACCGCCGCTGAGAAACTCGGCCTTCGCACATCCCGGTACGTGTTCGTTGAACAGGAAGAAGATTTTTTTACTGCCGCCGAAGAGATCGGACTACCCTTGGTGGTCAAGCCCCTCATGAGTTCTTCCGGAAAAGGACAGTCCATCGTCACGGAAGAAAAGGATCTGCAGAAAGCCTGGGATTACTCTCAGCAGGGAGGACGAGCGGGAAAAGGCAGGATTATTGTGGAAGAATTCATTCCCTTCGATTACGAAATTACCCTGCTCACAATCCGCCATCGCGGAGGCACCTCTTTCTGTGCTCCCGTGGGGCACACCCAGGTCGACGGGGATTACCGGGAATCCTGGCAGCCCCATCCCATGAGTGATGCGGCCCGTGATGCTGCTGAAGAAATTGCCCGGAAAATAACCGATGAATTGGGCGGCTACGGCCTTTTCGGTGTGGAAATGTTCGTTCGCGGCGATGAAGTAATCTTCAGTGAAGTTTCTCCCCGTCCCCATGATACGGGAATGGTGACAATGATCTCTCAGAATCTGTCCGAATTTGCACTCCATGCCCGGGCGATCCTCGGTTTACCCATCCCGGTGATTCATCAGCTGGGCCCGGCCTGCTCCCGGGCTATCGTGGTGCGCGGAGAGAGCAGTACCGTCCGGTTTTCCAACATGGATTCAGCCCTCAGTGAAGAAGATACGGAACTGCGGATTTTCGGCAAACCTTTTGTAGCCGGCAAGCGGCGCATGGCCGTTGCTTTAAGCCGGGCTGAAACTGTTGCAAAAGCCCGAGAAAAAGCTGAAAGAATTGAAGAACAGCTGCACATAGAACTGTAAGGGCATTCAGCGCGTACACTGGCGACAGGGAGATGTCCCTGTCGGGGATATCTGCCTATGATCTGTTCAGGCTTTTGCGAATGGATCCCCACTCGATAAAGGGGGTTCGTACAATTCTTTTGTTCAGGAAATACGCATTGAAATGAGCAAAATTCCGTCGCAGAACAATATCTTTTGAAACAGTATTGTCATAGGGCAGTAAAATCTCTTTGAGTTTGGGCACCGAAGAACGGCGAAGCAGATAGGCAAAATGTCCCGTATTGCCCCGTCCCCGCCGCGGCGTTCCCCAGGAGCTGTTCACTGGGGCGCAATTATTCTTATGCCATCCCAGCCATGCCATATCCCAGTCAGAGGGTAAAAGGGGCACGGCCTTTGCAAAACGCGCGCGAAACGAACGTGGTATCAGAGCATCATCTTCAAATATCAATGCAGTTTCTGCATGAGAATCACGAGCGATCTGTTCCCACAGGAAAAGATGACTGAGAAAACAGCCGAGGCTGCCCGCCATTTTTAAATGAAAGGGCTGAGTCAGATAATTTTTCTCCTGCAGTGATTCAATATCAACTGAAGGTCCACTGATGCCTTCAAACCATGTAACATCCAAACCGGCACGTTCCGCCCGGGCAAAGAATGATGTACGCCGCTGGGGTGACTCTTTCAGACTGATCACATAGGAGTCGGGCATTACCATGACAGCAGCGCCCCTGCTCTACGGTATCCGCCCATGATAGAACCCGTGCGGAAGCGATACAATCTGCCCGCAGACTTAAAAGCTGGCATCAGTCTTCGTCTTCATTTTGGTGTTATGCGTGGTATACACAATGGTGTTGGGAGGAACCGAGGAAGTAACCCATGAATTCCCGCCGATAACGGAATTACGGCCAATAACCGTGTTCCCGCCGAGAATAACCGCATTGGCATAAATTATTACATTATCCTCCACATCGGGATGACGTTTTTCCCCCCGGCGCGGTGCGCCGCCTTTGTCAAAGGGAGATGTCGCCCCGATAGTCACTCCCTGATAGAGCTTTACATTATTGCCGATAGTGCAGGTTTCACCGATCACCACTCCCGTACCGTGGTCGACGAAAAAACCGGCACCGATATCTGCACCGGGATGAATATCAATACCTGTATTGCTGTGCGCCCGCTCACTCATGATACGTGGAATAATGGGAATATCCAGTTTATAAAGCTCGTGGGAAATCCGGTACGTTGCCACGGCTTCCACACAGGGGTAGCTGAGAAGTATTTCATCTTTGGATTTTGAAGCAGGATCCCCGTGATAGGCTGTCTCCACATCTGATACCAGGACACGACGGATATCCGGCAACATCTGTACAAAATCACGGCTGATAGCAGACGCTTTAGTTCCACAGTCACAGTCTCTGCAATCCTGAACAGGACAGTGATAATGCAGAACATCGCGCACGACGTGGGTCATCTTATGCGCAATATTTCGCAGCATGGAGGTAATAAAAAAGCTGACATCACCTTTTTCGATGTTTTCTTTGCTCCAAACACCGGGAAAGAGAACTGAAAGGAGCTTATCCTGTATCTCATATATTTCCTTGCGCCCGGTAATATTCAGCCCTTCATTCACATCAATATGCTCACCACGACTGATCTCTCTCTCCAGTCGTCGGGAGATATCCGGAATGTCACTGTTTATCCAGTCGCAGATATTGCGGGCCATATCTTTTCGGCAGTTTGTTTCATGTTCTGTCATACACGCTCTCAGGCTCCCCTGCCCCACAGGACAGAGAAGCGTTTAATGGATACTAGAGTCCAAGAGCGTCGAGATACTGCTTTTTCGGCTGCACACCGATAAGCTTCTCTTTCTCTTCACCCTTGTCAAACACAATTACCGTGGGTATACTGGTAATCCCGAAGTTACCCGCAGTCTGCGGATTATCATCGACATTCATTTTGTAAACTGCAGCCTTATCCCCGGCCTCTCCGGCAATTTCCTCCACGATGGGACCAAGCATTCTGCAGGGCCCACACCAGGGTGCCCAAAAATCAACCAACACGGGAACATCCGACTCTTTTACTTTTTTTTCAAATTCTGCATCTGTTATTTCCTGTGCCATAACAGTATCCTCCACTGTTTAATATTCAAAATACATTACTGACATCATAGCATTGACTCCGCTGATACGCAACGGAATAGTTCTACTCAATTGCAATAAGCGGTTC
The DNA here is from genome assembly GCA_051745065.1 of Fibrobacterota bacterium. GTDB lineage: Bacteria > Fibrobacterota > Chitinivibrionia > Chitinivibrionales > Chitinivibrionaceae > Chitinivibrio. Next base: position 27,461 of record JBNJDQ010000003.1, read on the forward strand.
ATCCTTGGAAACGGTATCGCCGTCAGACTTAAAGACTGCGCGAACTGTACCGCTGGTATTGGCGGTAATTTCGTTAAACAGCTTCATGGCCTCAACAATACAGACAACATCCCCTTCCTGCACAGTATCCCCGACCCTGGCAAAAACCGGTTTATCCGGCCCCGGCGATGAATAAAAAGTTCCTCCCAGAGGTGCCTTAACCGTGTTTGCAAAGGAGGCGGGATCAGCCGAATCGTCAGAAGAAGATTTTTTTTCCGCACCCCCTGCAGACTCCTGCCGGGCCGGAATCGGAGCAGGAGCAGGCCCTGACGGGACCGCGCCGTTGGAGCGTATTGTTACATTAAAATCGCCCTTGGAAATGGAGAGCTCATCCACGGAAAGGCCGGCACTCTGTTTTACGATATGACCGATACCTTCATAATCATTGGAGTGAACCATCTGATCCGGGCTGATACCGGAGGAAGGAGATGATTGATTTCCCCCATCGCCGGTTTCTTCCGGGGCCTGTCCTTTACTGCGAAGAAACTCCTCAATTTCAATATCCGCCGGAATGGGACCGCGTTCCTCCGGCGGCAGAGCCCGCCATCGGAAATATTCGTGGGCAACTTCCGGGAAAATAGTATAGGAGAGAATATCCTCATCTTCCTGAATAAGTGACGAATCAAGTTCATCCGTCACCGTGGACAGCATGGGGGGCAGATCATCCGCGGGACGGTGGTCAATGGGTGTTTCATCACCCAGAATCTGCCTGATAAAGGACGGATCAATAGGCTTGGGTGATCGTCCGTATTTACCCCGGACATAATCCTTAACTTCGTTGGGAACCACGGCATAGCGCTCACCGGCGATCACATTCATCACCGCCTGGGTTCCCACAATCTGACTGGTGGGTGTCACAAGGGGCGGATACCCCAGATCCTTCCGCACACGGGTTACTTCCTCCAGGGCTTCCTGCAGGCGATCTCCGGCATTCTGCTTTGCAAGCTGCGAACGGAAATTGGAAATCATACCACCCGGAATCTGATGAATCAGAATATCCGGATCGATAATGGAATGTCCTGTTTTATCTTCGGAATCACGCTTGGACTTGAGCAGGCGGAAATGCTCCGCAACATCGGACAATGCTTCCAGATCCAGTCCGGTGGAATAGTTTGTCTCGTTAAAAATGGCCACAAGTGTCTCCACAGGAGGCTGAGCGGTAAACCCGGCAAGACTGGAAATTGAGCAATCAATGGCCCCGGCCCCGGCGCGAACCCCTTCAACGTAGGCGGGGGTTGCCATCCCGCTGGTCGCGTGGGAATGGATCTGTATGGGAACATCAATCTCTTTTACGAGGGCTGACACCAGGCGCTCCGCCCGAAGGGGGGAAAGAATCCCGGCCATATCCTTGATACAGATAGAGTCCACACCAAGCTGCACCTGCTCTTTGGCGACGCGCACATACATTTCCTCCGTATGGACCGGAGAGATTGTATAAGCCAGAGTCCCCTGCGCATGGGCACCGTATTTTTTCACCGCCCCTATGGAAGCCTCCAGATTGCGCGTATCATTGAGGGCATCAAAACAGCGGAAAATATCAATTCCGTTTTTGACAGCAAGCTGAATAAACTTATCAACCACATCATCGGAATAATTGCGGTATCCCACGAGATTCTGGCCGCGCAGGAGCATTTGCAGGGGGGTTTTCTTTGCCCGTTTTTTAATTTCACGCAGACGTTCCCAGGGGTTTTCCCGCAGAAAACGCATGCAGACGTCGAAGGTTGCACCTCCCCACATCTCAAGAGAATAATACCCGACATTGTCAATTGTATCTATAATTCCGAGAATATCCTCCGTCCGCATCCGTGTTGCCCACAGAGACTGATGCGCATCGCGAAGGGTTGTATCGGTTATTCTCAGAGGAATTTTATGAAGTTCATCTTCCTGTTTCTGACTCAAATGCGCCATTGATCCACCTTTACTCATTGTATTGTCCAATTTTTGCAAAACGATCGTACCGCCCCTGACGAAGCTCTTCTTCGCTCAGTTTACCCAGTCGGGAAAGCTCTGCGGCAACAGCTTTTTTGACTGCTTCCATTGTATCCACAGGAGCCGTATGTGCGCCGGCAACAGGCTCATCGATAAGGGCATCCACAACACCAAGATCGCGCAGATGCGGCGCAGTAAGATGAAGGGCCTCAGCGGCTGTAGGGGCATACGCACCGTCACGCCAGAGAATCCCCGCACATCCTTCCGGCGAGATAACGGAATAGGTGGCATTGGAAAGCATCAGAACTGAATTACCCACACCAATACCCAGGGCACCGCCGCTGCCGCCTTCGCCGGTTATCACACACACCACGGGAACCCGCAGTTTCATCATTTCCACAAGATTGCGGGCAATGGCTTCAGCCTGACCGCGCTCTTCTGCTTCCACTCCGGGATATGCCCCGGCTGTATCAATCAGGGAAACCACGGGAATATTGAAGCGGTCGGCAAGGTTCATCAGGCGCATGGCCTTGCGATACCCATCGGGATAGGGACTGCCGAAATTACGGGCAACATTTTCTTCAACCGTGCGCCCCTTATTATGACCAATCAGCATAACCGGCCGGCCCGCAAGGCGGGCAAAACCACCGGCAATCGCCTGATCATCGGAAAATGCCCGATCACCGTGCAATTCCAGAAAATCCGTAAAGACGGTTTCGGCATACTCATGAAAGTTGGGGCGTCCGGGATTGCGCGAAAGCTGCACAACATCCCAGGCCGTTAGATTCTGCGCCCAGCGGGTACGCTCCCGGGCCAGTTCCGCACGCAGGTCTTCCGCCTGCTTTACAAAGACACCCCCGTGCTTTTGCGCAAGTTCATCGATATCCTTCAGAGCTTTTTCGATATCTTCGATAGAATCTTTTGTCTCTTTATTCGTTGACATAGGGTCCTGCTTATCTGTTATAAAAAGAGATAATAGAGGAAAGAACTTCCCGCATATCTCTGCGGTTGACAATTTTATCTACAAAGCCGTGATCCTTGTAGTACTCGGACGTCTGGAAGTTATCGGGCAGCTTCTGCTTCAGCGTTTCTTTAATCACCCGTTTGCCCGCAAACCCGATCAGGGCCTCCGGCTCGGCAAGATTCACATCCCCCACTGAAGCAAACGAAGCTGACACACCTCCCGTAGTGGGATCTGTAAAAACCGAAATGTAGGGAATATCCGCTTCATTCAGGCGGGATACAGCACCGCAGGTCTTGGCCATCTGCATCAGGGAGAGGATCCCCTCATGCATTCGCGCCCCTCCGGAAGCGGAGAAAAGGATCAGGGGGACCTTTTTCTCAAGGGCGTATTCCGCGGCACGCTTGATCTTTTCCCCCGTACCGGATCCCAAACTTCCACCAAGGAAGCGAAAATCCATCACGCCGAGGACAACTGTTTTACCGTTAATCTTTCCACTGCCCGTAACAACGGCTTCATTGACACCGGATTTCTCACGGGCCCGGGCCGTTTTTTCTGCATAGGTCCCCTTTGCATCGGAGAACTCCAGGGGGTCAGCGGGACTGACAGAACGATCCATCTCGGTAAACGTATCCCGGTCAAGGGTAATCTCAATCCGTTCAGCCGATGTTATTCTGCCGTGATAATTACACTTGGGACAAACTTTATGCGAATCCTGCCATTCTTCTTTGAGGATATGTTTGCCGCAGCGTGTGCATTCCATCCAGATATCCTCATCAAATGTATGGCCCCGTTTCAGACCTTCAAACCATCCCATATAATTCCTACCTTACCGGTAATATTTTCAAACAATTCATTTATTAAAGATAATTCTTTTCCGTGACAATTACAAATCACTCGCGGATTTTACGGATTTCACCGATCAGGGTATCAAATTCCCTGTGCAGAAGAGACAGATTTTTTTCCAGAGAATCACCGTTCTTCTTTTTGCCGCACATTTCCAGGCGGTAGGAAATATTGCCCAGGCGTTCCGCGCCGATATTGCGGGCAGCCCCCTTAATGGAATGGGCAGAGTCATCGATTTTACGAAAATCCTCTGTGCGGACAGCTTCCTCCAGCTCGCGAACAATCGCCGGCATCGATTTTTCGAATTCCTGCAGAATCTCCCGGAGTATCTCATAATCATCCATCAGATTATCAAGAATATCATCAACGTTCAGCACAGCTCCTTCCAGTTCTGTATCCGAAGCCGGATCATTGGCGGAAGCGCCTCCGCGGTCATCTTTGGACTCCTCTGTCCCCTGCGCTGCAATTTCATTCAGGACCGCCGTCAGTTCGCCGGTCAGATCGTCGTTCACCCGAATCAACTCATCAAGAAGGCGGGCCAGACGGCGGGTGGTATCAGGACTGCCGACGGCATCCTCGATCTCCCGGGTTACTTCTCCCAGTCTGCTTGCACCAATATTCAGGGCAGCTCCGTGCACGGAATGAACCACCTCCCGGAGTCCTTCATAATCGCCGGACTGAAATCGCTGCCGTGCTTCGTTACATTTCTTCGGTATCACCGATACAAACTCAGAGAGGAGACGCCTCAGGGTATCCGTATCCCCCATGAGTTTATCCGTAATATAGGCCCGATTAAAGAGTACGTAGCGATTGAAATCAATTGTATCAGGTTCACCGGCGCGGGATTCATCCCCGCCGTCTTTTCTCAACCAGTCAAATATGCCCATAATATCCCTCTGTGACACAGGTTTAACTATATATTCATCGAAGCCCGCATCCCGGGCGGCGCGTCGAACATCCGCCTTTGAGCGCGCGCTCACAGCAACAGCTCTTACAGACCTGTTCATGTCATATGCCGCGCCCCTACGGATTGTGCGGATCAGCTCATCCCCGTTCATGCCGGGGAGATTCCAGTCGGTTATAATGACAGTATACTCTCTCTGCTTCAAAAATTCAAGGGCCTTCTCTGCTGTTTCCGCAATGTCATAGGCAGTGCAGGCGCAGGACTCGGCCAAAGAGGCCATAATTTTCTGATTAACGGAATTATCTTCAACAATAAGAAGACGTTCCTCAGAAGGTGAATCCGCCCGGGAATACTGAACCATTTCAATAAAATGAGCGTATGAAAGAGGTCCTCTGATACGACGAACACCCCGAGGATATGCATGCAGGTGACTGCTGCTGTCACTCAAAAGAATAACAGACACCCCGGCAAAAAGCGGTTCCCGGCACAGGGATTCGACCAAAGGAATACACTCACGATCAGAGCTGCCCCGATTTTTGATAATCACCACCTGAGCACTCCTGCCGGACATGATATGTTCACCCAGCTCTTCCCGCAGAGCCTTTCGATCACGGATCGCATGAAAGGATATCCCCAAAGAATCAGCAAAGGATTCCGCTGTGGAAATGGCCCACTCCTGATTATCCACATAGACCACCGATTGAATCCGGGACAGGGGTTCGGGCATCTCCCGATATCCCACGGAAGACAGATGCAGGGTAAAGGAAAAATCGGAACCGAGGCCGGGAGTACTCTCACACTGCAATGCCCCACCCATGTATTCAACGAGTTTTTTACTGATTGCAAGACCCAGACCGATTCCGCCAAACCTCCGGGTAACAGAACTGTCCCCCTGAATAAAAGGATCAACAAGCTCTTCCTGCCGTTTTCGACTGATTCCGATCCCCGTGTCCTGCACGGAAAAGGTGTATCCATGAAAACCATCTTTCCCGGGGCTTCGCTGAATTCGTATAAGGACAGCTCCCTGAGCAGTAAACTTTACGGCATTTCCAATTAAATTAATCAGAATCTGCTTTATTTTGATACCGTCAGCACGAACCACATCCCCCCAGCATTCCCGGTCATCCACAATAATATCCACGCTCTTCTGCTCTGCCCGGGGCATGATTACCTCCACGGCATCGGCCACAATACTGCTCAGCTCCGTCGGTGCAGACTCAATCCGAATATTACCGCTTTCAATATGGGAAAAATCCAGAACATCATTTATAACCGAGAGCAAATGCTTTCCGCTCTTGTAAATGATACGGGAAAACTCTTCCTGTTCACGGGACAGAGAGGAGTCCAGAAGAAGTTCCGCCATGCCGATCACACCGTTGAGGGGCGTGCGAAGCTCATGGCTCATATTGGCTACAAAGCTGCTTTTGGCACGGCTCATGGCATCAGCGCGCTCCCGCTCCCGTTCCAGATTGCTGTTAAGGGCGCTCAGCTGAAGCTTTTCGTCATACATTTCTGTAATATCCGTGGCCTCACACATAACACATTCCACGCCGCCGGAGAAATCCAGCTTCGGTGTTTTAATGATACGCAGTACCCGGGTCTGACCTTCGGCGGAGGTCATATGACGTTGGCGGATCACCTGCCGCCGTTCATTGAAGACCGTGCGGTTTTCCCGCACCACCTCGGAACAAAGCCCCGCCTCATAAATTGCACGAATGGGTTTATTGAAGACATCCCGTGTGGTAATACCGTGAAATTCCGCAAAAGTCAGATTTGCAAACCCCAGAGTATCCGGATCCGTCAGATACCACAACTGGCTGAAATTATTGTTCAGCAACTTCTGATATTTCTGATTAATGGCGTTGGTCGTAAGAGCAGATGCCCTGCTCAGGCCGTGGGCGGAGAACACCTGCAGAACACATGAACCTGTTCCGGCAATCTCCACCGGAGAAAAGACACTGGTTAAATGCACATACGAGCCTCCGGACGCTCCCGCTGAACGGTTATACCCCGACCGAATAACCCTGGGCCTGCCCTCCTGAAAAAGGGATGTAAAAGAGACATCTGAAAAATTCACATCCCCCGTGAGCCGGTATGAGCTGTAGATGGCGCTGTCCGCCTTCTCAGGATGAAGATATGCCCGATAGGCACTGTTAAAGTAGAGAGGCTCCCCATCCCCGGTGAAGAGAGCCACGGCGGGAGCTGTTCCTTCCGCCAGATAATAGAATTGTCCGAGGCTCTCCTCCAGTGATTCCAGAAGGCTGTTCAGAGTAAATTCGCGCCGGTTGCGAAAAGTCTGGACCACAAGGTCACCGAAGAAATATCCGATCAGCCCGACAATTGCGTAGGTTGATCCACTGAAAACAGCTTCGGAGGACGAGGAAAAAGAGACACTGTCCGAGAAAAAGAGAAAAGCCGCCAGAGGCAGAACCGCCGGGGCCTGGTGATGGCAGCGCAGGTATGTTGCCCCCAACAGCAGGGAAAGGAGGTTGTAATGATAATAACTGAGGCCGTCCACCAGGGATGAAAGATTAAGAATGAGCAGGGAAGTCAGGGTCAGCAGAAAGGTTTCACGCAGCAGAATAATGCTCTCCTGGAATTCGGCGGGACGGGGCATACGGAAGAACCATATAAACACAGCTGTACCAGCGCCAAGTTTCAGCAGGGGCAGATACAGTGAGGCCCCGGAAATAAGGTTATACCCCGCGGATACAAAGAGAATCATTCCGCTCAGAAAAGGGTACAGGCGGTAGAAATTATTCCGTAACAGGAGGGGGATATCCGGAATCCTACGAGACTTCAACACCGGTATCTCCCCGCCCGAAAGCCTGCCTGTGCGCTGAAAGAATCGCCTCAAGAGCACGCCGGGGGTCAGCTGTACGGCACAGGGGGCCGCTGAGAGCGTAATTATACAGATTATGCCGGGCAAGATCGGTGATTCTCTCTGCAGTTATTCCGCCGATAACCACCACGGGGAGGGCGGACTCCGCAGTGTCCGCCCCTGCATTCTGCGGGCCCCGCAGGGGATCGGGCAGCTCCTTGGTTGCCGTTGTCCATACCGGCCCGTACCCGAGGTAATCAAGGGGCTCGTTCTGCGCTGCCGCAACCTGTTGCGCGTTATGCGTGGAAAAGCCCACCAGCATTTGATCACCGACAATGGAGCGCACCCGGGCCGGAGAAAGATCATCCTGACCAACATGTACACCGTCAGCGGCGCAGTCGCGGGCAACAGCGGGATCATCGTTGATAATCAGGCGGGTTGTGGTGCCTTCGGTACACCGGCGCATCATCTCAGCAGTCTTCAACACCTCAAAGGGACGAACCCCTTTCATCCGCAGCTGTACAAACGGAAGAGCGTACTCCGTAAGAAGCCGGGTAACGTACTCATACCCCCGGCGGGGGTCGGTAAGAACAGCATAGAGCCCGAATTGATCCGGCATATTTCGCACAGGCACCTCCGGTTCAGTTTATTTCCCCTGCGTATACGGTGAATATATATCTTTAACAGGGTACAACATATACAGAAGAGAAAGTAGCCATGACAGCATACAGCGAAGACATAACACAGTCGGAAGCCCACCTCTATGCAGGCGTAGCCAAGGCTGACGGTATAATCAGCCGTCAGGAGTACACCCAGGTGCCGTATTACGCCCGCAAAAGTCAGAAATTCTTTGATATGATGGGAATGAACAGGGAAACGGCGGACCGGATCGGCCCGGCAATACGCCGAATTCTGTCGGCACCGCAATATAAAGAGTGGACAAGTGAAGACCATCTTCAGGAAGCCCTTCGCCTCAGCAGGAAGGCCAGTGAACAGGGCTTTTGGCAGAGCAATGTCACCTTTCAGAAAAACGAAGAAGGCTTTACCAATGCAGCCCGGATCGGTGGCTACAATATTAAGGAGGCGCGTTTCATACGCCGTATGGAAGAGCTGTTGGCCCAAAGTGATTAAGCAATTTATACCCGCCCTCCACGGGATAGTGATCAAAATGTATTTTCCTTTATCAACCGAACCATAACAGGACAAAACATGTTTAACCAGTCAGAGAGACTCAGCAACGTAAAATATGCTATTCGCGGCCCCGTTCTGGATGCAGCCTATGAGCTGGAGAGAGCCGGGGAAGAAATAATCAAACTCAACATCGGCAATCCCGGTGCCTTCGGATTTAATCTGGACACCTCCCTGATCCATGCGGTGCAGGATAATATGCTCGGCACGGAGGGGGCCCAGTCCTACTCTCATTCCCAGGGAATCATTTCTGCCCGCGAAACTATTCTGGACTATCATCACTCCAAAGGCATTAAGAACCTGCACATCGATGATATTTTTATCGGAAACGGGGCAAGTGAACTGATCAGCATGAGCATGCAGGCCCTGATTAACCCCGGTGACGAGGTTCTTGTACCGGCTCCGGACTACCCCCTCTGGACAGCCTCGGTCAATCTTGCCGACGGCACAGCGGTCCATTATCTCTGCGATGAGGAAAACGGCTGGAATCCAAGTATCGCGGATATGGAATCCAAAATAACCGACCGAACCCGGGCAGTCGTTCTTATCAACCCCAACAATCCCACGGGCAGTGTCTATTCAGAAGATATTCTGCGGGAAATCGTGAGGATTGCCCAAAAACATGAACTTCTGATCTTTGCCGATGAGATATACGACCGCATCCTTTTTGACGGTGCAGTTCACACCTCTGTCGCCACCCTGGCCGGAGACCACCCTGTAATCACCTTCAACGGGATCTCCAAGACTCATCTTGCCTGCGGTCTGCGCGGTGGCTGGATGGTCATCAGCGGCAATCGCGACGCCCTGCGGAATCTTAAAACCGGCCTCTCAACACTGGCATCCATGCGCCTGTGCTCCAACGTTGCCGCGCAATACGCCTGTAAAGCAGCACTGGAGGATGACACCCAAATCCGCAAGTACGTCGCGCCGGGCGGGCGTCTGCATACACAGCACAGCAAAGCCTGGCAGGCCCTGGAGGAGATTGACGGAATCAGCTGCGTCAAAGCCGAAGGCGCCCTCTATCTTTTTCCCAGGATCGATGCAGCCCGTTTCAATATCACCAATGACGAACAGTTCGTCCTGGATTTTCTCCGCGAAAAGAAAGTCCTCCTCGTTAACGGGACGGGGTTTAACTGGCCGGAACCGAATCATTTCCGAATCGTGATACTCCCGCCGGAGGATCAGCTTGTGGAAGCCATCCACCGTCTCGGGGATTTCCTCGCAACCTATCAGCAGAAGCAGGCATAAAAAATGGCACAGGAGGAACACCGTATACTCATCACCGGGGGCAGCGGATTTATCGGCTCCAACCTTATCCGGCTGATTCTGAAGGAGTATCCTCACTACCGCGTGGTCAACCTTGACAAACTGACCTACGCCGCCCTGGGCTGTAATCTGCAGGACTGTGCTGATCATCCCAATTACCATTTTGTGCAGGGGTCCGTCACGGATAAAAGCCTTCTCTATGCTCTTTTTATGCAGCATTCCTTCGACAGGGTCATCCACTGTGCGGCCGAATCTCACGTAGACCGCAGTATCGAAGGCCCGGAAATCTTTGTGGACACCAATATCAGAGGTACGCAGACTCTTCTGGAGGTTGCAACAACGCAATGGCTGGAGGAATTTGACGCCAAGGTTTACCTGCAGGTTTCCACGGATGAGGTGTACGGTTCACTCTCCCTGGATTCTCCGCCCGTTACAGAAGAATCACCCCTTCGGCCCAACTCTCCCTATTCCGCCAGCAAAGCTTCGGCGGATCTCATGGTCCGGGCCTACTGTCAAACCTACGGTTTTCCGGCACTAATTACCCGCTCAACCAATAACTTTGGCCCCTTTCAGCATCCGGAAAAACTGATCCCCCGGGCAGTCACTAATATTCTGCAGGAAAAAATGACTCCTCTGTACGGCACCGGGGAAAACATCCGCGAATGGATCCATGTGGAAGATAACTGCCGTGCCCTGATGACCATTCTTGAGCTGGGAACTCCCGGCGAAGTGTATAATGTGGGCAGCGGGGACGAACGAAGTAATACAGAAATTGTTTCCTGCCTCACTCAAACCCTCGGCATACCTTTTCGCGAAGCAGTTCAATACGTGGAAGATCGCCTGGGCCATGATCTGCGCTACGCCGTAAACGCACAAAAGCTGCGCTCCCTCGGGTGGCACCCCCGGCACTCCGTTGAAACCGCTCTTGCAGAAACAGTCCGCTGGTATCGCAGCAACCCCGCCTGGTGGAGCCCTCTCAGGTCAGATGAAACTGATTAAACGATTTTTCGATGCGGCCGTACTTTTACAGCCCGCCCTGCACGCGGATGCGCGCGGCTGGTTTTATGAATCATATAACGAAGAAACCCTTGCCGCCTGCGATATTCCCCGACACCGTTGGGTGCAGGACAACCGCTCCCTCTCGCGGAGCAAGCACACCCTGCGCGGCATCCATCTGCAGGCAGCTCCGCACGGACAGGCAAAACTGGTGGAAGTCCTGTGCGGCGCGGTACGGGATATCATTGTTGATCTTCGCAGAAACAGTCCGACATTCGGACGCTGGCAGGCAGTCACCCTTACAGCGCAGAACCATGAAATACTCTACATTCCCGAGGGATTCGGTCACGCCTTTGTCACCACGCAGGAAAACACCCTTCTCACATATAAATGCTCCCGCTTGTACGCCCCCCAAAGCGAGATAACCCTTGCCTGGAAGGACCCGGATCTTGCAATTCAATGGGATATCGGCACTGCACCGATCCTTTCCGAAAAAGATCGGCGCGGCATTACCCTGAAGGAATATACGGAACTGTTTTCCCGAACGTAAGCCCGCATACTGCTTCAGCTGCGGTCGCGCTCCTCTTTAATCAATAAGCCCCTCTTCCTGAAATCGACGCAAACGACTGATTACGGCCCCGCGGCTGCGCCCGAGACTCCGGGCAATACGGCCGGGCGGTTTCCCCCGACCGTAGAGACGGAGACAGCGTGCATCCTCGCGCCCTGTCCACGGGCGACCGGCATTCATGGCTGAAGTCTCTCCCGGGCCGGGCATCTCGCTGAGCCGTTCATGCGTCATGACAGCCGTATTCTGAGACATCCCCGCAGGCAGGGCATCGGCATGAAGAACCACCCGGTGTCGGGCACGGGTTACTGCTACATAGAGCAGATTAATCTCCTCTTCGATACGCTCCAGCTCACCATCGTCAAGGCCTTCTTTTTTGCGGCGCAGAATCTCTTTTTCGGTAATAAAGTCCGAACAGAGATACACTTCGTCATATTCCAGCCCTTTACAGCGATGCACCGTGGAGAAGACATAGGCTCCGGCGACATTCTCGTCAGCAGAAATATTTGCCTTCCAGAGAGCGGCAATCCGTGCAGGCAACTGTGCACCATGCTCTTTTACCAGATCCACGGTCTGTGCCAGGCGCCGGTCACCGCATTTTTCCGCAAATGAAGCAAGGCCCGAAAGATCCTGAAAATGGCGTAACCGTTCGTTGCGTACCATCTCATACTTTTGATTAAAAATATTCAGGACATCCGAAAGAGCCCCTTCCTCTCCGGAGAACATATAGGTTCCCAGGCCGCCTTCAAAGCGGATGCGGATGCCCGGTTCACGGCTGAGAAGGGTTACGGCTTCCGCCAAAAGAGAAATATTGGAACGCCCCAGGACAGCCCGTTTTTTGCTTCTCTCAGGGGTCCGGCGGTTTTCCGCCCGTATCTGCACGGTATGATCACGGCCGATATGGCGCTTGAGACGAATCACCGCCCGGGCACAGCGGCCGATGGCGTGATTGAACCGAAAGGATCGTGTCAGATTATACGGGGGAAACGAAAAACGGTGCATTGCATTGACGGCATTACGCCAGGCATAAATCTGCTGGTGTGGATCACCGGCAATGACCCGGACGGCATGTTCCTGTCTCTGAATAATATCAAGCATGACCGGTGATGCATCCTGACCTTCGTCAAAAAGGATGTAGTCGTAGGCAAGACGGGGCTCCTGCAGCTGATAGAGCTTGAGATAGAAATCATGGGTCACGGGCAGATATTTGAGCTTCATGGCCGAAAGAACGCGGCGGACAGCCAGGGTCAGAGCGGGAAAATGCGCTTTCACAAAGTCACGGGTTTGCTCATCTGTTATCTGCCCGAGGTAATCCACCTCTTCGACACGGCGGCATGTGCTGCTGCAGAAAAGACGAATATACTCATTGAGATGCCCTGCAAGGGCCAGAGCATCGGTTTCATCAAGATGATCCGCACCATCAAAGAAACGCTGCAGAAGCATGCCCGCAGAATGATGCCCCAGAATGTAGCCGCCCCGATAAATAATCTCAGCGTAAGCAAGGGAGTGGGCAGTCTGTACCGTCACGTTGGATAGTCCTGCAGCGGAAAATTTCTCCTGCCCTTCGCGCCGGACGGTTCTGTTGAATGCAAGATAGAGGATCCGGGCGGCTCGGTCACAGTGGCGGGCATAGTTTATCAGAGCAGTCGTTTTACCCGATCCCGCAACGGCGATCACCCGCAGATTCCCCGCATCAGGATGTATTCTTTTCTGTTCTTCTGTTAATTGCATTTTTTAATATAAAGAGTGACACTATGTAGACCAACAATTAAATATATTTTATATGAGTAAGAAATAAATTAATAGTAGGAGAATTGATGACAATTCGGAGTAAATCGATAACGATCGATGGTACGGAAATCACACTTGAAACAGGACGTATTGCCAAACAGGCAAACGGGTCGTGCACGATACGTGTCGGCGACACTATGGTTCTGAGTACTGCATGTAACGGCCCCGCACGTGAGGGCATTAACTTTTTCCCCCTGACTGTTGAATTCAGAGAACAGAGCTACGCCGGCGGCAAAATACCGGGAAGTTTCTTTAAACGTGAGGCCAAGCCCAGCACCCATGAGGTTCTCAGTGCCCGTGTGATCGACCGCCCCATCCGGCCGCTTTTCCCCGACGGCTACAAAGAAGAAGTACAACTTGTCAACACGGTTATTTCCGCAGACGAGATCAATGCAGCGGATGTACTGGCTCTGACATCATCCTCATTCAGTCTGTGTCTTTCCGACATGCCTTTTAACGAGCCCATTGCCGGCGTACGGGTTACCTTTATTGATGACGGATACAAAGTATTCGCATCCAGAGAAGAAACCGAGAAGGGCGATCTCAGCATTGTTGTCGCCGGTACGGAAGAGTCCATCATGATGGTTGAAGGCGGTGCCTACGAAGTCGGTGAGGAAAAACTGGTCGATGCCATTATGTATGCACATACGTTTATCAAGGAAATATGCGCACTCCAGAAGGAATTTCTTGCGGAAATCGGCGTAAAAAAGATCGATTTCGAAGCTCCCGAAGGGCGTGATCCCCAGATTGACGCTGATGTTCAGGAAATCATCGGTGACCGTCTCCACGACTACAGCTTTCTTGCTGATAAAATGGAACGATACAGCAAAATCGATGAGCTGACTCAGGAAGCAGTGGAAAAACTCGAAGAAAAATATCCCGAGCAGGAAGGTGACATCAAAGCCGCCTTTCATGATCTGGAATCCAAAGATATGCGCGATACCATCCTGAAAGAAAAGAAACGCATCGGCGGACGCGGTCTTGATGAGATCCGCACGCTCACCTGTGATCTTGATTTTCTGCCCCGGGCACACGGTTCAGCCGTATTCACCCGCGGTGAAACACAGGCCCTGGTTACCACAACACTCGGGAACAAGCGCGATGAAATGATTATTGACGATCTGCAGAATGACTTTCGCAAAACCTATTACCTGCATTATAATTTCCCCCCCTACTCTGTGGGTGAAACAGGGCGATTCGGGTTCCCCAAGCGCCGGGAAGTCGGTCATGGTCATCTCGCGGAGACGGCTCTTGCGCCGATCCTTCCGCCGGAAGAATTCTTCCCCTATACGGTTCGTATCGTATCGGATATTACTGAATCAAACGGGTCTTCATCCATGGCATCAGTCTGCGGCGGGTCTCTTTCGCTCATGGCGGCAGGTGTTCCCGTCAAATGTCATGTTGCCGGTATTGCCATGGGGCTTATCACCGACGGTGATGATACAGCAATCCTGACGGATATTCTGGGAACTGAAGACCACCTCGGTGATATGGACTTTAAGGTCACCGGTACCCGTGACGGGATTACGGCGATACAGATGGACATCAAGATCAACGGTATTACTCCGGATCTTATGAAAGAAGCTCTTGAAGAGGCAAAAATTGCCCGCAACAAGATTCTTGATGCCATGGAAGCGGCAATCCCCGAACCCCGTAAATCTGTATCAGCCCATGCACCTTCCATCGTAACCATGAAAATCGATGAAAAGGATATCGGCGTAGTGATCGGTCCCGGTGGTAAAACAATCAAGGAGATGCAGGAACGCTTCTCCGGCGACATCAATATTGATGACGACGGCACAGTAACAGTTACTGCACCCAATCAGGAATCTTCCGCCAGTATTATCAACATGATTGAAAAACTGACGGAAAAACCTGAGCTCAATAAGGTGTATACAGCCACAGTCAAAAAGATCGTTGATTTCGGTGCATTCTGCGAATATCTTCCCAAGCAGGAAGGCCTTCTCCATATTTCGGAAATTGCCGACAAACGTGTGGAAGACGTGAATGAATACCTCAAAGAAGGTGATGAAATCAAGGTTAAAATGATTGGTATTGAGAAAAACGGTAAAGTCCGTCTCAGTATTAAGGCTCTGAAAAACTAGATTTCCACGTTCTTCTATGATTCGGGCGACCCTTTTGACAGGGGTCGCCTTTTTTTGTTGCCCCCGAAAGCACAAGCATGGTATAATTCCGGCATCTCAATTTGTCAAGGAGTCATACCATGTATTTTGTCATGTCGGCTATTATTTTTATCATCTTTGCATCTGCCTACCACGGCAGACTCCCCCGTTTTTCTAAAAAAAACACAGCGTCCCTCTCCCTAACTACATTGGAAGACACCCTGCAAACCGGCGACATCCTTCTCTTTCACGGCAAGAGCATCTTCAACAAAGCTGCGTCAATTCTCTCCTGCGGATCTCCCTGGGGGCATGTTGCCATGGTGTATCGACGCCCGGACGGTTCCCTGTGCCTTTGGGAATCAAATATCAAGAAAGACAGTGTGCGGGAAGTTCTGTGCAGTGACTGCAAAGACGGCCCCATGCTGACAGACTTCCGCGAACGTATTTCCGCATCGGATAAGCTTATCGCTCTGCGAAGAATCGGCTCACAAAAAGCATCACTGAAAATTGCCAAAAGCATCAGAAAACTGATTGATGCGCATTACAGTGAACATATTCCCACAGGCCTGGAAGTAGCTCTTTCCGCCCACATGGGAAAATATCTCCATCACTGCCCGGATAACGGTATCTACTGCAGTCAGCTTGTGGCACGTACCCTGATGCACGCGGGAATAATTTCATCACGACGCCGGGATAACTGGTTCACCCCGGCGGATTTCGGGTCTGAAACCACCCTGCACACGATGGGATCCGTCACCTACAGCCGGGAGGAATATTTCCGCATTCACGGAGAAAAAGCCGCCCTTTTTCAGGAACCGGCAAAATACCCCCTGCCCTGCTGATTCCCGCACCTGTGAAGCCGTCAATATATATATTTATCCTCCGACAAATACTACAAGGAGGATAGATGGGAAAGACTCTTGTTGAAAAAATATTTGAATCAAAACTGAGGGATCAGCCGTTTCCCGGCACGAATATTCTGAATCTGGATGTTGTCATGTGCCATGAAATAACCACTCCCGTGGCAATTGCGGATCTTAAATGGCGTAAAAAAGATCGGGTTTTTGATAATACAAAGGTGAAAGCTGTGATCGACCATGTTACCCCGGCCAAGGACAGCAAAAGCGCCATGCAGGGCAAAATCATACGAGAATGGGCGCATCAGCATAATATAAAAGATTTCTTTGACATTGGCCAAAATGGGGTCTGCCACGCAATTTTTCCTGAAAAAGGCTTTATTCGCCCCGGCTACACCGTCATCATGGGTGACAGTCACACCTGTACGCACGGCGCGTTTGGTGCCTTTTCCTGCGGTGTGGGTACAACAGATCTCGAAGTCGGTATACTCAAGGGAGTCTGCGCGTTTCGCAAACCCGATACAATCCGGGTTAATATCAATGGAACCCTGCCCTCACATGTCTATGCCAAGGATGTAATGCTCAACATCATTAAAGAGCTTACCGTAAAAGGCGCCACAGACCATGTCATTGAATTTCGCGGATCCATAGTGGATAACTTCAGCATGGAAGAGCGCATGACCCTTACCAATATGGCCATTGAAGCAGGCGGAACCTCAGGCATCTGCATGCCCGACGAAAAAACCGTGGATTACCTCTGGGAGTTCATTGCCGAAGAGTACGATAATGACCGACAAAAAGCCCTGAGTGATTTCAAACACTGGTGGTCCGATGAGGATGCCGACTACGCCCGTGTGCTTGATATTGACGTTTCCACCATGGAACCAAGCACAACCTGGGGCTACAAACCCGATCAGGTAAAACCCATTCGCGAACTTGCGGATACGCCCCTTGATCAAATCTATATCGGCAGCTGCACCAACGGCCGAATTTCCGACCTGCGCCTTGCAGCAGAGGTTGCCAAAGGACATACCCTTGCTTTCGGCGTGCGGGGAATTGTCGCTCCGGCCACACCCAAAATCTACCGGCAGGCACTTTCCGAAGGACTGCTTGACATCTTTCTGGATGCCGGATATGTGGTATCCAACCCAACGTGCGGCGCCTGCCTGGGCATGAGCAACGGTGTTCTTGCCGAAGGTGAGGCCGCAGCGGCAACCACAAACAGAAATTTCTATGGCCGCATGGGCAAGGGCGGTACGGTTCATCTCATGAGCCCCGCAGCCGCTGCGGCCTCGGGAATTACGGGAAAACTGACAGATCCAAGAGATATTAAGGAGGAAAAATGAAAGAATTCGGCGGACCGGTTCTGTTCCTTGACAGATCAGACATTAATACTGACGAAATAATACCGGCCAAATACCTTACGGAAGTTACCAAGGATGCCCTGAAACCCTACATTCTTGAAGATCTTAAACTTGACGGATTTGATCCGGCAGGACCGGAGCTGCAAAAGGCACAAGTAATTGTTACCCGGGGAAACTTCGGCTGCGGATCATCGCGGGAACATGCCCCCTGGACTCTGGAAGTTAACCATATCCACCTTGTTATTGCTGAAGATTACGCCCGAATATTCCGGCAGAACATGTTCAATTGCGGTATGCTTGCCGTCGAACTCCCTGCGGAAAAGATTCAGTCGATCTTTGATCTGCAGGGAAGCGGTGATGTGACCTGCGAAGTTGACAGAGAAAAGGGATTGCTGCGTTTCTTTGTCAACGACAAAACCGCTCTGGAGGTATCCTACGAAATATCTGATTTTGATCAGGCCCTTGTTGATGCCGGAGGCTGGGTTGAATTCGCTGACAGCCGGTATTAAGACATCTGTCTATGCGGAGCAATTTTGCTCCGCCCTGTACTATGACCGCTGAGCTGCTTTCACTTTTCGGCATCGGTCTGCTTGCCGGCTTTATTAACGTCATGGCCGGCGGCGGGTCCGCCCTCAACATGGGGCTGCTCATTGCCATGGGCCTGGACAGCCGCGTTGCAAACGGAACCAATCGCCTCAGCATTCTTACAGGGGCATTCAGTTCAACGACCACATTTCTGCGTAAAGGAATTATTACGGGTAAGGAGCTTCTCCCCTTCGCCGCGATAGCCCTTCCCGGCACCCTGACGGGGGCACTCCTCGCAAATAATCTCAGTCATGATGTCATGCGCATAATCACTGGGATCATCATCATCTTTGTGACTGTTACCCTGATTGCGCCATCGCCGAAAGAGAATCCCCCCTCTCCCGACATTGATCAATCCTCTCTTGACCGTCCATTAGTTACGGCGCCTCTGCTCTTTCTTATCGGCCTGTACGGCGGATTTATTCAAGCCGGGGTCGGCTTTCTTATCATGTTCTTTTTCCACAGAATAAAAGGGTACACTCTTCTGAAAACCAACGCCATGAAAACGGGATTAATCACCTGCTACTCTCTTCCGGCTGTGTTGATCTTTGCGCTCACCGGCCGCATCAACTGGCCCTTTGCCGTTGCTCTGGCAGCAGGTTCCTGGACAGGAGCCGCTCTGTCATCACATCTCTCCATTCGAAAAGGCACCCGCATTATCAGGCCGGTCCTCACAGCTGCACTTATTCTTCTGGCTCTGCGGACGTTTTTTGCAGGCTGAAGCAGCGCTTATGCTCTTTCTTGCGACACGCAGAACCGCAACGATAGCAAATCTCGTTTTCCAGGTATCCCCCGGAAAAAAATTCCCGCAGATTCCTGAGGGTGGTCAGGGCAATGTTCTTCAGAGCTTCCCGCGTAAAGAACGCCTGATGTGAGGTTATGAGCACATTGGGAAAAAACAGAAGCCGTGCAAGAGTATCATCGGTTATCAGTTCATCTGAACGATCTTCAAAAAAGTACTGACTCTCTTCTTCGTATACATCAAGGCCTGCCGCTCCCACTTTACCGGCTTTCAAAGCCCTGATCAGGGCATCGGAATCGATAAGACCGCCCCGGCTCGTATTCACCAGAAATACGCCGTTCTTCATACGGTCAAGAGCATCTTCATCTATGAGATGATCCGTGTCCTTCGTGAGAGGACAATGCAGACTGATAACATCCGCTTCACCGTAGAGATGGTTCAGAGGGACGTAGGTGACACCACTATTGGCGGCAAATTCTTTATTCGGAAATGGATCGTATGCCAAAACAGTCATACCCAGCCCCCGAAGAATCGTACACATAATCCGCCCGATGGCTCCCGTACCGATAACCCCCGCCGTCTTTCCGTGCAAATCCATTCCCATAAGCCCCTGAATCGAGAAATCACCTTCCCGGGTCTGACGGTACGCCCGGTGTGTTTTGCGGTTCAGGGTCATGATAAGAGCCAAAGCATGTTCTGCCACGGCATAGGGGGAATATGCAGGAACGCGGACAAAATGCACCTGTCCATAGGCACGTTTGAAATCGACATTATTATATCCGGCGCAGCGAAGAGCTACGATACGGATATCATAAGTGGTGAGTGCCTCTATTACATTTGCATTAACATCATCATTTACAAACACGCAGACTGCATCGTGTCCCTGCGCCCTGTGTACCGTTTCTTCACTCAGTTTTTCTTCAATCCAGGTAAATTCAAAGTCCTTTTCACCAAAATGCGAAAAATAGGTTTTATCGTACGGTTTTGTATCAAAAAACGCAACTTTATGTTTCATATCATACCTTTATACCTGTTACACTTTTCTTTTTACTATAGAATAATCGCCGAAAAATGTCAATATAATTGATTGCATTGTGTATCCATTATTGTACTATTATGAGGATAAGGAGGCTTTCAATGGACGATCATACTGCGGGTATTCCCCTTCAAAATTCTGTATCTGCAGCAAATCTGGCGCTTTGGGAACTGGATCTTCCCACGGGAACTGTCACAGCAGATGATACCAAGGCGGAAATACTCGGATATCACCCGGAAGACTTTCGCGGCGCACATTACTCACGCTGGACCGATCTGGTGCATCCTGAAGACTACGATAAAACCATGCGAGCCATGGAAGATCATATTAAAGGGAAAAAAGAACAATACGAAATTGATTACCGCATTCGACGGCGAAACGGCTCCTATGCCTGGTTTCATGACCGTGGCCGGATTATTCAGCGCAATGATGATCAAAGCCCTCTGAAAATAGCCGGAGTTGTTCTTGATATCAGCGCACGGAAACAGCATGAAATCGCCCTGCGGGAAAACAACAAAAAATTCCGTTTATATTTCAACGCATTCAAAAACTCTTTCGAACCGATGATTCTCACAGACAGGGAGGGTCGTATTATTGACGCAAACCCATCTTTTGAATCATTTTACGGATACTCGATTGATGCAATTAAATACAAAACCCCCCGCATTCTCAACCCCGGTATCGCAGCCTACCGCAATGAAGGAATATCGGAATACGAATATCACCGCCGTTTCAATGAAATGTGGCAAGCCATAAAAAATCCTCATCTGGGCAACTGGAAGGGAGAAGTACTCAATCAAAAGCACGACGGCAGTCTTGCCTGGGTCGAGCTCACAATCAATGCGGTTTTCAACGAAAAAGGTGAAATCAGCTACTACATGGCCACGCCCAGTGATATTTCACGCAAGACGGAACAGGAACTGCAGATCCGCATTGACATTATGCAGACGATCACTGATCTGGCTGCCATGCGGGACAATGAAACCGGGGCGCACATTGTTCGTGTAGGCCGCTACTCACGGTTAATTGCTGAAAAAATGAAAATGCCCCATAAGTTTTGCCGCGACATCGAACGATTTGCCCCCTTCCACGATGTCGGTAAAGTCGGAATCAGTGACTCTATTCTGTTGGCACCGCGCGGACTCAGTGACAGTGAATTTGCAACAATGAAGTCCCACACAGAACTGGGATATTCCATATTGAAAGACAAATCCCCCATGAGGATGGCAGCGGAAATTGCCCTCTATCATCACGAAAACTATAACGGTACGGGGTACCCGCAGGGCCTCAAGACCGTGGAAATACCTCTGAGTGCACGAATTGCCGCTATTGCTGATGTCTATGATGCACTACGGTCAAAGCGGCCCTACAAGGCTCCATGGAAACACGAAGCGGCTCTTGAAGAAATCACGTCTCTCATCGGTAAAAAGTTTGACCCTCTGATAGGCTCAATCTTTCGTACCAACAATGAACAGATCCGCCGTATATACGATTCTCTCCAGGATTAAAAAATGCGGATCCCTCTTTGAGATCCGCACGTATCTGAACAACGTCGGTACAGACTATTCAGCAGCCGGCATCCATGCGGAAACAAGCTCCTGGTTATTCTCATACCATTCCTGTGCTGCAGCGGTTTTATCATCAGCTTCCTTTACCGCACCCATGAGGGAGTACAGCTGCTCTTCCGTAAGAGAAAAGTTTGAAAGAAACTCTGTCGCTTCAGGGTAATCACCGGAAAACCCTTTCCGGGAAATAATTTCACAGGCATCGGCGGGATACACACCTTTGGGATCATCAAGATACTTAAGATCGTATTTTGCCCACATATAATGCGGCTTCCACCCGGTAACAACAATGGGATCCTCTTTCATGACAGCTTTTTTCAGCTCTGCAGTCATGGCTGCACCGCTGGAAGTCACCTGTTCATAATTAAGATCATACGCATCAATGGCTTTCTCAGTATTTCCATGAATACCCGCACCGCTGCCGATACCGATAATCTTTCCGTCAAAATCATCAACACGGTCATTCAGATCGGCTATGGAGTTGATATCCATGTAGGCAGGAACGACAAGCCCCGTGGTCCCGTTGTCAAAACCTTTTCCGATTTTTACAAGGTCTTCCCCGTATTTTTGCCAGTAATCCGCGTGGGTATGAGGCAACCATGCGTCCATAAACAGGTCACCGCGTTTTTTTGCCAAAGCCGCATAGATCGGCCCGGGGTCCAGCTGAGTCAGCTCGACGGAATAGCCCATATCCTCCAGAGCAACCTTGGCAAGATTGGTCATGGCAATACCTTCGGACCAGTTGGGATAGAGTATAGAGATATCCTGGGACTTGGACCGAGGTACCGCGGATGACTTACCGGATTCCTTTGACTGCGAACAGCCGATTACAAGAACTGCAGCAAGCAGAGCTGCGCCAAAAATTACTGCTTTTTTCATTTATTCCTCCTTTGAAAGGATTCAGTTTTCATTATTACCGATTTTACCCAGGGCCTGGGTTGTTCTGTCAAGAATAATTGCAAGAACCACAATACCCACGCCGCCTTCAAAACCAAGGGCAAGATCCAGAGACGTTATCCCCTGATACACCTTCTGCCCGAGCCCCTTTGCACCGACCATGGATGCAATAACCACCATGGAAAGCGAAAGCATTATCACCTGATTCACCCCGGCAAGAATGGTGGAACGGGCAATGGGAAGCTGCACTTTCAAAAGAAGCTGCATTTGCGTGGAACCGAAAGATTCCGTTGCCTCAACCAGCTCTTTGGGAACATTGCGAATACCGAGATTGGTAAAACGCACAGCCGGGGGCAGGGCAAAAACAACCGTTGCAATAACCCCGGGAACATTCCCGACACCGAAAAATATGATCGCCGGTATCAGATACACAAAGGGGGGCATGGTCTGCATAAAGTCCAAAACGGGACGAACAATATTATCCAGTTTATCGTTACGTGCGGTCAGTATACCCAAAGGAATACCGATTATCAGGGCTATGACCGAAGCGCTGATTACAAGCGCCGTGGTGTTCATGGTTGATTCCCACAGGCGAAAACTCATTACAAGGAACGCACTGAAGACGGCAAAGACCATCAGCCCCCATGACTTTTTCAGCGCTTCCACAGAAAAAAACTTTGAGGATCCTGAATAAATCAAATGAATCAGAACCAGGAAAACTCCCAGAACCAGCCATGGAGAAGGACCTGTGAGGAGCTGCTGAAAACTGCTGACCAGGGTGTCCACCACTGCACTGATCGCATCAAAAAACCATGTCATATTATCATAGAGGTAATCAACAGCCTGCTCAATCATTTTTCCGATTTCAAGTCTCTTAATCATACTTGACACCTCCCGCATCTATGAGACGGTGAATTTTCTTTTCATCAGTACCGATCATTTCGGCAATCACCGTGGAATGAGTCACCTCACCGATGAAGCGGTTTTCCTCATCGATTACTGCAAGAGGAAGTTCCGTATCAACAAAGAGCGGAAGCATATCCTCCACGGGTGTCTCCGGACGTACAGCATTCACATCCTGCGATGAAAGCACGGAAGTACTCATATCCTCGCATCCTTCATCAATCATGCGCTTGCACTCCGTATCCCGGATAAATCCGTGAAAGCGTTCCGTCCCGCGATCAACAACGGGAAGATAATCGATCCCCAGTTTGCGCATTTTGCGCAGAGCCGCAGCGGGCCCTTCTTTGTCCAGACGAATCCGTTCGGGATACTTCCACATAATGGAACGGGCCGTAATAATCGTGCTGCGATCAACATTTTCCACAAAAGCAGACACATAATCATCCGCCGGACGGGTCAGAATTTCCTCGGGTGTACCGATCTGCACAATCCAACCGTCTTTCATAATGGCAATACGATCCCCAAGCTTCAGGGCTTCGTCCAGATCATGGGTTACAAAAACAATGGTTTTGTTCATTTTTTCCTGCAGCTGAATCAGCTCATCCTGCATATCCGTGCGGATCAGCGGATCCAGAGCACTAAAGGCCTCATCCATTAACAGAACTTCCGGTTCCGTGCAGAGAGCGCGGGCAAGGCCAACCCGCTGCTGCATACCGCCGGAAAGCTGCGATGTCATCTGTTCTTCATACCCTGCAAGGCCGACGGTTTTGATTGTGCCAGCGGCTCGTTCACGACGCTCCTGCTCGTCAATCCCCTGAATTTCAAGGCCGAAAGCGACATTCTCAACAACCGTTCTGTGCGGAAGCAGACCAAAATGCTGAAATACCATGGCGATTTTTTTGCGCCGTACTTCGCGCAGATGCTGCTCATCGGAAAGAACGATGTCGTCGCCGTCAATCTCAATGGAACCGGTTGTGGGGGTATTCAGGCGGTTCAAACAGCGAAGCAGGGTGGATTTACCGCTGCCTGAAAGCCCCATAAGAACAAAGGTCTCCCCCTGTTTTATATCAAACTCAGCGTTGTTCACACCGACGGTGCATCCTGTTTTTTCAAGGATTTCAGCCTTGGAGACCTTCTGTGCAAGAAGCTCCTTTGCTGTATCAAGGCCTTTGTCACCAAAGATAACGCTGAGATTTCGAACTGTAATCTTACTCATACAACTCCTGTCTGAAAAAGTAAATGGAAACAGGGGCGGGCTGAAAACCCGCCCTGCTGCTTAGAAGTAGTATCCGAGATTAATATTAACGTTGTAATTCCAGTCTGCATCGGTTCCCTGCGCCAGGCCGGAACCGAAGGAGTCCGTCAGCCAGGGGTGATTTTTACCGAAGGGAACATCGATATACGTGTATATCGGACCGGCGGTAACCAATACCCCGGGAACCAGGAGCTGCGAATCATATACGTCACCGTTGAATTCATCTTCGTCCTTAATCAGGATTGAGTAATCCACATAGGGCTTAACCTCATTGACGGGAGACGCATTGTCCACGGGAAACGCCCAGGAAACACCGCCCACGGCGATCTGCCCTTTTGATGCTACATTGTAGGGAATGCCATAGGCACCCATGGGAACGGCGGCAATATCATTCCCGTCTGCATCCTTTGCGGCGTAATCGTAGTTGATGTATTCCAACTGAAGATTACCCTGCTCCAGAAAAGAAATATCCCCATGGGCAGCAGCGGCATAGGAAAACTCACTCTCTTCTGTTTCGGTATTGTAGATACCACCGACCTGAGCGGAAGCACCAAGTTCGACCATATCGTTAAGATGATATGCCGCGCGGACATTCCCCTGGCTCTGCTCACGGATTGAATACCCGTTATCATTCACGATATCGTAGGAGTAGCGGCCGGAACCGTTGCCCCAGGAGATGGATCCGTTCGCCGGACCTTCAGGCTCCGAGGAATGATAGTAGGCAAGGTCGAGATCAAGATTATCAAAACGGTTAAAGGTGTATTTAAAACCGGCATCGTAATCATCTTCCAGACCGAGGTAGTAGGGCATCTGAAACCAGAAAGAATGGGACGCATAGGGCTGAATACCGAAAGGCACCTGGCTGATACCGACGGAGAGTTTATCTTCGCTCTCAAAGGTGTA
>JBNJDQ010000004.1:0-43187 GCA_051745065.1 Fibrobacterota bacterium
TTGCCGATATCGGATTGTCCGCATCATTACGGATGGGTTTTCCGCACCGCGCATTTGTTCTTCACGTCTTCTGGTCTGACTGATGGGCAGGTTTATTCACTGTCCGAAAGATCGGGGTAGAGTTTTTCCATGCAGTCCGGGCAGATGCTGTGGCTGAATTCGACGGCCGATTTATTCTCGAAATAGTTCTCGATTCGGTTCCAGTAGCCCTCATCATCGCGGATATTCTTGCAGGATGCGCAGATGGGAAGGAGTTTACGCAGCTCTTTGATCTCGGACTGCTGTTTCCTGTAGAGAAGTTCCCGTGCTTCGACATTCTCCGTGATATCCGTGCAGCTTCCAATATATCCGGCAAAGGTACCGCTCCCGCTGTAGAAGGGAACTCCCCGGTCGAATAACCACCGGTAGACGCCGTCATGTCGCATGAGTCGGTACTCCATCTCAAAGATCTCCTCCTTGTCGAAGAAGGTGGTGTAGATCTCCAGGCAGCGGTCAAAATCGTCGGGATGAACTCCTTCTGTCCACCCGTTACCCATTTCCTGCTGCATGGTTCTGCCCGTGAATGCAAGCCACCGATTATTGAAATAGTTGCATAATTTTGTGGTGTCAGCGCGCCAGATCATGATGGGTGATTGTTCCACCAGGGTCATGTATTCACCGTGGGTAAGGATTACTTTTTCCATTTCTGCCTCCATGGGAGAGATGATTTCTTTGAATTATAGAATACCGGTATGATGCTGTCCAGAGAAAGGTCTTTTTGCGGATTATCAGGAACTCATCAGATTGAAACGAGGGCTTAAAAAATCCTCAACAAGTGCTGCAGAAAAGTTTCTTTGCTTTTAATTGCGGCAGATCATTTTCAGGGTGTTTCCGAATATTCAGGATTTTGTTGTGAAACAGGTTGATTTTCGAATAGATACGATGGGTAAATCCGCCTCAGTTGTATACGGATTATGCGCTCCTTTCGAAAGCTGATAAAAAAGATCAGTATCAGAAAAGATTTTTATAATTTATCATGATATAATTGTTACGATAGTGTGTGGTTTGTAATGTTCGAAAGAGAAGGAGCCTTTCCATGAGAATTGCTGTGATCCTCATAACGATGGTTGCCCTTATTCACGGTGCAGAGTGGGATCTTATCTGGGAGGATGATTTTTCCGGTACTGAAATTGATACAGGCCGCTGGGCATGGGATACAGCGGGGAATTCCTACGGCTGGGGAAATGAAGAGGCGCAGCATTACACCGTCCGGCGGCATGAAAACAGCCGTATAGAGAATGGATCTCTTATCATAGAAGCGCGGCGCGAACCCTGGGAGGGCAAAGAGTATACCTCGGCACGGCTACGGACCAAAGGAAAGGCTTCCTGGCTGTACGGTCGCTTTGAAATGCGGGCAAAGCTCCCCGGGGGGCGCGGAACATGGCCGGCCTTCTGGATGCTTCCGGAAGATGACTTCTTCGGCTCATGGCCGCGCAGCGGGGAGATAGATGTTATGGAATATGTCGGGTTTCAGCCCTCGACGATTTTCAGCACCGTTCATACTGAGGATCTGAATCACTCCCTGGGTACGGAACAGGGCGGTTCCGTGCAGCTATCCGGAGTTGATACGGGGTTTCACCGGTATGCAGCAGAATGGTTTCCCGACAGTATTGTCTTCTATGTGGATTCAACCCATATTTACACCTATACACCGCAGTCAAAAGATCCGGCCCTCTGGCCGTTCAATAAACCCTTTCATATTCTTCTCAACTGTGCTGTCGGCGGTACCTGGGGAGGTATGGAGGGGATTGATACCACAATCTTTCCCGTTCAGTTCGAGGTGGATTATGTCCGGGTGTACCGCGATACCTCGCAGGTGCAGGTGGAAACGATTTCCTCCGGAAACGGATCCGTTTCGGTGACACCGCACAAAAAACTCTATCGCCCCGGTGATACGGTAACTCTGCGGGCAATTCCCGATGCCGGATACGAGCTGCGGGAGTGGAGCGGAACCGTTGACACTTCAGCGGTGGAATTCGAGACAGTTCTTTCTTCTCATTCATCCTTTGCGGCATCCTTCAAAGCCCTGGGGGAGCTTCTTATTAACGGTGACTTTTCTGACAGTTTTGTAAACTGGACGCACCACACTGCCGTCGGGGATGCCGTGTTTGCCACAGATGACAGTGGTGCGGTGGTTACCGTGAATGATCCCGGAGAAAACTCCTGGGATATTCAGCTGGTACAGAAGGGGCTGCCTCTTGTGGAGGGCAAAGAGTATGAGGTATCAGTAATTGCTGTCAGTCCGGATTCATTTCACTGCACCCTTGGAGTCGGTGAATCCGGCGGAGACTGGACTTCATATCTGAATCGGTCTTTTGTCGTCGGGGCGGATACTCTCGACTTTCGTGCCTCATTCACGGCGCCCACGGCTGACTCAGCAGCCCGCCTTTTCTTTGATCTCGGCAGGGGAGAAGGTACTCTGCGTATTCTGTCGGTTTCACTAAAAGAACGGGATAATATTCCCGTGCTCTCCGGCAGTACCCCGGATAATATCTCCCTTGATGTGCATAAAAACGGTTTCTCGGTGTCTGCTCCTCCCGGAGAAATCGTATCGTGGAGGGTTATGGATCTCTACGGACGAACAGTGTCGCAGGAGAACTATTTCCGGGCGGGGGAATCCGTTCGCCTTGAAAACAGTGCTGCCCCGGGGGTGTATATTCTGTCTCTGTTTTGTCGCGGGCGACGTGTCCGGACGGTTCCCATTGCTGTAGGGTATTAATACTGTTACGCCATGCTCTCCTGCGGGCTCCCGGTTTGGTATACAGGCCATTGTGAACACATCAGGAAGTGCCTGGTTTTACAGAAAGATGTACCGGTATTCCGTGTGGTATCAGCTCAGGTTTGCTGGGGGTGAGCATTTGACGGGGTATTGCGGCGGCAGATTGCCCTTACAACGCGGTTCCGTCCACCCAGATCCTGCAGACAGCGAACATCTTTCCACCCCTGCGAGGTGAGCAGTGCCGGAACCGTTGCCCCCTGATCCCAGCCGATTTCCAGGTAGATTCGTCCCCCCGGACGCAGATAAGCGCTGCCTTCATCGGCCAGATAGCGGTAGAAATCAAGGCCGTCCCTGCCGCCGTCAAGGGCGCTGAGCGGCTCGTGTTCCCGTACGGAGCGGTCAAGTTCGGTGCAGGTTTTGCTGGGAATGTAGGGGGGGTTGCTGATTATAATATCAAAGAAAGGACCTTTTTTGAGAGCGTCAAAGCGGGAACAATTTACCAGATGGACGGCGGGGCCCGTGTTTTCTCGTGCGGTTATCAGGGCTTTTGTGCTGATATCCGTTGAGGTGAAGTGCCATGAAGGACGCTTGGCGGAAAGAGATTGAGGTATAATACCGGCCCCCGTGCCAAGCTCCAGAACCTGCATGTCTGCGGCAGCTTCGGCCTCCAGACAGGCATAGACAAGGGTTTCCGTATCCTGCCGGGGAATCAGGGTTGCCCGGGAAAGGGTGTAGTTCCTGTCAAAAAAGAATCCCGATCCGAGTATGTAGGCAAGGGGTTCCCCCGAACGAAAGCGGGCAAGTATAGCAGCGGCTTTCTGCCGGTGTGCGCGGCTGATATTTGGTGCTCGGCCCATGTAAATATCCCCAGCGCTGCAGGAGAGCAGATGTTCTGCAATGGCTTCGCCGTCCTGCCGGGAAGTGGGCGAGAATTCACTGATCCCGGCAATGAGATCAAAAAGAAATTTCCGGCTGTCAGTTTCCTCAGGATTCACGCTTCTGTGTATCCCGCAGAGCCTGCTGCATAGCCTCCTGTGCAAGACCTTCGAGAAACTCATCGATCTCACCATTCATAATGCTCTCAAGTTTGAAGAGCGAAAGGTTGATTCGATGGTCTGTCACGCGGCCCTGGGGGAAGTTGTACGTACGGATTTTCTGACTGCGGTCACCTGAGCCGATCATATCCATACGGCTGGCAGAGTCCTGTTCCCGCTTTTTCTGCAGCTCAAAGTCGTACAGGCGTGACTGCAGGATCTTCATTGCCTTGGCTTTGTTTTTATGCTGGGACTTCTCATCCTGACAGGTTACGGTGACCCCTGTGGGTAGATGGGTGATCCGCACGGCGGAATCCGTGGTGTTCACCGACTGCCCACCGGGGCCGCTGGAGCGGTAGAAATCCAGGCGCAGTTCGCTTTTGTCAATATTTACTTCCACCTCCTCCGCTTCGGGCAGAACCACAACTGAGGCTGCGGATGTATGGACCCGTCCCTGGGATTCCGTCTTGGGAACCCGTTGAACCCGATGTACTCCGGATTCGTATTTGAGGGTGCCGAAAGCGTTATCCCCGTTAATCATGAGAATTGCCTCTTTCAGGGCATCCGGTTCTGAATAGTTTGTATTCATTACCTCGATCTTAAAACCGTTTTTTTCGCAAAAGTACTGGTACATTCGATAGAGTTCGTTTGCAAAAAGCCCGGCTTCAACACCACCGGCGCCGGCACGAATTTCCATAATGGCATTTTTGTAATCCTCAGGATCTTTGGGGACCAGGAGCTTTTTGATTTCCTCTTCCAGTTCAGGGAGTCCTTCTTCCAATTCCTCCAGCTCGGCGCGGGCCATTTCAATCAGTTCCGGATCTTTTTCGTTTTTAATCAGCTCGCGGGATTCTTCCATGGCGGAGAGTGCTTCGAGGTACTCATTGAATTTCGGCAGTTTTGCCTTAATATCGTTGTACTCCCGGCCCACCTCTTTCATCCGTGAAGAATCAGAGGCAAAATCCGGAGAGGACATTTCCTTCTCAAGCTCATCAAGGCGTCCGATAATGGACTGAATTTTTTCTCTCATAGATGCTCCTTATTTGAGGTACAGCAGGGATACGTAACGAGGTGATCCTCAGCAGAATCGCTTTCAGAGGTACCCATAAAAAAAGCGGGAGCATGAACTCCCGCTTAATAATTTACTGCGAAACCGATTCTACAGACGTGCTTTGTTGCCGTAGCGTGCCTTAAACCGATCGATACGTCCGGCGGTGTCAATAACCTTGGACTTACCGGTGTAGAAGGGGTGACACTTATTGCAGATTTCGATATGTGCATCGCCGACCGTTGATCGCGTTTCGATTACATTTCCGCAGGAACAGGTGAATTTTACCGAATTATATTCCGGATGAATACCCTCTTTCATTGCTTTGCCTCCAGCTGATTTGCTTTTTTCCCGAAGAATATAACCTTCGGCGCCGTTAAAAATCAAACTATTTATGTTTTATTTTATATGGAATAGTCTGATCCCCGTTCAGGTACTTCCGTGATATATCCCTGACTCTGCACAGCATCACGGAACATCTCTATCTGTTCCTCTTCGCCGTGGACAAGGAAAAGCTTCTGCAGTTTATCTGCGGGGCAATGTTGCAGATACTGCAGCAGTTCCTGCCGGTCAGCATGGGCACTGAAAGATTCGATTCGTTTGATATGGCATTTTACCCTGTGTTCCAGCCCGAATATTTTTACTTTCTTATCTCCTTCCATTATTTTGCGGGCCAGCGTATGCCGGGCGGCGTAGCCTACAAAGAGCAGGGTGGTCCGTTTATGGCTGATGTTGTTGCGCAGGTGGTGCAGTATTCGCCCTCCTTCGGCCATACCCGATGCAGAGATGATTACGTGGGGGTAATGGATTGAATTGAGGGATTTTGATTCGTCCACGGATTCGACAAAGCGGAGGTTTTTGAAATCAAAGATTGATCGGTCGTCACGCACATAAATGCGCCGTGTTTCCCGGTCGAAGAGTTTGCTGTGTTCTTCAAAGATCTTTGTGGCGTGCAGGGCCATGGGGGAGTCCACAAAGATGGGGATATCCGGAATGCGGTGATTGTCGTAGAGCTTGTGCAGAATATACAGAAGCAGTTGTGTACGTCCTACGGCAAAGGCCGGAATAATCAGTTTGCCTCCTTCCTTCGCAACCGTGCGTACAATTTCCGCAATATCCTCCTCTGTGCTTTCAAAACTGGTGTGAAGGCGACCGCCGTAGGTGCTTTCCATTATGAGATAGTCCAGATCGCGCAGTTTGTTTGGATCATGCATCAGAGGGATGTTTGGGCGGCCGATATCGCCGGAGTATCCCAGGCGCAGGGGGCGCCCTTTTTCGTTGATCTCAAAGAGGATTCCCGCAGATCCGAGAATATGTCCGGCATCGCGGAAGGTGACCTCCACTCCTTTGGTCAGGCTGAATCGCTCGTCGTAATCATGGGAGCGGAAAAGAGGAAGTGCGTCTTCCACATCTTCTATGGTGTAGATCGGTTTGAAGGGCTTTTTGTTCTGTTTTCTGCGGATCTTATTAACAAACTGAATGTCCTTTTCCTGAATGTAGGCGGAATCCTTCAGCATCACTTCGCATAATTGCGTTGTGGGATAGGTGGCGTGAATGGTTCCGTGAAACCCCTGTCGGACCAGGTTGGGAATGTTTCCCGTATGATCGATGTGGGCATGCGTCAGAATGAGGTGGTCTATCTCAGCCGGATCAAATTCAAAGGTGCGGTTGAGGGCGTACGTGTCTTCGCGTTTTCCCTGATAGAGACCACAGTCAATAAGGATCCTGATGTCGTTGACGCGTATCATGTACAGAGAGCCCGTTACCGTTTGGGCGGCGCCTAAAAAACTGAGCTGCATACTTCCTCCTGGGCGGGGTTTTGGGGTATACCGGAGCGATATTTGCATCCATACATATAGTATACAGTGTTTTACGGAGGTTGCAATAAATATTATGGCCTGAGAGGGGAGAAATATATTTTGAGGAAACACGTAAAGAGGATACTATGCAGGAAAAACTTCAGTCGGGAACACTGCTTCTGTATGCAGATGATGCAGAGGATGACTACTTTGCGGGCAGTGCCGTTCTTGTAGCCAATCATGATGAAGACGGGACCTTCGGGCTGGTGGTAAACCGCCCCGTGGTGATCCCCGTGAGCGAGGTTTTCGATCCTCTGCCGGAGGTCTCCTACCGGGAGCGGATCTTTTATCTCGGCGGCCCGGTGGACGAGGAGTCCCTCCACGTGATCACCCTGGATCCTGTTGTTGAAGAGAATCTTCCCGCAGAAGAGGATGATCCGGGCTACCGTGTGAGCCCGGGCGTAAAAATCGGCGGAATCTGGGAGAGCGTTGAGGATATTCTGGAATCCCGCAGCTCCTTTCTGTTTCTGGGGTATACCGGCTGGGGAGCCGGTCAGCTGCAGGAAGAAATTCAACGCGGCGCATGGCATGTGTATAACGGGGTTGATCTCTTTGAGCTCGTTCACGAGTGCAGTCGCGAGGGGGATTACTCCCTGGGATATATTCGCCGGGTGATAAAAAACGAAAAATAGATTGCACTTATGTAAAAATGATGTAATCATCAATGCAAACCTAACTGTCAAAGCGGTATGGAGTGGATCAATGGCAAAAGCAAGTAAAACAGCAAAAAGAAAACGGGTAGCCTTTACCTATGATGGAAAACCCGGTCGCCGGGTTTTTGTTGCGGGAACCTTTAACGACTGGAATCCCGGGGAAAAAGAACTCAAAGACAGAACCGGTGGGGGGGATTACTCCCTCAATGTGCTTCTTACCAAGGAGCGGCATCTGTATAAATTTGTTGTTGACGGTGAATGGATCAATGATCCGCAATGCGATCAGTACGATGAAGACGGTTTTGGCGGGGTCAACAGCGTAATCGATCTCTCCGGTCTCAAGTAAGAGCGGGGCACACACATTTAACGGTTTATGCGTATGTTCCTTTTTGCATAAAATCTTTTTGTGCGTAAGGGAACATATATTATTTTTACCCTTCCTTTACTCAAATGGAAGAGGTCCAGTGTATACAGTAAATAGAGCATCCGTTTCAGTGCTTCTGGCAGGTGTATCTCTCTCTGCAGCCGAGGGGGTGCAGGAAGTTCACAAATTGTTCGGTTTGGAAGGGATCAGTGAGGGGCACGGAATCCTTGTTGCTGTGACAGGTCTGGTGTCAGTGTTTGCCGCCCTTGTGGTTATTACGCTGATGATAGCTGCTCTGCCGGCGACCCTTCGCCTTGTTTCAAAGGTGTTTCCGGAGTCTCATGCGGAGCAGGTGAAATCCGGCCGTCGCACAGATGATTCCGAGGTTGCCCTTGCTGCGGCACTGGCATTCCATGCAAATCAGTCCGCCGGACAGGGAGGCCGCCAGTGAACGAGCTTCTAACACGACTTGTAGCGTTCTGGGAGACCACGGGCTTTGCCAATATGGCCTGGGGTAATGCAATCATGATTGTCATTGGTATTGTTTTTATTACCCTGGCCATAGTAAAGCACTACGAACCCCTGCTTCTTCTGCCAATCGGTGCCGGGATTATCGCCGGTAATATTCCCTACCCAGCGGGGACCGGGGTTGCCCTGAGTGTTTATGACGAGGGCAGCGTTTTCTGGTACATTTATCAGGGGGTGGAGAAAGGGTTCTTTCCGCCGATCATCTTTCTGGGAATCGGGGCCATGACAGATTTTTCCGCCATGCTTGCAAGTCCACGGCTGATACTCCTCGGTGCGGCTGCGCAGAGCGGCATTTTTCTTACTTTTATCGGAGCCCTCGCCCTGGGTTTCACCTCCGGGCAGGCCGGTGCGATCGGGATAATCGGCGGTGCGGACGGACCAACATCGATCTTTCTGGCCTCCAAGCTTGCCCCGGATTTGCTCGGGGCGATTGCCATTGCGGCATACTCCTACATGGCCCTGGTTCCCATTATTCAGCCGCCGATCATGAAACTTCTGACGACCAAGAAGGAGCGTCTTATCCGTATGGCTTCTCCCAAGCCTGCCAGTAAACGGGAGAAGATATTCTTTCCCATCGTTGGCCTTTTGGCTACAACCCTTTTTGTACCGGCGGCGCTGCCTCTGTTGGGTATGCTGTTTTTCGGCAATCTTCTCAAAGAGTCAACTGTAACGGAACGTCTGGCTGAAACAGCCCGGACCTCTCTGATCGATATTGTGACAATTTTCCTGGGCTTCTCCGTCGGGGCAAGTACCATGTCAGAAAAATTCCTGACCCCTCAGTCCCTGGAGATTTTTGCCCTCGGTGCCTTTGCCTTTTCCATTGCCACGGCCACGGGGGTGCTCTTTGCCAAGGCCATGAATTATTTCTCCAAAACCAAGATTAATCCTCTCATCGGTGCGGCAGGGGTTTCCGCCGTTCCCGATTCCGCCCGGGTTGTACAGCAGGTCGGCCAGAAAGAGGATCCGCGAAACTATCTGCTCATGCATGCCATGGCCCCCAATGTGGCAGGCGTTATCGGCTCCGCCATTGCTGCGGGGTATCTGTTATCGGAACTACTCTAAAATTCAGCAGGTGATATTATGAATAAAAAGATTAAATTTATGTGTACTGCCTTTCGCGACGGATTTCAGTCTGTCTACGGGGCCCGTGTTTTGACAAAGGATTTTCTGCCTGCTCTTGAAGCGGCGCGGGATGCCGGAATAACCTATTTTGAATCCGGCGGCGGCGCCCGGTTCCAGTCCCTGTATTTCTATTGCAATGAAGATGCCTTTGATATGATGGATGCCTTTCGCGAGACTGTCGGTCCCGATGCGGTTCTGCAGACTCTGGCCCGCGGTGTCAATGTGGTTGGTCTGGATTCCCAGCCCTCGGATATTATTAAACTCCATGCTGATTTGTTTAAGAAGCACGGCGTTACCTCTATTCGCAATTTTGATGCTCTCAACGATGTGAACAATCTGAAATACAGCGGCCGTGTTATCGCCGATGCCGGTCTGGATCACCAGGTTTCGGTTACCATGATGGAGCTGCCTCCCGGTTTGAGCGGTGCCCATGACACTGCCTATTACATCAATGTACTGCAGGAAATTATCGATGCGAAGATTCCCTTCAGCTCCGTCTGTTTTAAGGATGCGTCGGGAACATCCAATCCGGCAAAGGTCTACGAAACAATAAAACAGGCCCGCAGGATCCTTCCGGCGGATGTCTCCCTGCATTTTCATACCCATGAAACAGCGGGGATTTCCATACTGACATATAAGGCTGCTATCGAAGCCGGAGCAGACTGCATTGATCTCTCCCTTGCCCCCGTATCCGGCGGGACCTGTCAGCCCGATGTGCTCACCATGGCCCATGCCCTTAAAGGCAGCGGGTATGAGCTGGATGTCGATGTGGACAAAGTACGCAAAGCGGAAGACGTATTTATTGATACCATGGCCGATTACTTCAAGCCTCCCGAGGCGTCCACGGTGGAGCCGATGATTCCCTGGTCTCCCATGCCCGGTGGCGCTTTGACTGCAAATACACAAATGCTGCGGGATAACAATATGATGGAACGGTTTCCCGAGATAATCAGGAATATGGGTGAGGTCGTTGAGAAAGGCGGATACGGCACCTCCGTAACACCGGTGTCGCAGTTCTATTTTCAGCAGGCTTTCAACAATACACTCTTTGGTGACTGGAAGAAGATTGCCGACGGCTACGGGCGCATGGTTCTGGGGTATTTTGGTAAAACACCCTACGCTCCCGATGCGGACGTTGTAAAAATCGCTTCGGAGCAACTTGGCCTTGAACCGACGGATAAAACGGTCCGTGAACTGAATGATGCCGATACATCCAAGGGGATTGCTGCGGCAAAGAAGGAACTGCAGGCGGCGGATCTTGAAACAACCGATGAGAATATCTTTATTGCCGCAACATGCCGGGAAAAAGGCATTGCTTTTCTGAAAGGTGAAGCGGAGCTAAATATTCGCAAGAATAGTGACGCTTCGGTGTCCGCCTCGCAGAGTGGCGAGTACACTGTAACTATCAATAATTCCACCTATGAGGTGAAGATTGACGGGGCCGGTTCAGCTCATGTGAACGGAAAGCAGTATTCCACGGACATTACGCCGGGCATTTCCGGTGCCGGGATTTCCTCAGCACCGTCCGGTGGTTCCGGGGATGGTCAGGAAATCACCGCTCCCATGCCGGGAAAGGTGTTTAAAATTCCTGTTAAGGTCGGCGACACCGTGAGTGCCGATGATGTTATTGTCATTCTTGAGGCGATGAAAATGGAAAATGATGTGCGCTGTGACAGCGGCGGAACGGTGACAGCAATTAACTATGAAGTTGGTGATCAGGTTGGTGACGGCGATGTTCTTGCCGTGATCGGGTAGAGAAAATGAACGGCGATTGTATCGGGGGGCTTCCTTTTGGAGGTCCCCTGTTTTATTTTTCAGAAAAAACGGAGATCCCATGTTTGAAGAGTTATCCGGTCGTATAGAGAGTACGGTACGTACTCTCTCCGGTCAGGGAAAGATCAGCGAAGATAATATTAAAGAGGCCCTGCGTGACGTCAAACGCGCTCTTCTTGAAGCTGATGTTAATTTTAAAGTCGTAAAGGAATTTGTGGCTGCGGTGAAAGAAAAGGCTCTGGGCGAAGAGGTGCTGCAGAGTGTTACTCCCTCTCAACAGTTTATTAAGATCGTACATGATGAGTTGGTGCAGCTCATGGGTGGCGCTCAGCGGGAGATTACCTTTGAAAGCAGCCGTATGAACCGCATTGTAATGGCGGGGCTGCAGGGGTCGGGGAAAACTACTCAGGCAGCAAAGCTTGCCCTCTATTACCGAAAAAACGGGAAGCATACTCCCCTTCTCGTAGCCTGTGATGTTCATCGCCCCGCGGCAATTGACCAGCTGGAGACCCTTGGACGGTCCTTGGGAATTGACGTCTATTCACAGCGCGGTGCTGATGCAGCGGAAATTGCACGCAATGCTCTGGAATATGCGGAAAAAGGGAGCCATTCCCTGGTGATCTTTGATACGGCAGGGCGTCTGCATATTGATGAGGACATGATGGAGGAGCTGAAGGAGGTGCACCGCATTGCGCAGCCCGACGAGACATTCTTTGTGGCTGATGCCATGACGGGGCAGGATGCCGTGAATGTTGCCCACGAGTTTAATCAGGCCGTCAACTGCACGGGCTTTATTCTTTCCAAGATGGATGGCGATGCCCGCGGCGGGGCAGCCCTTTCAATTAATCGCGTGACCGGCGTGCCCCTCTGTTTTCTCGGGGTTGGGGAAAAACCCGATGCCCTGGAGCCGTTTTACCCCGAACGTATGGCTTCACGTATACTGGGAATGGGGGATGTGGTTTCCCTTGTTGAAAAAGCAGAAGAAGTGATAGATCTTGAAGAAAGCAAAAAACTTGAGAAGAAGCTTCGCCGGAATCAGTTTACTCTGCAGGATTTCTATGACCAGATTGTCAAAATACAAAAGATGGGTTCCATTACGGATCTGCTGGGAATGCTGCCCGGTGTTGGAAGTAAAATGAAAGATGTGGATGTGGATCCCAAAGCCATAAAACATGTGCAGGCAATTATCTCCTCCATGACTCTGGAAGAGCGGAATAAGCCGAAAATACTTAATGCATCACGGCGCCGGCGTATTGCCAGGGGCAGCGGCAGAACTGTTCAGGAAGTAAATCGTCTGATTCGGCAGTTTGATGACATGAAAAAAATGATGAAGCAGATGAACAAGATGGCGAAGAAAAAAGGCGGTCTTGGTGGTGCGATGAAGAATTTGATGCCCATGTGAAATAAGTCTTTCAGGGCAGATGTAAATTATATATTTTTCGCGGGAATTTTGTTGTTAGAACTATGTTAAAGTCAACAGGAGATATCATTGGTTAAAATTCGATTGGCACGCGGCGGAAGAAAGAAAAGACCCTTTTACCGTATAGTTGCGGCAGACCAGAGAAACGCTGTAACAGGTGGGTTCCTTGATGTGATCGGTACATACGATCCGCTTTCAAACCCCAAGAAGTTTGAGGTAACAGAAGAGAAGCTTACCTACTGGATGGATTCAGGGGCACAGCCCACGGATACCGTGGCTTCTCTGCTGAAGAAATTCAAAAAAGCTGAGTAGCAGGCTGTGACAGCTGAAGCTGACAGGCTTATTCCGGTTGGTAAGATCGGGCGCCCGGCGGGGCTTCAGGGGGAAATGCGTTTTTTCCCGGACGGGAACCGGCGGTTGATTCCGGAGCTTCCTGTTAAACTTCGCGCTGGCTACGGCACTGCAAAGACGGAGGTGGTTACCCTGATAAAGTTTAAAGAACAGGGAAATAAACACCGTATTCGTCTTGCCGGTGTGGAAGATCGGGAGAATGCAGATTGCTATAAGAATATGCATCTCTTCATAGAAGAGGAAATGCTTCCCGAAATCGGGGAAAATGAGTATTATTTCTATGAGCTGAAAGGTCTTGCCGTTCTTTCGGAAAGCGGGCGGCGTCTGGGCACAGTGTACGATGTCTACGAGCTTCCCACGACGGAGGCCCTTGAAATTGATCTTTTTGAAACAGGAAAGGTTATTATTCCGTTTCGGGAGGAGTGGGTTCTCTCCGTTTCCACGGAGTCCGGTGAGATAACTGTGGACCGGCAAAAACTGCAGGAGCTACTGTAACAGCTATGTTCTTTGACATTCTGACGCTGTTTCCCGCTATGTTTGACGGTGTCTTCAGCGAGAGTATTCTGAGCCGGGCCGTCGAGCGTGGGCTCATAGATGTGACGACGTGGGATATCCGCGATTACAGCAGTAATAAGCACCGAAAGGTCGATGATTATCCCTATGGCGGTGCACCGGGAATGCTGATGAAGCCGGAGCCCCTTGCCGCAGCGCTGCAGGATGCCAAAGAACGGCATAAAAACGCTTCTCCGCGGACGGTGTTTCTGACGCCGCGCGGGCGCCTGCTGAATCACCGGGTCGTGACGGAGCTTTCCCGCGAGGACGGATTGATTCTGCTGTGCGGCCATTACAAAGGCATCGATGAGCGTATCACCCGTACCTACATTGATGATGAGATTTCCATCGGTGATTATGTTCTTTCCGGTGGCGAACTGGGAGCTATGGCGGTGGTTGATGCTGTGAGCAGGTTGATACCGGAGGTCCTCGGGAATGAAAGCAGTGCCGAATGTGATTCTCATTATAATGGCCTTCTGAGCGCTCCCGCCTATACGCGTCCGGAGGTTTTCGAGGGACAGGCGGTGCCTCCGGTGCTTTTAAGCGGACATCATAAGAAGATCTGTGAATGGCAGCGGCAGCAGGCAGAAGAAAAAACAAAAAACGTTCGCCCAGATTTATGGGCTGAATATGAACAGGATAACGAAAAATAATTCCGGAGGTACTGATAATGGATACAATTCAGGAAATCGAAAAAGAGATGCTTACTGATAACAGTAAGATAGAATTCAAAGCCGGTGATGTTGTTGATGTCGGCTATCAGATTAAAGAGGGCAGCAAAACCCGTACGCAGTTTTTCAAAGGAACTGTGATTCAGCGTAAAGGAAGCGGTATGGGTGCAACCTTTACGGTTCGTAAAGTTTCTGCAAACGGGGTCTTTGTTGAACGAATATTCCCTGTTCATTCACCTCTTATTGAATCAATTACCGTGGTTACTCAGGGTAAAGTGCGTCAGGCGCGTATATACTATCTGCGTGATCGCATCGGTAAGGCTGCACGGGTCAGAGTCAGAGACAATCGATAAATCTATCTGCGCGGGGGATTTCCCCCGTGTTTTTTCCCGGGCGGTGAATCATGTTGTGGCCGAAAGAGGCATATCGACCCAATGTCTGCATTGTTATACGCGAAACTGAGGGTGATCGTCTTCTGTCCTGTCATCGTGCAGGCTTTCTCATGAATCAGGGGTGGCAGTTTCCCCAGGGCGGATATAATCCCGGCCTGAATATTTTTGACGAGATGCGCCGGGAGTTGCGGGAGGAGATATCCACCGATTCTGTTGCTGTGGAGAAGATTTCTGCACGGGAGTATTATTATGAGTTTCCTGAGCGCAATTTCAATAAAAAGGGCGGATATCGCGGGCAGCGCCAAACCTGGGTTCTCTGCCGTTTTACCGGCAGAGATGCAGACATCAATGTGCACACTGCCGAACCTGAATTTGATGACTGGCGCTGGGTAACACCGGAGGATGCTGCCAGAAATATTGTCGAATTTAAGCGGGATATCTACTACCGCGCTCTTCGTGAGTTCGCGCTTCTTTAAGAACCACCCTCTTTCACAGCCCCGTTTTTGCCGGATTCCTTTTTACCTTTCATAAATAATATACATATCCTTCATTATTCGGTATCGGTCAGTATATTTTGATTGTATAGTAAAAAAATACTTTTAATAACCCTCTTCCTCAGAAGAAGGAGTGTACAATATGGCTGATAAATCGTTTTTCTCCCTGGTTCTTGCCGGTGCGGCAGGGCAGGGTATACAGACGGTGGAGTCCATCGTAACCCGTCTCATGAAAAATCAGGGCTATTACGTTTTTTCCACCAAGGAATACATGTCCCGTGTACGGGGCGGGGTAAATTCCACGGAGATCCTTATTTCCTCCGGGGCTCCCTGTAGATCTTTTCGTACACGGACGGATGTAGCAATACTCTTTACCGGCCAGGCCCGGCAGCATCTGGAAAAGAGAATCTCTTCCTCAACGATGATCTTTGCCGATGAATCTCTGGCAGATGAGCTTGGCGAGGATGTTATCCCCGTCTCATTTAAGACGATTGCCCGTGAAGCAGGCAGCCGCTTGTATGAAAACGCTGCTGCAGTCGGCATGATTGCTGCCCTGTTTTCCCTGCCCCGGGACGCTGCGGGGGAACTTCTTCATTCAATGTTCGGGAAAAAAGGCGAAAAGGTTGCTGCGGGAAACCGCTCAGCAGCAGAAGCAGGGTGGGACGCCCTTCCCGATGACTGCACGCCGTTCAGGCCCGGCGCAGGGCGGGATCTCAGCGGTGAGATGCTGTTATCCGGAAAGGAAACTGTCGCTTTCGGTGCTGCTGCGGGAGGCTGCAGTTTTATCTGCTCCTATCCAATGAGTCCGGGGACAGGGGTGCTTACGACGCTGGCAAAATACTCCCATGAGCTGAACATTGGTGTGGAACAGGTAGAGGATGAAATAACTGCCGTTAATATGGCTCTGGGTGCGTGGTATGCCGGCGCGCGTACTCTTGTCACCACTTCAGGCGGGGGATTTGCTTTGATGTGTGAGGGGCTCAGTCTTGCCGGTATCATGGAACTGCCCCTGGTGATTCATCTTGCCCAGCGTCCCGGTCCTGCCACGGGCCTTCCGACCCGTACAGAACAGGGTGATCTTTCCTTTGCGCTCCACGGGGGGCACGGGGAATTTCCGCGGATAATCTACGCTCCCGGCGATGCAGCGCAGGGCTTTGAGTGCGCCCGGCGTGCTATGATTGATGCCGATCGCTTTCAGGTGCCTGCCCTGATATTAACTGATCAATATCTGATGGACAGTGTCGAAACTGTTGGTAATGTATCTGTTCCCGATGCGCCAAAAGGGACTGAATGGATCAGCAAAACGAAGAATGATTATAAACGGTACGATCTTTCAGCCGGCCCCGTTTCACCGCGCGGTGTTCCCGAGTACGGTGAGGGGATTGTTTGTTGTGACAGTGATGAGCATACCGAAGAAGGGTATATCACGGAGGATCACGATGTTCGCCGTGCCATGGTGGAAAAACGTGCAGCCAAGGAGGATCGTATCCGCACGGAGCTTCCGGCCCCTTTTCGGGAGGGGTCACCTGATCCGGCCCTGCTTGTTGTGGCCTGGGGCAGTAACTTTCACGTCGTGCGTGAGGCGATTGAGGAAACCGGTCGCGACGATATTGCTTTTTTGCATTTTTCCTGTGTGTGGCCGCTTCACGAAGGGTGTGCTGAGATTATGGATCGTGCAGATAAAACGGTCCTTGTGGAAACAAACAGCACGGGGCAGTTTGGCCGAATTATTCGGGCGGAAACAGGCAGAACCTTTGACCATCGTCTGCTTTCCTATACGGGGCTGCCCTTCGATGTGGAGTCCCTTACCCGTGAACTGAACCGAATATACACAGCATAAGGAGGAACTGCCATGAATAAAGAAATCTACGATAAAGAAAATATGGATATTGCCTGGTGTCCCGGATGTGGTAATTTTAAGATTCTGGACATACTGAAAGAGACCTTTGCAGAGCTTGATATTGCTCCGCAGAATCTGGTGGTGGCATCGGGGATCGGCCAGGCGCCGAAAACGCCACAGTATTTTAATACCAATATGTTCAACGGTCTTCACGGGCGGGCACTGCCTGCTGCAGAAGGTATCAAGGCGGCCAACCCGGAGCTGACCGTCATTGCCCAGGGCGGTGATGGTGATATGTACGGTGAGGGAGGAAACCATTTCCTCCATGCAATTCGGCGCAATCCAGATATCGTGCACCTGGTACATAACAATATGGTTTACGGGCTCACCAAAGGACAGGCATCGCCCACCAGTGAAGAAGGTTTTACCACGCCGGTGCAGGTGGACGGTGTCTATGAGGAGCCCGTTAATCCTCTTGCCGTTGCGATTGCGCAGAACGCCTCCTTTGTGGGCAGGGCATTCTGCGGTGATGCGGAGGGAACAAAAGATGTGCTGCGCCGTGCTCTGCAGCATCGCGGGTATGCACTTGTTGATCTGTTCCAGAATTGTGTCACTTTCAATAAAAAGAATTCCTACAAATGGTTTAAGGACACGACATATTATGTGGGGGAAGAGCATGATCCCCGGGACCGGGCTGCTGCTTTTGCCCTGGCATGTGAAACAGAAAAACTCCCCCTCGGAGTGATCTATGAGCGCAGCCCCCGGCCCACCTTCCATGAGAATCTTGTACCTCATATTGATGAATCGGCACCGCTGTACACGCATCAATTTGAAAAGGGTGCTCTTGAAAAAATTCTTGCCGATAAACGGTAGGACTTCGGATACTGATTGATCAGGGCCTTCGGCAGACACTGTCGAAGGCTTTTTGCATGGGCGCATACAATTAGACCTTTTTGAAGAGCCGACCATATCATCCTGGAACGGGCGTAAATTATTTTACGGGAAAAACGGAGTATTCCATGTCTTCTTTTGAGATGCATCCCATCGGATATGTTCACTGCTCCCAGTATTATCGCTATCAGCAGCCGCGCCAGTCCTGTTTTGCAGATAACGAAGGTCGGATTATTCTGGAACGCAAGCAGGGGTTTGAGCAGGCTCTGCAGAACATTTCCGGTTTTTCTCATATCTGGGTGGTGTATGTGTTTCATCTGAATGAAACCTGGAATCCCATGGTGTCACCACCGGTGAACCCGGACGGGCGCAAAAAAGGGGTTTTTGCCACGCGG
Source organism: Fibrobacterota bacterium (assembly GCA_051745065.1). Classification (GTDB taxonomy): domain Bacteria; phylum Fibrobacterota; class Chitinivibrionia; order Chitinivibrionales; family Chitinivibrionaceae; genus Chitinivibrio. The sequence continues at coordinate 18,146 of JBNJDQ010000004.1, forward strand.
GCTCCCCACCGGCCCAACAGAATCGGATTTTCCGCAGTTCGTTTGCTTCATGCAGATCCTTCCCGGCGCTCCCTTGGTATTGCGGATTTTGATATGCTTGATAAAACGCCGGTGCTGGATATTAAACCCTATATACCCGCGGCGGATTCCTTTCCCACTGCTTCCGGCGGGTGGGTGCCAACGGAGCAGGAGTTGTACCGGATTGTTGCTGAAAAGTATTTCGAAGAACAGGCGGCGTGGGTATTTGCGGAAACAGGCTATGACTTGACAGAGTTTGCCCGGGTTCAGCTGTGCCTGGATCCACGCAATGCAAAGCGCAAACGAATTACCCTTGTTGACCCGGTGGGAGAGCGGCGGCGTATCGCATTTCGGACCTGGTCGGTCATATACTCAATTGACGAAGTGGGGCGTACCGTTGTACTCCATGGGGTTACAAGTAATTATACCGCGCAGGAACGTGCGGATTCACCGGATATCTACGGCGACAGGGAAATTCATCGTCGTTTTACAGCCCTCTATGCCGGTGGCCCTGATTAGGATTCCACGGGGCGATGCTGTTCTGCTTTCGGGGTATGGGGCACTGGAGCAATACCGCGGAGAAAGTCCGTAAGAATCCGGTTTACCGCAGTCGGTTTTTCGTACACCGTGGAATGGCCCGCATCGGGGATTCGGTGAAATGATACCCGGGGCAGAAGTGCGGTGATTTCTTCGCTGCGGGAGATCGGCAGCACTGAATCGTCTTCACCCCAGACGAGAAGAGTGGGGATAGTGAGATCTGCAAAGGTGCGGTACATTTTTTTCAGATTAACAGCGTCCCGGTTCCGCAGGGCTGACAATACAGCCTGTTCGAAGCCGTAGTATTTGAATTGCTTCTTCATTTTCCGCCGAAGTGGAGCCAGACGCTCTTCCCGCTTTTGTGCGTCCCCACTGTGGTCGGTTACCTGTTTGAGCAGTCTTCGGCTCATGCGGGAAATTGCTTCAAGCGGACTTCGTTCCATGCTTCGGGGGCCGGCGGGAGCAAAAAGAGAGACGCTTGCGGTTCTTCGGGGATACTCCTGTGCAAAGGACACGGCAATGGCTCCTCCCAGAGATATTCCTGCCAGATGTACCGGTTCATAGATGTCCAGGGAATCAAGCAGTTCCCGGGTCTGCTCCGAAAAAAGACGGATGGTGTAGCGCGTGTCAACGGGGCGTTGCGAAAATCCGCGACCGTACTGATCAAAGACAATTACACGATACCCCTGTGCAGTCAGGGCGGGAATATTCTTCTCCCAGACTATGCTGTAGTAAATGGAGCCGTGCAGAAGCAGGACTACGGGACCCTGAGAAGGGCCGTGATCCTCGTAATAGGTAAGACCGCGACTCAGGGAGAGAATACTACCGGGCTGATGTGCGATTACTGCACGGTCCATGGGCGGCTTCTGCCGTGCCCGGTAAATTACGAATAGAATACCTGCGGCACATATGAGCAGCAGGATGATGGCACCATGCAGAAGCTTTTTCATTGGGTAACGTGCCTCCTTACAGAGACCGGTGTGTTCCGTCGCAGTAGGGAGGAGTTTGGGTCATTTTACACTGACAGAGGGCAACCTTCTTTTTTTCCTTCAGGGTAAAACGAAGCGGTTCAAAGCCGGTTCCCCGGTGTGATCCGTCACAGAAGGGCTGATTCCGGGATTTTCCGCAGGAGCACCAGCTGTAGGAACCGGGGCCAAGCTCCAGGCGGGCAGGTTCTTTCATGGCAATATTCGGTTTTTTCATATGTATCTCCTTGTTGGAATGAGTACTGAAAGAATATATTATCTGGTTAAAGTATACGTAATTATTATTTGCCTGCAACAAAAATATTGAAGAGATCCGTCGAAAAAGATACCATTCAAGGAAAAGAAAGAGAGTTTCTATGAATACAGCAAAAGAACGCCGTGGTGAGTGGGTCAGTTGGAATGGTAATATCAGGCACTCTTTTCGGGAGATGCTGTGTCCGAAAACCGAAGAGGAAATTGCCGGAATAATTGCCGACGCATCCAGTGTGCGTGTTGTGGGAAACCGCTATTCTTCTGCTGATATTGCTGCGGGAACAGCGACCCTGATTTCTCTTGAAAAATACAGAGGTGTTGTGTCTGTGGATCACGGCAAAGGCCGTATTACTGCCCAGGCGGGGATTACCCTCAAAGAATTGCTCACACGGATACAGGAGGAAGGTTTTGCCCTGCCCAGTATGCCCGATATTGATGTCGTTACCCTGGGCGGGGCGATTGCAACGGGAACGCACGGGACCGGGCGCGATGCGCAGCTGCTTTCGGAGTACATGGTGTCCTGCCGCCTGGTTTGCGCCGATGGAGTTGTCCGTACTGTTGATGCGTCTGATGAGGACCTGTTCAATGCTGTGAAGGTTTCCCTCGGGCTTCTGGGCGTCTATTCTGAAATAACTCTGCAGTGTGTGCCTCTGGAGAACCTCAATATCTATTCCGCTCCCATGCGCGATCGGGACTGGCTCGCATCATATAAAGCTCTTTTGCGGCGCCATAGCTTTCTGCGGATTCTCTGGCTGCCTCATACCAACCGTGGATATGTCATACGGGGCAATTATCTGTCCGAGGATGATCTTCCTGCTGAGGAACACGGCGGTCCCTGGTATCTGAAGTACCGGCGGGCCGTGTCACGATTTCTGTATAATTTGACTGTGAAAGCCCCCTTTCTGACGGTTGCGGTAAACCGTATTATTTATACATTCTTTTTCAGTCGGCGGCAGAGAAAATTCGGAACTCTGTACGATACGACGGTCACCAAGTCACGGGGATCCGCCCTGGAGCTTGCGGAGTGGACTGTGTCCCGTGATGACTTTGACAGCCTTATGAGGGAATTGCGTCGGGAACTGAATTCCCTGCGAAACAACGCGTTTGCCCATATTCCCATGGATGTTCGTTTTATTCGCGCTGATTCGGCCTGGCTGAGTAATGCCTCGGGCCGGGATATGGTGACTGTGGGCTGTGTAACACGTAATCCCGCCACCGCTGATCAGTACGCAGCCTTTGACGTTGTGGAACGGGTATTTCTCAAATATAACGGACGTCCACACTGGGCGAAACGCTTTAAATGCGGTCGTGCGACATTTCAGGAGCTATACGACCACTGGGATGATTTTATTGCTCTGCGGCGTAAGATGGATCCGCGGGGGAAATTTCTGAATGACTATCTGCACTCTCTGTTTGCATAATTACCCTCTTTATTTTTCCAGGAGCTTTCTGATATTTTCAGAAAGCTCTTCTGTTGTATAGGGTTTTGCCATGAATGCCGTTTGCGATTCTTCAAGAATACGGTTTATATCGCCGTCCTGCTCATATCCCGAAACAATAATAACCCCCTGATCCGGTTTGACGCTGCGAATTTCGTCAAACGTTTCGCCACCACTGAGCCCGGGCATGATCATATCCAGAATAATAAGATCAAAGGGGATGTTTGTGCTGTATTCGGCGAAGAAATCGGATCCACTTGCAAATACCTCCACGTGATAGCCACATTTTTCCAGAATTTTCCTACCCATGGTACGCATAATATCTTCATCATCGATGAGGGCAATGCGGGCAGAATGAGATATACGGTGGATGTTCTTTTTTCGGCGCACCGGGGCCGCATCCTTTGCACTTTGCGGAATATAAATGGTAATGGCCGTGCCTTTTTGGGGCGTGCCTTGCACAGTGATGGTTCCGTCATGATTCTTTACGGTGCCGAATACGGCGGCAAGGCCCATACCGGTGCCTTTCCCCACTGCTTTGGTTGTAAAGAAGGGGTCAAAAATGCTGGAAAGATCCTTTTTCAGGATGCCGGTACCTGTGTCGGCAACGCTGATGAATGCATACGGACCGGGGGTAATATCCTTGATTACCGCCATGTGTATGTCGGCGGCTGAAAGACGGCGCTCTCCTGTTGAAATAGTCAGGTCTCCTCCGCGGGGCATGGCATCTTTTGCATTGATGGCCAGGTTGAGAATGCTGTTTTCCAGCTGGGTGCCGTCACCCTTGATAGCGGGGGATGGGGAGTGCAGATCAAGATTGATGCGAATATTTCTGTTCAGGGTATGTTTCAGCAGCCTGGTGACATCATTAACGATCTCATTGATGCGCTGTATTTGCATATTGTATTTGCCTTTTCGGGCAAAGGCCAGAAGCTGAGAGGTCAGTTTTGCTGAGCTGTTTGCTGCCTTGATAATGCTGTCGGCATATTCTTTGACAGGGCTGTTTGTATCCGCTTCTGCCTGAATCAGTTCGGCAAAGCCCATAATACCGCCGATCTGATTGTTAAAATCGTGAGCAACGCCCCCGGCAAGCTGGCCGATGGTTTCCATCTTTTCCGTATGTTTCAGCTGTTCCTGCAGTGCTTTCTGGCGGGTAATATCTTCCACAAGAATCAGTATTTCGCGACGGTCTTCTTCCAGAAGGGTATAGGTTGTATTTGTCCAGAGGGTATTGCCATCGATGGAAATGAACCGTTTCTCCACAGTTTCGTAGGTGAAGTCGGGGGCGGTTAAATGACGGAAAATACTTTTTTCCTGCTCCATATCTTCGGGATGTGTTATGGTGGTAATACTTTTGCGAATCAGCGTACTGTGGGCAAACCCCAGCATCTTTGAGAAGGCGGGATTAAACAGGGTGATCCGTGAGTTTTGCAGGGTCTTTCCCAGAGTGTCGGCCTCTTCGTCGAGGGTAACCAGAAGTATTCCCAAAGGAGCTGTATTGATAATACTGCGAAAACGCCGGTCTTTCAGAAGAAGTTCGTTTTCCAGGGCGTTCTTTTTATCGAGAAAGGTGTTGGCCTTTTGTGCAATTATGGTGAAATCCTTTAATAGTATCGGTTCGGTGTTTATCTTTATTCCGTCATTCAGAAGGGTATTGAGAGAGGTGATAATATGCTTGACGTCATTGGATATCTTGCGTGCAAAACGGCTGTTAATCGTATAAATAACATAGATAATACCCAGAAGCAGTAGCAGGGAAAACAGAAGGTTCTGAATAATTGTCCGGTTCATTTCATTTTCTATGCGGGCTGTTTTCTTCCGGATGTCTGTAATTGTAATGCCCGATCCGATGTACCACTTCCATTCGGGAATGGGCTTGACATAGCTGATTTTAATGAAAGTGGTGTCCGTGGTATCGGTAAAGGGCATGGTGTATCTGGTAAAACCTCCACCCTGTTTTGCAATGAGTATGAGTTGTTTCATTGCTGCGAGGCCCCGTGCGGAGTCAATGGTGCGTATATCTTTGTTTTGGTACGGTCCCGAAAGGCTGATGAAATCCCAGGTGCCGGCGAAGATGTATTCTGAATTGTCCTCCCCGAACCGGGCTGTGGTAATATGCCGCAGTACTTCCTGCTGAATTTCTTTCTCAAGAGGGGACAGATCCACAAAACGTACACGCACTCTGCCGGAGTCCAGAGGCTGCAGGCGGTACATACATGAGGGCAGAGAGAGGTCCTGTTCATAGACATAAACGATTCCCCTGGCTGATGCATCGGCAATGCGGGGGCGTTTGGCCGCTATTGAATCAGGGCAGGAACCTTTCTGGGGAAGGGTGAATTCCTGCAATGGTGTATCCCCGCATGGAGTCAGGGGCGTGTCCTGAAGCAGCGCTTCGTACCTTCGGTACCCCGATGCTCTTCTTTCACGGATTGTGCTGCGTACATGGTGGATTCTGTTTTTCAGGGTTTCCCTGCTGATCTGCAGGTATTCCCGGGAAAGGGTTTCAACGCGGCTTTCTTTGTCTTTTATGGCAAGGAGTATGTTAAAAATGAGAAAAGCCCCTGTTGTCATAAATACAAGGGCAAGAGCACTTTTCTTATAGTACTTCAGGATAGTAGTTTTCTTCATGATCCGCCTTTCCTGTTTCTTATCAGAGTATATCATATCTGATTGAGATGGGCAATAACAAAGAGAACCTGCACGCCCTTGCGGCACAGGGGCCAAAATGAAGAGCGTTTTGCGGGAATTTCTGTTTTCCGGTTTTTACCCTGCCCGGAAAAACTGCAGAATTGCAGCGGATGAAGTGATACCTTGGTTACAATATGCTGAGTACAGCCCCGGAAGCTGTAAGAGCCAGTGCAGCGATTCGGCGGTGCGTCAGGGGTTCGCCGAGAATAATCACTGCAAGAATCAGGGCAAAGAGCGTGGAAGTCTGTGAGAGGATCGTTGCTGCGGATACGGACCCGCGTTGTATGGCATACATCCAGAGCAATGCGGCTGCAACATCTGCCAGGAGAGTTCCGGCAAAGAGATAACGGCGCCCCGTTTTTCCGTACAGAGGTGAGAGATATGACAGGACACAGCCTCCGGAGAACCGTGCAGCAGTCCACAGCATGGGGAGTGCGATGAGAAGCCGCAGGGTGATAACCGGTATGAGGGGACCGGAGTCCACCAGGGGTTTGATCAAAACTGTTCCGGCGGCTCCGGATATTACAGATACCATGGCGGCGGCTGTTCCGCGCAGGTGGTGAGGGCTTTTTATGCTTTGTGCACCGGGGCGTATGAGGAATATTCCGCTGAGAATCAGCAGGCCGCCGGCGTACCATGTTGCCGTGAGCTGTTCATTCAGAAAACAGAATGAAAGAATCAGGGTAACCGGTGTGTAAAGGGTGCCGATCAGGGCGGTCTTTCCGGTGCCGATATCTTTTAATGCCTGAAAGAAAAGGGTTTCCGAAAGAGCGATTCCCAAAAAAGAGCTGAGGATAAAGAGATGAATTGTAGCGGCGGATATGGGAAGCTTCGCCGTGGAGAGTGTGCCGTGAATAGCGAGGAAAATTATTGCGGCAACACTGTGGCGGAGAAGGTTCTGCACGGATACGGGCAGAGATGCACCGGTTTTTCTGAAAAGCACCGCTCCGAGAGCCCAAAGAAAGGCGCCGCTCAGAGCGGCGGCATTGGCGACAGTATACATATTAGCGGAACATCGTGGAATCGTTGATGTATGTCTCGTTGTGATGTCCCAGTTCTTCTTCGGTTTTTCGGTTTACTGCACTTTCGATGATATCCACGGAGGGGAGATATGGTTTTATATCCAGAACCGGTGTTCCGTCAAAGGCGTCTACGCCACTCAGGTAGAGATTTCCCTTCTCTGTGTCGACACTGTCCAGGCGAATAACGGAAAAGCCGATGGGATTTGGCCGTTTGGGGGAGCGTGTTGCAAATAACCCGAAATGATGTTTGGAATCCGGCGGATTCACAAAGGGTGACCAGGTTCGGGTTATATTAAAATGGTAGAGCACGATAATATACTCAAACTGCGAAAGGTTCTGCAGTCCCTGGCGATAGAGGGTGTCAATTTCAATGATCCCCCTGTTTTCCGGGACAAGATTACCCTGCCGCGGTGCACCGGTTTCAGCGGAGTATTTGGTGCGAAAATGGCCGATTGGGCGAAACCGGATTGCCGCCTGCCCCATTACTTCCGGGTGGACCGGATATGTGATCTGCTTCAGACCGGAGCTTTCCGAGGTATCCAGGGCAGAAAGCGTACCGTGGTCCGGATGAGCCCAAAGGGGGGCAAACAAACACATTGTACTTAAAATCAGAATATATTTTTTCATACGACCTCCATTGGTTTATCAAACACCTTAGCAAATATGCTGCCAGTCCGTGCGTTTGATTTGTGAGGGAAGTGCGTGTTGCAGCTGCTGCGTTTTTGTTGCAGAGGAGTGCGTTTTTGCATTCATTGGTACGTGTCCCTGAGCTCGGGCGGCACAGAAAGAGTGTCAGATAATTTCCACGTCATATAGAGAAGGGTGAATGTATATTTACCTTTTGGGAATTCTATTGCGGAGGTAGCACTGTGAACGTAACAATCGGAGTACAGCGTTTGTCCCATGCAGCAGGTATTGAACTGCCGCGCCAAATGACCATCGGTGCAGCCGGGGCGGATCTTCGTGCCGCCTGTAAATCTGTGTGTGAAATTGCGCCGGGGCAGCGTTTCCTCGTACCGACAGGGCTTGTGTTTGAAATACCCCCGGGCTGCGAAGTGCAGATTCGGCCACGCAGCGGTCTTGCAGTCAAGTACGGTGTGACGGTATTAAACGCTCCGGGAACGGTCGATTCGGATTACCGCGGGGAGATAAAGGTGATTCTTATTAATCACGGCAGGGAACCTTTTCGCATCGAGCGGGGAGATCGTATTGCTCAGGCTGTTGCTGCGCGGGTGGTCCATGCGGAATATACGGAACACGCCAGTATCAGCGGTACTGAACGCGGAGATGGCGGGTTCGGCCATACGGGAGGCCGGTAATGGCAGCGCTGCTCTGGATCGGTGTTCTTGTTGTCAGCATTGCCGTTCTGGTGAAAGCATCGGACTCATTTGTGGAAGGCGCCGAGGAAGTGGGTGGCTATTTCCGTCTGCCCGGATTTGTCATCGGCGTCATAATTGTCGGCGTGGGGACCTCTCTGCCGGAGCTGGTTTCATCTGTCGTTGCCGTAATGAACGATGCCAGCGGGATTGTCAGCGGGAATGTTCTCGGTTCCAATATAACCAATATCCTTTTGGTTCTCGGTGTGGGAAGCCTGATGACGCGGCAGATGAAGATTACTATTGATATGCTGCACGGCGATATTCCCGTGCTTCTGGCGTCATCTTTTCTGTTGTATTTCATGATTGCCGACGGCTCGTATTCTTTCAATGAGGCCATTATCAGCCTTATCTGCCTGGTCCTCTACCTGATGCAGACTCTTTCCGGCGGGCGCGGGGATGAACATCCGGCCCGTACGGTTCTGCACCCCGCGGCAGTTGTGCAGATCATTCTGGCTCCGGTGTTTATCTATTTCGGGGCGGAGTACACCATAAAATCGGTTATTGAGCTTTCACAGATATTTAATGTTGCCGAAGAGATAATAGCCCTCTCCGCTGTTGCCCTGGGTACATCACTGCCCGAAGTGATGGTATCGATTTCCGCTGCCCGGCGGAATAAACCCGATATAATCGTGGGTAATATCGTAGGCAGCAATATCTTTAATACCTTCATTGTTATGGGTATTGCCCGGCTCTTTGGTGATCTGAATATCAGCCCGACCATTGCAGAGTTCTCCCTGCCCTTTTCTGTGGCTGTTACCCTGCTCTTTATTGTTATTACGGTGGATAAAAAAATACCCCGCTGGGAGGGGGCATTTTTGTTGGTGTTCTATTTTTATTTTATCGGACGGATCTATAATCTCTTTGCCTGATAGCCGCCGTCTTTATTCGACAATGCTGTCGATACTGTAAATGCGACTGCTGTCGAGGGGGCTTTCGAATTTATCCATATTCATCATCTTAAAGATTGAAATGGGCGGTTCCACAACCTGTGTGGCTGCCTTCCAGTTCTGTGCTTTCAGGGTATAAACCATATCCGCAGCCTGCTGACCCATGGCGGCCAGGTCGGGTACAACTGCAAAGGTGCCGAAATCGATGTCGGGCAGAAGAAAGGTGGTTACTCCGACGATTATGTTAATGTCGTACTTTTCAGAAAAGGGGATCCATATATTGCTGATAGCTGAGGGCGACAAAAAGACCTTGTCGTTGGGAACCCAAATGGTGTTGACTGAATCCTTTTCGGCAAGCTGACGAAGGCCGACTTTAAGAAACTTTGTGTACTGATCTTCGTTTTCCGGCACGTAATAGGTTTGCAGATTGATGCCTTCGGCCTCGCAGTATTTTCGATTGCGGGCGATGAAGTCCTGCAGAAATTCACGGTATACAATGCCGAGTTTGATTGTATCTGTTTCCAGTATACTGCGAAGATTCATGACACTTGTGACAATGGGGATTTCATAGCTGATCCCTACGGCCCGGGGCATACCTTCAATCTCTTTATTCACAAAGGCGCCCATGAGAGACAGGGACGGCAGAATATTTGCGCTGTCCGTAAGCCCGCTGATATAGTTTCGGTATGAGCGGATATTGTTGTTATCCATGAGCACCACAAGATCCGGGGCATGCTTTTCCAGTATATTTGCCATTTCGGAAGGCTGCATAAGATCATCGGAGTAAATCCGCACCAGAGAGAAGTCCGCCTGAAGTTCCTGCTGCATGCTGGCATAGACTTTATCAAAGGACGTTCCGCTGTTCTGGAACACCAGAAGCTTGTCTTCACTTCCTGTTACTGCTGCGGTAATTACCGTAAGAAAGAGTGCACATTTCTGCAAAATATTCATATGGATCCCCCTGTAGAGTATTATTTTGTTCTGAACCAAGTATAGCATATTTTTATGGAATAACAACCGGTAATGTACTGAGGAGCTATGAACGGTGGTTTCAGCAGATCCCTGCTTCTTTTGGGAAACGAAGCCTTTAAAAAACTGCAGAAAAAAAGAATTATCCTTTTCGGTCTGGGCGGTGTGGGCAGCTGGTGCGCTGAAGCCCTGATTCGGACCGGAGTGCGCTCTCTGACCCTCGTGGATTTTGACAGAGTGGCTCCGTCAAATATCAACCGTCAACTTCCGGCATATCCCGATACCGCAGGCCGTCTGAAGGCGGATGTTCTGGCAGAGCGCTGTGCCCGTATTGCTCCCGATGCTCTGGTGACAGTGCTCTCCCGGCGGTACAGCGAAAAGACACGCGGTGACTTCATGCTTTCTTCCTATGATTACATTATCGATGCAATTGATTCCGTGGAAGACAAAGTGGATCTTCTTGCTTCGGCTCAGGCTGCAGGAGTGTGTGTACTTTCCTCCATGGGGGCGGCTTTGAAGGTTGATCCCCTGCGCGTGCAGAGTGCAGATATTTCCCAAACCCATACCTGTCGCCTGGCAAAGATTGTGCGCAGGAAACTGCGTGAGCGCGGTATCACCACGGGAATCCGCACGGTCTTCAGTGATGAACAGGGCGCAAACAGACAGGCGGACGGCGAAAGCGGGGTGAACGGATCTTTGCTACCGGTGACCGGTGTATTCGGTTTCAGTTTGGCGTCTCTGGTTGTACAGGATATATTGAAAGAGGTGAATGATGAACAGTAATACACAGGCAGCGGAAATCGACTGGGATACTTTCCCCTTTCAGGATCATGCCGTTCTGACCTTTATCCGGCGGGGGAATGAGTATCTCCTGATAAAAAAACTGCGCGGCCTCGGTCGGGGAAAGTTTAATGCACCGGGGGGACGGGTTGAACCCGGCGAGACGATTCGCGAGGCTGCCGTGCGTGAGTGCGAAGAAGAGGTGGGGTTGTGTCCGGCAGATCTGAACTATGTCACGGAGCTTAACTTTCTGTTTCGTGACGGATATTCGATTCGTGGCTGGGTTTTTACAGCGGACTCTTTTTCAGGAACCCTGTGCGACACCGATGAGGCGCAGCCCTTTTGGTGCACCCCTGCAGCAATGCCCTATTACAATATGTGGGAGGATGATCGCTACTGGATTCCCCTGATGCTGTCGGGTAAATTTGTACGCGGCGGCTTTATTTTTGACGGCGATCGCCTGGAGTCCATGACTCTGACAGCGGAAGACGTGTTTCCGCAGCTCCGTGAGAGTATTCTGCTGCCGGAATAGCGATTCTTCTTCGTTCAGCGTTCTTCCACGGTCAGATTAAAAGAGCCGGAAAATCCCGTCATATCAATTTCAATATATTCGGGGCTGCCCTGTTGTGTGAGGCTTTCATTCATATCCCCGGTGAGAGAAATTTCACGGCTGTGGGTCAGGCTTCCTGCGTAGTCGTAGAAACGTACCTGCACAGAGCTTCCCGCAAGGGCGTGAGCCGATTGTATATGGTATGCATAGCTGCCGGAATTGAATCCGATACGCTGACGGATAAAATCGTGATTGAGTTCTGCACTGTTAATGCTCCAGCTGAAGGTATGCGGATCGGGATCGGAATCATCAATGATGACATCGCTGTATTTCTGCTGAACCGAGAGAGAAAGCTCTCCGGAAAAGGTAAGTGCCTCGACTCTGACAGAACGGGCGGATCCGTAGAATGAGTCGTGATGCAAAGAATCGGCACCTACCCACAGCTCGCGGCTGTGAACAATGCTTCCGTTCTGATTGAGAAAGAGGACGCGTACCGAACCTGCGGCCTGGGCAGACCGGGCGGAAAGGGTGAAATTCGTGGTGCCAGAAAAGGGATTGAGGGGAAGTGTGCAGGGGGTGCGGTAGGCGGGGATATGCCAGGTGTAGCCGCGGTATGCCGGATCGAGGTCCGTAAGTGAGGACGTTATGCCGTCGCCCGTGGATCCGGTAAGCCGAACCGGGCCGTCGTTACAGGCGGTGAGCAGCAGTATAAGAGTCAGGACCGCATAGAATTGTTTCATAGATGTTCTCCCGAAGAGGTATGTTTTAAAAAACAAAAATATATTTGTGAACATGAGCGCAGAGAAACGGCTTTTGGAATAATTGCATTTCCGTTTTCATGCTTCCTGTTGTATATTAAATAATATTACAATTATTATCACGGGATGTACCTGTATGAGTAAGTTTACAAATGTTCTCTACGATATCAGCGGCACCGCTGAGGATTTTCACCGCCGCAGTATCGCTCTTCGTAAAAGTGCAGCCTGTCTCTCCGATGACGGCCCTTTGCGCGCCCACATGGATGCGGGGAAACTGGCCTGTATTTTTGACGGTGAATGCGAACATCAGTTGATTCTTGATGATAAAAGCAAAACCTGCGGATTAATCGGTGCCCTGGAAACAGCCTACCGTCAGTTTGCTTCTGCGGAGGATCAGTATGTCAATGACCTCAGGGAGATTGCCGGCATCAGTCCCCGGTAAGCCATGTTTCCGCTTCTTCGGCATTTTCGAAGATGCGGATCATGTAGGGCATTTCCTCGGTGGCAAGACGGTAGGTTTCAAGATACGTCGCCAATTTGTAGTTGCTTCCTGCAGTGAAGGCAATCCGTGCAGTTTCGTCAAAGGGCCGTTTGTTCATTGACTGAATGGCAAGTTTCAGTACATCCTTGCCCCGTTCTTCCGGGAACACTTCTGCCGCGGAAAAATCCAGCAGTACGGCAAGACGCTTACGGTAGGAGGGATCATGAAAGAGAAACTGCTGGATTCCGAAGATATTGCTGAGATGAACCTGTCCGGATAACTCCACGCGAATCAGTTTTTTTTCTTCTGTTATACGTATTTTGTACATAAGCACCCCTTATTTCCTGTTATTATAACGCTGTTTTGGGAATTCAGCAAGGAAATACCGGCATTGATCGGGACGGGGGAATTCAGGTGATAATGCCTTTTATTTCTATCTGAAGAGATGTCATGCCGTTAAAGGTGTTTTCCCGCAGGGTGTAGGCAATCTCCCGCTGAGTGCTGCGGCGGATTTCCTCTGCCCGTTCACCGAAACCGAAGGCGATTGCATTGATCTGCTGTCCTGCCTGGGAAACGCGCATCTTCAGATGTGCTCCGGCTTTTCCCACCCGTTTGACGCTGTTGACTTCGACATCCTTTGTGTACAGCACAGGCCGCATATTGCCCGGGCCGAAGGGTTCCATTCTCTGCAGGGTACGGAAAAAACGCGGTGTGAGCTGGGGAATGCGTACTTCCACATCGGCATAGATGCTGGGAATCAGATCGTCCTCGGTGATCTGTTCGCGGACCGCGGCCTTGAAGCGTGTGCGGAACTCCGGAATATTATCGGCATCAAGTGTTGCTCCCGCCGCCATGGTATGTCCGCCGTAGCGGGTGAGAAGATCATTGCAGCTGTCCATGGCGCTGATCAGGTTGCACCCCTGAATAGAACGGCCGGAACCGTGAGCGACACCATCTGTATCAATGGAAAAGATAAAGGCCGGCCGACAGTACCGTTCTGCAATTTTGGAGGCGGCAATACCGATGACGCCGGCATGCCAGCCCCGATCTGCGGCAACCAGGGCGAAATCCTCCGAGAGGCTGCTGTACTGCTGTACCCAGGCATCGGCTTCCCGTTCCACCCGGCTGTTATAGCCACGGCGTTCACGGTTTTTCTTAACCAGATTCTGTGCATAAAGCCGGCATTCACCTTCACCGGAGGAAAGGAACAGCTCCACTGCCCGGGCGGGATCACCCAGGCGCCCTGCGGCATTGATAGCCGGGGCAAGGCGAAAGACGATGTCAGCGGTGGTGATACGTCCTGTGGAGACGTTCTGCTCTTCCATGAGCGCCCGGAGCCCGGCATTGATGGTGCGGCTCATCTGCTGATAGCCAAAGTAACTGATAACCCGGTTCTCTCCGGTGTAGGGAACGATATCCGCAGCTGTTCCCAGGGCGACCAGATCAAGTTCATTCATCCAGACAGATTGCGGCGCATCCATGGAGGAGCAGAGTGCCTGAATGAGTTTCAGGGCGACTCCGGCCCCGCAGAGATTGCGGTCCGGATAGGTTTCGTCGCGGGATTTTGGGTCCAGAACAATACAGTCCGGTTCCTGCTTTTTGGGTTCGTGGTGATCCGTAATAATGATATCCATACCGAGACTGCGGGCATGGGTGACTTCCTCCACGGCGGTAATACCCGTATCAACGGAGATTACAAGATCTGCACCGCGACGGTGGATGTCCTCCAGGCCGGCAGGGGAGATTCCGTACCCTTCCGTGAGGCGGTTGGGGACATAATAAAAGCAGGAAAGGCCGAAGGTGCGCAGGGTGCGGATCATGAAGGATGTTGCACTGATGCCGTCAACATCGTAGTCGCCGTAGATGCAGATCGTTTCCTGTGCAGTGATTGCCCGCATGATACGTTCGACGGCATCATTCATTTGACGAAAGAGAAAGGGCTCGTGGAAATGAGAGAGGGCGGGATTGAAGAAGCGGCGGCTTTCTTCAAAGTCCGTCAGTCCGCGTCCTGCGAGAATGGCGGCAAGCATGGGGGAAATGTTCAGATCCTCCATGAGAGAGCTGATTCGGTCAGGGTCATGTCGGCGCAGGATTATTTTTTCCCGCGGTGCTGCTGCCTTGGGCATATGCTGTCCGTTCTGTTATAACTTTTTGCTGTAACTGGATAAAATATATCACCGATGGGGACGGAGAGAAAAGTATTTCCCATTTCCCCTGTAGAAACGTTGATATACCACTCACGGGACTGTTGCGTTTACGACACTTTTCCGTACGGTTATTTTTTCCGGTTTACTGCCTTTGGTGCCTGTTTTTTCGGGCGTTCCGGTTCGGCGGGGCCTCACCGTCCGGCCATTCCAGGGCGTCGCTTCGCTCGGTACGGCTACGCCGCACACCTTCGGTCCCTTCCTGTCCGTAACGCGCGGCAGAGCCGCTGTTCAGGTATTCCGGTTTTCCTTGTACGTTTTCCTCTGCCGACAGAGCGGGAGCGAAGCAAAGAACGTGCCTTCGCCGCGATGGGAGCGCGCCAAAAATACCCTGAGCCTGAACACACTGCGGCGCCAGCTGTGCAGGGGCGCTCGCGACCCGAAAAGCGGCTGCCGCAGGAAGTGAAGGGGAAGGAGGTTTTGGCCGCCCGCTGAAAGCGGAAACCTGCTGATCATGTCGCGACTTCAGAGTATCTCATATAAATAATACGAATTTATGGTGAAATATCCGGTGTGACCATTATATTTTTCACACCAGGAAGACAGTTTAACAGAAGGTAATCTATGGCCGTACTTAATTCATTGATCAGCAGAGCTCAGGCTGCAGATGCGCGTTTGGTATTTCCCGAGGGGCAGGATCCCCGGGTTATCGAGGCTGCGCAGATGGTTGTTTCGGAAAAAGTTGCCCGTGTAACCGTCATTGGGACGGAGGAAGAGATTCAGGCGGGGGTGAAGGAAACCGGTATCGGGACGCCTCTTTTTGACACGGTGGATCATCACAAAAGCGGGCGCGGCGGGGAGTTTGCGCAGAAACTGCGGGAAATTCGCGCAGAGCGTGACGCCGGCCGCGATCCCAGGCTCCTTGATGAAGTTTATGCCAAGATGATGCAGGACCGCCTCTATTATGCAAACATGATGACCCGATTGGGAGAGGCTGATGGTCTCGTTGCGGGGAGTATCGCCTCTACTCCGGATATGCTGCGGGCCTCGTTTAAGATTATCGGTACAGCTGCGGGAATTGCCACGGGCAGCAGCTGCTTTGTCATGGATCTGAAGGAGCCCACCCCGGCGGGGGACGAAACCCTGCTCTATGCCGACTGCGGCGTCAATCCCGACCCCGATGCGCAGGCCCTGCGTGATATTGCGCTGTCAACGGCGAAAACGTACCGCTCACTCATGGAGGACACTCCGCGTATCGCTTTTCTCAGTTTCTCAACCAAGGGCAGTGCGCAGCATGAATCCCTGGAAAAAATCCGCGAAGCTGCAGAACTTACCGCCCAGGCGGCGGCAAAAAGTGATCTGGAAATTGTCTGTGATGGGGAGCTGCAGGCCGATGCCGCCCTTGTTCCGGCTGTGGCCGGTAAAAAATGCCCCGACAGCTCCCTTGCAGGGAGGGCCAATATCCTGATTTTTCCTGATCTCAATGCCGGAAACATTGCTTACAAGCTTACTCAGCGCCTTGCCGGGGCAGATGCGTACGGTCCCGTTTTGCAGGGGCTTGCCCGGCCGGTGAATGATCTTTCCCGCGGCTGCAGTGCCCGGGATATCTTTGGTGTGGCGGCGATCACCGTGTGTCAGGGGTTGTAGTACCGTGAAGGGACGGGGTCAGGCCTTTGATGACAGGCTGTAGATGTACTTGTCGAAGGCCGCCCGCGTGCCCAATACCTTGACTTCCTTTTCAATTCCGGATTTCTCCATGGATGCTTCGATGTTTTCGGGGGGAGAAAAGAGGATAATCGTCCGGCCGTTTTGCCGCAGGCGGGCCGCTGTTTTTTTAAGGAATGTGAAGGCTTCCGTATCCGCTTCAAATATATCCGAAATTTTCAGGACGATCTGCGGTGTGGAGGAATCCTTGATGACCTGATTTATCTCCCGGCGGATGATCTGGGTGAATTCAGCCGTGAAGAATCCGGAGAAATCAATTGTCACATGGGTGTGCTGTTTTGTAACATGGGCATCAAGATAGGGGGAGAGATCCCTTTGTTTACTGCTCTGCCTGGATTTTTCCTTTGTTCCGGCGCTGCTGGAATCATCGGAATTCAGTTTCCGGATAATTGCTTTCACCGATTTCAGGGGCATATTCGTAGTTGCGGCAATCTGCTGTACAGTAAACCGTTTTTTGTAGAGTTTGTAGATTCTGTGGTATATATTCATTCTTCGTCCAGATTTGCTTTATCCAATACCTTGGTCAATTATATATTACTATCACTGATTATTCAACATGAAAAAGCGGTATTCCATGATGCGACAGTCCTTCTTTCTTGTCAGTATTCTGTTCTCCCTGTCCATGGCGGGTATGAATCGAATTATAAATTACAGCAGTCCGAAGCGGGTCACCGATGCACTTGTGCAGGATGGCGGAGCGATTCTTTTGGCAACCTCCGGCGGTCTTGCCGAATATACCGGTGATACGGCACGCTTCCCCCGGGGGGCGGGACTGCATAATCCCGCTCTGTCAGTGCTTACGCGCGATGCAGAGGGCGCACTCTGGTGCGGCGGTGCCGACGGAACACTGTACCGCCTGAACGGACTTCACCGCCGGGCTGATCGTTTTACAGAACTGCAGGTGATGGGCGATGTTCAAATAGAATCCATACTGCCGGTGGGATCTCATCTTATTGTGGGGCATTCCGCAGGTATTTCTCTCTTTGATACGAAGAAGGAAACCTTTACCGCAACGATCTCCTCCTTTGGTCAGGACAGCAGCGGTGCCGCCATAGAAGGAGCTGTGCGGAATATGCTTCTCTCCGAAGATACGCTTTACGCCTTTGTAAATACTGTGCCCATGGCTTTTCCCGACGTGGAGGACCGCCTGGGCAGCCTTGCTTTTTCAGATCCCTTTCTCTGGGAGCGCTATCCCACATCCGGGGACGATGAGCGCTCCCGCAGTATTTTTCGCACGGATTCCGGCAAAATCATCTTTCTTCCCGCTCCGGCCATTGAAGACGGTGCGACCTATCTTGCCGCCAACGGCGGTGCTCTTGAACGCATTGAGGCTGACGGAACAGTTCTGGATACAGTTCAGGAACTGCCGGCACCTGATACGATCGTCTCTTTAACGCGACTTTCCGACGGACGGATTGTAATTGGCGGGATGCGCTACAGTGCGGAGATTTTCTCCCCCGGAGACGGTTCCCGGCGAATCACCCTGGACGGTCTGCGCACGAATACCATCTCCCGTATTATGCTCAGCAGCAGGGGCGCTCTCTGGATAGTACCGAAACTCTCGAAATATAACGAATCATGGACGGATCCCAACAGTACCGACCGAATTGTGCGCATCAAGAACGGCAGCTATGACTATTTCGGTGAACCCTCGCCGGGCTACGGTGAGCTGGGACGCTCCGATACCATTATGGCAATTGCTGAGGATTCTGCCGGAGCTATCTGGATCGGCAGCCCCAGTGATCATGCCAAGCGATACAAAGACGGTCAATGGTCGCGCCTGATTATTGATCCTGATCCTCCTGTGGAGGAGCCGCCCTATTTTGATACAACCGGAAAGGGGCGCGGCTGGATGAAGGTTGACGGTCTGCACTGCGATTACAGCGGGACAGTGTGGGGGCTGTACTGGGGACATACGGACGGATCCCAGGAGCCCTATGCCTGGGCCTTTGACCCGGAGACCGGGCAGCATCGCTACGTGGGAAATGTTCTGGAGGATGATCAGCGTTCACCCTATTACATCTCCGCCTGCAATGATTCCACTCTCTACATTCAGTTTAACGATGCCCGTGGGAACTACACCCTTCTGGATCTCACCAACGATTATTTTGATACGGCTGCTGTGAGTGACGATGCCCTTGTGGCCGATTCCGGTGAGGTGGGCAGTACTGTTTCCTTTGTTGCAGCGGCATCTTCCGGAACGGTGCTGTGTGCCACCGAAGACGGGCTGCGGGCCCTTCGCTTTGATCGCAGTGCAGGGAGAATGGTTACCGGGGAGGTCGGTACACAAAGCCTTAAAACCGTGGAACCCGGTGCCCAATACCGTATTAACGCTCCTGTACCCTACCGGCGTACGGATGTCTGGGCCGGTGAGCGCGATGGTGGGGTCGTGCTCTACGAACTGCGGGAATATCTCAATACCGCCGGCGGGGTGGATTCCTTTTCAGTACATCGGGATGAAAACTATCCGGAAATATCAGCAGTTACCGGCCTGCACGCCACCAGCCCCGAGGATCTTGTCTGGGATGCCCGGGAAAATCGCCTTTGGGTGGCTTCCCTTTCCGGTTTAAGCGCTGTTGACCTGGGGCGTAAAACGGTTCCCAACGAGGAGAATGAAGAACTGAAAGTCTACCCCAACCCCTACGTCAAGAGCCGCCATGACGCAGTGACCATCGCAGGAATCAGCAAAAACTCCTACGTGGATATCTATACACTTTCGGGGCGGGCCGTGGCCCATCTGACTGCCGATAACGGTGCCCGTGTGGATAAAACGGAACAGGGAATATTTCAGTATCGCTGGAAACCGGAAGAGGGAATAACTCCGGGAACCTACATCGTTATTGCCAAGGACGGCCGGGAGGATCGGGAGAATTCCATTTCGGGCAAACTGCTGGTGCTTCCGTGATGGAGTTTTCTCTGGTTATTCCCACCAAAGACCGGGCGGACCTGCTTGAGCGGGCCGTACGGTCGGTCTTTGCACAGACTCTTCTGCCCGATGAAATCATTGTCGTTGATGACGGCTCCCGGGATGACACACCTGCCGTGGCTGAGCGTCTGCGCGGGGACAGTCCGGTTCCCCTGATTATCTGTCGAAATGCCGTTGCCCGGGGCGGGAGCGCTGCACGGAATCGCGGAATCCATGCGGCACGGGGCACCTTTGTTGCCTTTCTGGATGATGATGACCGCTGGCTGCCGGATAAACTTGCCCGCCAGCAGGCTGTTCTCCATCGTACCGGAGCGGATATCGTCTACTGCGGCAGTGCGGTCTATGACAGACAGGGGCGGCTTCTGCGTACGGTTTTTCACGGCGTGCCGCGCTTGCAGAATCTGGCAATACTTCTGTACAGCTTCCCGGGAATAACTTCCACGGTTGTGATTCGCCGGTCCCAGCTTGTGCAGACGCTTTTTGATGAATCCCTGCCCATGCTGCAGGAATATGAACTCTACGTGCGACTGATTCACCGGCAGCGGGCCCGCATTGCGGCGGTACATGCCCCGCTTGTGGAGTATCGAGCAGAAGGGGGAAACCGCCTTTCCGGGAATCTGCGCTGCCTGGGGCGGGCCTCAGGAAAAATGTTGCGCCTGCACGGCTGTTCACCTGCAGCATTTTTGCAGGCGGTGGGTCTCGGCGGAATATTTCTGCAGAAGCTGCTTCGACGGAGCGGTGGATAATGGCGTCTGAAACAGCAGTGACATTTCTGGGCACGGGGACCTCTCACGGAGTTCCCACGGTGGACTGTATGATGCGCAATTACCGCCACTGTCCCAAGGGGGTGTGTCAGGCAGCAGCCCATGATCCCCGTCACCGCCGTCTGCGCTCCTCCGTTCTTGTGGAAACTGACGGCAAAACGATTCTCATCGACGCACCGCCGGATTTTCGCGAGCAGATGCTGCGGGAGGAAGTAAGACATCTTGACGCGGTGCTCTTTACCCATAAACATGCCGATCATATTATGGGGGTTCCTGATCTGCGCTCCTACTCCCATGGCGCACAAAGGGGGCTGGCCGTGTACGGATCGGAGGAAACTGTGGCGGCTCTGGAACGTTCATTTTCCTATATCTTTGATCCCACCACCTTTGTGGGCGGCGGCATTCCCCGCCTGACCTGCACAGCTGTGAGGGAGCCCTTTCGCGCTGCGGGAATCCGTTTCATCCCCCTGCCCGTTGAGCACGGTGCATGTACGGGATGTGTCGGCTACCGCTTTAACGATATTGCCTATATCCCCGATGTGAAGGTGATTCCTGCCAGCACCCTGGCGAAGATGCAGGGGCTGAAGCTGTTGATTATTGACGCCCTGCGGACGGAAACGCCGCATTCAACTCATCTGATTCTCCCGGAGGCCGTGGATATCGGCCGTAAAATCGGCGCGCAGCGGGTGTTGTTTACGCACATGTGTCACGGAATACATTACGAAAAAGATAAAACATATATTGATAAAACCATGGATTTTGCGTGGGACGGCCTGCGCGTGGAGGTAAAATGAAAGAGTACAAGAAAGAGTTTATTGAATTTATGGTGCGATCCGAAGTACTGACCTTCGGGGATTTTGTTACCAAGAGCGGTCGTAAAACGCCGTACTTTATTAATACGGGCAAGTACAGCACGGGTGAGCAGATTCACCGGCTTGGTGAGTTTTATGCAGCGGCAATCCGCGAGGAGTACGGCTCTGAACACGCGGTGCTCTTCGGCCCTGCCTATAAGGGGATTCCCCTGGTGGCCACAGCTGCAGGTGCCCTGTATCGGGCGGGTGTCTCCTGCTCTTTCTGCTTTAACCGCAAGGAAACCAAGGATCACGGTGAAGGAGGCTCTCTGGTGGGCCATTCCCTGCAGAACGGTGACCGGGTGATTATCGTTGAGGATGTCACCACGGCGGGTACCTCCATCTATGAAACGGTTCCCGTGCTGCAAAAAAACGCCGCCGTGGATATTGCAGGGCTGATTGTGTCCGTGGACCGCATGGAACGGGGGAAAGAAAATATCTCCGCTTTTGCCCAGATCCGGCGGGATTTTTCCATGGAGACCCGCTCTATTGTGACTATACGCGAGGTTGTTGAATATCTGCATAACCGGCCTGTTGACGGCAGGGTTATTATTACCGATGCCCTGCGCGATTCCATCGAAAAGTATTTGAAAACATACGGAGCGTAGCCATGGAGAGTCACGACATGTTTCGCCGCCGCCGATCCATTCGTCAGTACACCGGTGAGCGCCTTCCCCGCCCTTTTTATGAAGAAATCCTGAAAGCCGCCATGGCGGCACCTTCTGCCGTAGGACGTGATCCCTGGCGTTTCTGGGTGCTGGGAGAGCGTCTTGCGGAGTTTGTCCCGCATCTTGCCAACGGTGAGGTTCTGCAGCGGGCGGGCAACGGTATTCTTGTGTGTGGAGATCTCACTGCGGCCCACAGCGGAGCGGAGAGTTTTCTTTTGCAGGACTGTTCTGCTGCCATAGAGAATATGCTCCTTTTTATTTCCGCCGCTGATCTCGGCGGATGCTGGATGGGGGTTCACCCACGGCAGGAACGTATTGATGGCATTCGCCGAATCCTTGACCTGCCCGCAGTGATTGTTCCCGTGGCGGTGGTGGCCTTTGGGTATCCTGAAGAGGCAAAGGCCCCCCGAACCCGCTACACCGACGAATATGTAACCTGGATGTGAGGAATTATGAGTGAAATACGCTGCAGCAGCTGTGCTCCCGGGGATGAAGCGGTTCGTATTACCCTTTTTTCCGATCGGCACGATCTTACGCAGGAAAAGCTCCGTCTGGTGGATCCCGGAGGGGAGCAGGTCTGGACGGGATATGCCGCTCCGGTCCCTTCCGCAGGGCTTGGCCGGGCTTTTTCATCAATTGTCACCCTGCGTGTCGGCCCGCTGAAGACAGCCGGAATATACCGGCTGGAGTATGAAGATGGTGCTCCGGCAGGGAATATTACCATTTCCCTTCCGGCGGTTTTTACGACAGTATCCCAAAAAATTTTTTCCTTTTTACAGTCCCAGCGCTGCGGAACGGCGGGGCCTCTGCACGAAGTGTGTCACCGGGCAGACGGCAGTGATGTCGGAGCGGACCTTACCGGTGGCTGGCATGATGCCGGAGATTATCTCAAATTTGTTATGACTGCGGGTTTCACCACCCTGGAGCTTCTCTGTGC
Organism: Fibrobacterota bacterium; assembly: GCA_051745065.1. Classification (GTDB taxonomy): domain Bacteria; phylum Fibrobacterota; class Chitinivibrionia; order Chitinivibrionales; family Chitinivibrionaceae; genus Chitinivibrio. Next base: position 40,907 of record JBNJDQ010000004.1, read on the forward strand.
GCTCAGATATGCGCATGATGTGCCCGGGGATGTACGCCGCGCCTTCTCTGAGGAAGCGGCCATCGGGCTGGAATGGCTTCTGAAGATGAGCGGTGATGCCGGAGGACGGTTCTTTTTTCAGGTAGGCCATGCAGATGATCATTTCCACTGGCGCCGCCCCGAAGAAGACCGGGATCAGGTGGCGGGGCTGCGCAGCGCGTACGAAGGGTGGGGCAAGAACCTCAACGGAATTGTTCTGGCGGCCTGTTCGCTCGGGGCGCAGCTTCTTGAGACCGATGCACCGGATCTTGGCCGACGGGCCGGTGAGCGGGCACGGCATCTCTGGGCGCAGCGCGACAGTTTTCCCGATATCTGCAATACCCGGCCGGAAGAGTTCTATACCCGTTCGGAGTGGCGCGACGCCATGGTTGTCGGTGCTGCATGGTACTACGATCTGACGCAGGATTCTGCTGCGGCGGAATATGTTGAAAACATGTTGATACATGTTGAAAACCCGGAGATTTCCTGGGGGAATGTCTGGTTTCTGGGGGCTGTGGCCGCTTGGGATGCAGGGCTGTGCCGGGACCGTGCTGCGGAGATTATGCACAGGGAGGTTACTGCCTGTGCCGCACGGAGTGCCCGGGAGCCCTTCGGCCGGTCGTCCCGCCCCGTGTGGGGAGTGACGGCAAAAATCGGGGCGGATGCGCAGATGGTTCTCTTGTACGAAATTCTTACGGGTGACGGGCAGTACCGTACCGTTGCAGAGGATCAGATTGCCTACATGCTGGGACATAACCCCTGGGGTGTTTCCTTTGTGGTGGGTGTGGGGGAGCGCTTTCCCCGGTATGCTCATTCACAGCTGAACGATATTGCCGGACTCAATGAGGGAGCCCTTGTGGGCGGCCCTGCAGAACGGGCTGACTGGGAGCGTTTCCTCTCACTCCCCGCAGGGTTTGACGATCCCTACGCTCCTTTTCAGGGAGAAGAGGTGTATTTTGATATTCTTAAGGATTATTATTCCAACGAAGTGGCTCTGGATTATGCTGCTCCCTTTTTAACGGCCCTTGCTCTGCGAATGGGGAGAGCCTAGCGCGGTATTCAGGTATCCGCTCTGCCTGCAATTATGCGGGCAGAGCGGATGGCTGCTTTCCGTGAAGTAAACACATCCTCTTCGTTGATGAGGTCGAAGAGATTGAGCCGTTTCAGTATCCTGATTTTTGAATCTTTCCTGCGAATTAAAAGGAACTGCCCCGTCGGTGGCAGTACCGACATATAGTAACCGGGGCATCAGCCCCGCTCCGATTACTTTAAAATGGACGAAAATCAGATCCAACTGTGGAATCACGGATTATCCTTCCGGGATCGAAGAGTCCAGCCCCTGCTCACGACCGTGGGCAGGGGCAGTTAACCTCCCAGGCTATGCCTCATGCTTCTCTATGGCCGCCACGGGGCATTTTTTTACACAGAGCCCGCAGGATATGCAGGTATCCTGCGAGATTGTGTAGCCATAGTCTTTATGCGGAGAAATAGCCTGTTTCGGACATATATTTGCACAGAATCCGCACTCAATACAGTGATCCCGATCAATTATGATACTCATGCCGCCTTCCTTTTTTTCAGTGAGTCAATCATTGTTGTGGCGTGAGCCATGGGACATACCTGGCACCAGGCGCGGGGTTTGAAGATAACCCCCAGGGCGATGCCCATGAGAAAGGAGACCGCCATGAGCCGGAAGATGCCGAAGGCGATCTTATTGATATTGCCGCCGCTGTGAATCATGGAGAGGGTAAACATCCCCATCATTATGATAAGCAGAAGATGGCGCACCCATTTTTTCCGGGCTGCAGCGGGCAGCGGTCGGTTGCGGGAGAAAGCGGGAATGAATTTACCGAAAATGGCACCGCGGGGACAGTAGTGGGAGCAGTGCAGCTTGCCGTGTCCCCGCAGGGCATGCACCATGGGGGCGGTCATACAGATCAGTCCCAGAAGACCGAAAATATAATTATAAATGCCCAGTATAAAAAAGCCGACCATCAGTATCCATGACCATTCCGTGTGGGATTTCTTTGCCAGTAATTTTTTCCTCATTCCTTCTCCTTGGAATCGTTCGTTTTTATCAGAGTTGAATACGCCTAAAGCAATACCTGTGCCATCGTTTTTTGGCGTGTTCATGGATCTCTCCGCGCCATGCAGTTGCATGTGCAACGACTGGGGCGATGCGAAGGGTGTTGCACTGGTCGGGAAGTACGTCTACTGCTTTGAGTTTGACCATGGGGCACACAACATCGGCCGATATCTGCAG
>JBNJDQ010000005.1:0-41075 GCA_051745065.1 Fibrobacterota bacterium
ATCCAAAGCTTCCTGATAGGAAACCCCCGTGTTTACCCCGCTGATTACCATGGCTGATTTGGAAAGATCACCGATAAACAGCGCCCCGACAAGAATTCCTTTGTCAAAGTAGTAGCTGACAAAGGTTCTGTCGATATCATTCCGGCGTCGGATAATCTGTACAGCGGGATCATTTTCATCGACATGAATATTCCCGATACAGAAGAGAGACGTACCGAAAGCATTGAGTGTGGCCGGGTACATCTTCGCCGTAAATTCGGCCCGTTCCCCCGCCATATTAGCTCCGGCGGCAGTTCCCTGCTGAAGTGCCGGTTCCCAGATACCGTAGTAGGTATCATTGCAGATTGCACAGTCCCCGGCAGCATAGATTCCCTCTTTTTCCGTTTCCATCTGACTGTTGACGGGAATTGCGCGATTGACGGAAATCCCCGCCTTTTGCGCCAGCTCCGTATTCGGAGAAAGCCCCGCCGAAACCACCACGGCCTGAGCTGAATGGGTATCTCCGTTTGCGCAGATAACACTGCTCACGGTACCATCGGTCCCCACAATCTCCTGTACAACCGTATCCGTAATAATTTTTATCCGGCTGTCTTCGATAATTCGGCTGAGAAAGGCGCTTCCCGCACGATCTGTCTGGCGGGGAAGAATGGTCGGAGCCGTATCAATAACGGTCACATTTTTATTCATTTTGGCAACGGCACAGGCTGTTTCCAGCCCGAGCAGCCCGCCGCCGATCACTGTCACCTCTTTGGTTTCAACCCGATGAAGAGTTTCCTTCAGCCGGTTTACATCACCGTTGCTGCGAAGGGAGAAAACTCCTGTCAGATCTTTACCCTGAATGGGCGGCACAAAGGGAGATGCCCCCGTAGCAAGGAGAAGAGAATCGTAGGATTCGCGCTGCCCATCTGCACAAATTATCTCTTTTGAATCTGCCTTGATATCTTCTATGCGTGTATTAAGATGCACATTAATCCGGTTTTCCCGGTAAAAATTATCATTCTTTACAAAGAATTCCTCGTCCGTCACAGAGGCATCGCTGATCATCTCAGTGAGAACAGGCCGGTAATAGGGAAGAGTATTCTCATCGGTAAATATATCAATCTGTGCGGTACTGTTGCGCTTTCGAATGGCCTCGGCAGCAGCCACGGCAGCAGCCCCGCTGCCAATAATAACCGCCCGCATATCACTGTTGTGCGAGTATTTGACGATATCCGGCTCCGCTTCGATAAATGCTTCCGCTCCGACACCGCAGACCGGACAGGTCATGGGGGGCAGTGCTCCTTCAAACACTTCGCCGCAGACGGTACATTTCCAGAAGGTTCTGCCGTCACCGGCATCACTGCCGATCTGCTCCCACTCTCCGATTACTTTTCTGGCAAAACGTGCGCCGAAATCACGGGCCGCGGAAATATCCGTTTCGGACGGTTTGAAAGCAACCTTAAACGGCGGTTCCAGGGTATTCATGCGACAGGTGTTGAGTCGATTATTAAGCATATCCGGGCCCTCACCGCTCCAGCCGTAGGAACCGTACGCCGCCGCAACTTTCCCGCCGTGCTCGACCCCGTTGAGATCCATGGCAAGATTGGTCACCGGCGGCAGGGAATCACCGTTGATGGTGGGGGTTCCCAGAAGAAATGCATCGGATTCGATAATATGCTCCAGCACTTCTGCATGGTCGGAATTTACCATATCGTAGAGATGAATATCCGCGTCAATTTCGCTGCGAATACCGTGGTTGATCTCCCGGGCAAGTTCCTCGGTGTAGCCGTATGCCGAAACAAAGGCGTTCACTATCTGCGGTTTGCTGTGTTTTTGCGGCGCTTCTTCACGGGACCATTCATCATAGAGATCAAGATAGTAGTCCAGATTCTGGCGCAGCACCGGCCCGTGCCCCGGACAGATAATATCGATATCAAGCTTGCTGATCTGATCCAGGGCAAAGCGAACATGCTTTTTGAAAGGCCCCATGATCATATTAAAATAATACTTATAGGCCGGGTAAAAATCACCTTCGATTTGATCGTTGAATACCCGGTCATCGGAATAATGACAGCCGAAGGAGTCGCAGGTTACCAGGGTTTTTATAGAGGGAATCCAGGTATAGATGGAATCGGGCCAGTGCAGAAAGGGCACCGAAAGAAAATGCAGTTCCTCATCACCGATGGTCAGACTGTCACCGTGATCCACAGTAAGGGCGGGAATATCACGATTACAGATATCTTTCAGAAAATTGATCGCCACGGCAGACCCCACCACCCGTGCCTGGGGAGCATATTCCAATAACCGCTCAAGACTGCCCGCATGATCCGGTTCGGTATGGTCCACCACGATGTATTTAATCGATTCCGGCGGACAGACTTCGCTGATATTTTTGAGAAACTGATCGAAAAACTTTATCTTCACCGTCTCGAAAAGAACATTCCCTTCATCGGTTTTGAGAATGTAGGAATTGTACGATGTGCCGTACTTGGTTTTCATAATAACATCAAACACACGCAACTCCGGATGCTGTGCGCCAACCCACCAGAGATTATCCGTTACCTTGAGCATATTGTCTCCCGATTAAGATTCTTTATTACGTATATCAGAAAGATAATTCAGTACGCTCAGCGCATGGTCTTTTACGCGCACATTATCCCATCTTTTTACAATTTCATTGTCCGGAGCAAGAAGAACGGTTGTACGCACCAGTCCCATGTACTCACGACCGAAGCTCTTTTTCAGCTTCCATGCATCAAATGCATCGATAAGAATATGGTCGGGATCACTGAGAAGCTGAATCGAAAGATCATGTTTATTGCAAAAATGTTCGTGTTTTTTTACGGAGTCCGGCGAAACACCGATAATGCGGCAGTTCAGTTTTTCAAATTTCCCTTTCAGGGCAGTAAAGTTCATCGCTTCGGTGGTACAGCCCGGAGTATTATCCTTCGGGTAGAAGTAGAGTACCGTCCATGTGCCGGCAAGATCTTTTTCCGTAACGATGGCGCCTTCAGTATCCGGTAATGAGAAAGAAATCATAATTTTCTCCTTGAAAGAATCCCTTTAAAATAAAATTTGTAACTATTACAATGTGACAATTATTTCAATTATCGAAAACAGGTTCTGTTTCGCCCCTGTTCCTTTGCATCATACAGGGCAGTATCCACCCGTTTGAGAATATCCTCCCGTTTATCCGTTCTGTGAAATATACTCAGGCCGAGACTGATTGTAGCAGGGGTGCTTTTCTCTGCCGTTTTTTCCGCCACAACTTTGCGTATGCGCTCTGCAAAAACGCGCACTCCCTCTTCGTCAGTTTCACTGCAGAGCACCATAAACTCTTCGCCGCCCCAGCGGCAGAGAGTATCTGTTTTGCGCATAATATTCTGCACGGATTGTCCGACAGTTTTCAGAACCTCATCCCCTCTGTCGTGACCAAAGGTATCATTAATCTTTTTAAAATGATCCACATCAAACATTATCAGGGCAAGGGGACTGCCATAGCGGCTGCTGCGATGAATCTCGTGGTCCAGTATTTCCGTAAACCGGTTTCTGTTCAGCAGCCCGAGGAGGGGATCCGTTGTGGAGAGACGGTAGAGATTCTCCTCCATTTCCCGGCGCTGAATAATATTGGTGGTGATCTGTGCATAAAAGAAGAGTATATCCCGTTCATACTCCTGAAGATCTGTTTCTGAATCATCACTGTCAAACCCCATAAACCCTATTATTCCCCTGTCTTTTATCAGGGGAGCGATAATAATACTGTGAACGGAACTTTCTTTTTTCAGTTTAATAAAACTGTTTTCCCCTTCTTCATAGACACCGGACAGTTCAAAGGGGGTTTCCAGGTGCAGGGCGTCCACAACTTCGGGAATATCAGCAAGTGGTATTGTACGAATATCATTTGTATGGGGTGGATACTCCTCTTCGCACCACTCGTAGGTAAGGCGGCAGAGATCCTCTGCATGATCAATGAGAAACACATAGGCCCGAAAGTAGGCGAAAAATCGGCAGATTCGGGCCATTCCCGCGGTAACTGCATCATTCATATCATCAACGGGAATATTAATATAGGTGCGGGCAATATCCATAAGAAATGATTGAAGCTGTGTTTTTCGCATAAGCTCTTCCCGGGCGTGAGTCAGCTCCCGTTCCCGTCTGATACGTTCAGTAATATTTCGGGCAGCGGCAAAAACGAGATCTCCCCGGGGCTGGGAGCGCCATTCGATATAAATATAGGTTCCGTTCTTTTTTCGATATCGATTGACAAAATTAACCAGTTTCCGGCCGTCACGGAGCTTCTCCATAGCCTCAATCGTATATTCAAGATCATCGGGATGGACAAACTGCAGGTATTCCTGACCGGCCAGTTCCTTTCGGGTGTATCCCAGAATATCCTCCCAGGAGGCACTCAATTTAACAAATTGTCCTGCCGTATCGGCAATGCAGAGAAGATCAAGATTCAGGTCAAAGAAATCCTCCAATTCCTTGCGTTCCTGTTTTTCCCGTGTAATATCACGGGATATCCCCACAATACGGGTAATCCGGTCGCCGCTGAAAACAGGGGTCAGACGGGTCTGCCACCAGCGACCGCCCCCGGGCAGCTCCAGATACTCATCATAGGTGTACTCTTTCCGGCGTTCCAGACAGCGGCGGTAGTTTTTTGCAACCACCCTTCCCACCTCATCCCCCAGAAATTGACAGGGAGTTTTCCCCTGAACGATCTCCGTGGTAAGGCCGGTTAATTCCTCGTGACGGCGATTAAGTCGATTATACAAAAAAATATCTTTATCAGTAACATCCATCATAAAAATGGCATCACTGGTGTTATTCAGAATCAGTTCGCTTTCATACCGGGCGGTCTGTATTCTTTCAAGGAGTTTTTTTTCTTTGGTGATATCCCGCAAAATCACACTGAAATGAATAATGTGCCCTGCGTGATCCTTCAGGGGCGTAATCGACTGATAGGCGGTATACAGGGATCCATCCTTCCGTTTATTAATAATCTCCTCACGCCATATACCCCCGGAAAGGATATGCTCCCATAACTCATCATAATAGTCCCGGGACATCGCCCCGCTTTTAAACAGGCGGGGAGTCTTCATGAACGCCTCCGTAAAGGAGTATCCCGATATTCTTTCAAAGGAACTGTTCACATACAGAATTTTAGCGTTCCTGTCGGTGATGTAAAACATATCGTCGGCATTATCAAAACTCTTACGAAATATCGAACAATCAACAGCTGTGGTTTCAGACATATATCATTCTCCCGAAAGTATACCAGATCAAAAGTATAGAATAAATATCTTCCGGTGTCACCCGGGAAGTCAGTATTCCCTACAAAATGGATTCTGCATGGATATTTCCGTAAACGATCCGTACACGTATTTATATGGCATTTTTCCGGCACTGAAGATATACTCAACAAATAGTCATATCAAAGAGGTGCTCTATGCAGATCGTATACAGAATCGTACTCATTATTTCGCTCCTGTTCCTGATTCCGGGATGCTCTGAAAAAACCGACACCACCGATCATGTTGTCCGGGAAATATCCGCTGCCGCCGACAGTATCTGCGCCGCACAGAATGCTCCCGGAGCAGTGGCGGCCCTTCGTCTGCCCGGCGGTGAAACAGTAACCATTACCTCCGGCCTGGCCGATACAGGGCGCAAGGAAAAAATAACAGAAACTAATTACTTCAGAATTGGCAGTACCACCAAAACCATCACGGCCACGGCAGTACTACTACTCTACCAGGAAGGTCTCATCTCCCTGGACTCCACAGTTTCTTCATTTTTTCCGGATCTTCTTCCGGAAGCGGGAGACAATATAACCATCCGCATGCTTCTGAATCACTCCAGCGGTCTGCATGATTATATCAACGCTCCCTATAAAGAAAGCACATTTGACACTGAACTTATAGCAACTCCACAGCGAACCTGGCCCCCCCGGGAACTGGTAAGAATTGCACAAAACAAAGGCCTTGCCCATACGCCGGGGGAAAGCTTTCTCTACGCCAACACCAACTACGTTATTCTGGGCATGCTGATTGAAAAGATCAGCGGAATGTCCTATGAAAAATATATATCAGATAATATTCTTTCCCCCCTGGGAATGCATGCAACCATAGCGGAAAGCGACTCTTTTGCATCGCCCCTGTTGACTCATGGCTATTTTGAAAAGAACGGTGACAGTATTCTTTTCGACTACACCGATCAATCGGCCTCTGCGGTCTGGGCAGCGGGCAGCCTTGTCTCCACTCCCGAAGACCTTCTTATCTGGATAGAGGCGCTGGCTGAAGGGACACTCCTGGAAGATTGGGTTTTCAAGGAACAGTTCAACCCTATTCCCACGGGATACAAAGACGGCACCTACGGCCTCGGGGTGGAAGTACGCGGAGAAAAACGGGGTCATACGGGGTCTGTTCTGGGCTATCAGACACAGATGTATCGGCGCAAAAACTGTGATATTATTATCTACACCAACTGCTATTTTCAGACTAAGGCAAATGTGTCGGAACAGATCTATAATGCGGTCACTGAAATTCTCGACACGTGGTATGACTGAACGGGCACCGGGCGGATCTGTATAAAAAAGGGCCGCCCGAAAAGACAGCCCCGTCAACCGCAGTATAAAGCGGCACCTCAGGAAATATAGTCAAGAGCAATATTCAGCATGCGACGCACCGGCTCTGCAGCACCCCAAAGCAGCTGATCACCCACAGAGAAGGCGTTGAGATATTCACCGCCCATCTTCATTTTACGCACACGGCCGACGGGAACGTTCATTGTGCCCGTAACAGCGGCAGGGGAGAGCTCCTGCATAGTGCGTTCCTGCTCATTGGGAACAAAGCGGACCCATTCGTTATGAGAGGTAATAATATCTTCGATCTCATCAATGGGCAGATCCTTTTTCAGCTTGATGGTAAAGGCCTGACTGTGACAGCGCATCGTACCGATACGTACACAGGTACCGTCAATCTGCACTGGATTATCGGATCTGCCGAGAATCTTATTTGTTTCGGCAAAACCCTTCCACTCTTCCTTGGACTGTCCGCTCTCCAGGGGTTTATCAATCCAGGGAATCAGGCTACCTGCAATGGGAACACCGAAATTCTGCGCGGGCATATCTGCAGAACGGGTGAAATCGGCAACCTTTTTATCCAGCTCAAGTATGGATGATCCCGGATCCTGCAGATAGGGGTCGGCCACATCGCCAAGAAGCTTCATCTGCGTAAGGAGTTCACGCATATTCTGTGCACCGGAGCCGCTTGCCGCCTGATAAGTCATGGAGGAAACCCATTCCACCAGGCCTTTCTCAAAGAGTCCGCCCAGCCCCATGAGCATCAGGGAAACCGTACAGTTTCCGCCGATAAAATCCTTTTTACCTGCATCCAGGGCCGCATCGATCACGTTACGGTTGACCGGATCAAGAACAATCACCGATTCATCACGCATGCGCAGAGTGGAGGCCGCATCGATCCAATAACCCTTCCAGCCGCTTTTGCGCAGATCATCGTACACTTTTTCCGTATATCCGCCGCCCTGACAGGAGACGATAATATCCTGCTCAGAAAGATCATCAAGAGAAAAGGCATCCTTCAGCAGGGGAACATCCCGCCCCACATCGGGAGCTTTCTGCCCCACCTGAGAGGTTGAAAAGAAAACAGGGGTAAAATTTTTATCAAAATCACGGTTCTCTTTCATTCGGCCCATCAGCACGGAACCAACCATTCCACGCCAGCCGATAAAACCTACATTCGCCATACATACTCCATAAAAAGGATTATTATTAGGTGATTCTTACGGTTTACGCTGTCATTCCGCCGTCAATAGTAAAGACCTGCCCCGTAATATAGGAGGCCTTTGAGGAGAGGAGAAAGGATACCAGATCAGCCACTTCCGAAGCTTTTCCCAGACGGCGCATGGGGATCTGTTTTTTCATCTCCTTGAGATATTTTTTATCCAGTTTCTCTGTCATATCAGATTCGATAAATCCCGGTGCCACGGCATTTACATTTACCTTGCGCATTTCCTTGGAAAATGCCCGGGTCAGCCCGATAATACCGTGTTTGCTGGCACAGTAATTCGACTGCCCCTTAATCCCTGTCAGACCGCTGACAGAAGAGATATTCACAACCGCCCCCTGACTTTTTACAAGTTCCATAGCACAGCCGCGCAACATATTGAAATAGCCGTTGAGATTAATATTGATTACACTGTTCCATTCATCGGGGCTCATCATGGCCAGGCTCTGATCCCGGGTGATACCGGCATTGTTTACCAGTGCATCCACAGTCCCGCCGAAATAGTCCAGGGCTTTTTCGATAAACCCCTGCGCCTGCTCGTAATCGGAAAGATCCGCCTGAAAAGCTACAGCCCGGCCGCCGGCCTTCTGCACAGCCGCGACAATATCCTCTGCTGCAGTACTGCTGGAATTATAATTAAAAACGACCGTGTCCCCTTCGGCTGTCAGGGACTCAACGATGGCTTTCCCGATACCCCGGGAACCGCCGGTAACGATTACATTTTTACTCATCCTTCTCACTCTCTTTATCATCTGAAACACGCTCTTTTTTGATTACATCATACCATTCTTCGCTGTGTTTAAGGGAATCCCCGTCCACCATGACTCCCATGGTTTTGACAGAGATACTGTCATTCTCACCGGTTTTGTACCGGTAGGTAATTTTCATATCCATACCGTCATTGACAATATCCGCAGTAAGGGTGGAATCGGTGTACGTGTACACCCCTTCCCCCTGCACACTGTTGTCATCAGAGTCGTAGGAAACCCGGGTCGAATCCAGAAAACTGAGACTGATACCTTCGCCCTTTACCACCCAGATACCGGAAAACAGCCCTTCCTGCGCTGAAAGCAGAGATACAAGAGCAAAAACAGTACATATCATCTTTTTCATACTAAATCCTTTGAATTATTTTTTTGAATTGTCATCTTCCCTGTTCCATCGATAGAACATGTACGGAGCCGCAACGATACAGAGAAGAAGTCCCAAAGCAATATATGTAGTATTTCGGCTTCCCCGGTCCCTTTTGTCAGAATATCTGCGAAGACTGTCATATTTTCGGGATATTTTATCTCCTGAAATCTCCCGAAGGGGTGTGAGGGCCGTACCGTATCGAAGAAAAGACCCACCCTCTCCGTATTGTCTGCGTACAAAAAAAGAATCTTTCGGCCCATGAATGCGTGAAAGGGAGTCAGCCAAAGCACCAGCAGAGTCAAAATTTTTATAATCAGTTATTATGTAGACATCTGCGCCATACAGAACAACCGTATTTAATACAAATAAGAGTATAATTTTCAACATGGCAGTAACGGTTTTATCTCCCTGTTCAGAGCACGGGGGACTACGCTGTTATCATATGTTTAATATACATAATTACAAACATAATATAAAGATCTTTGAAAAAGCTTCTCTACAGGCATAGGAGTGCTTTTAAACAGCAGTCAACAGATTTATTATTATAGCAGTAAGACTGGTTTTATTGAAAAATCAGCTCAAAAGAGACGTTTTATCGGACACTGTATCAACAAATGGAGTATCATGCGTGTACACAACTGTTTAAAAATGAAGGATTTCAATACAGATGAAATGCATCCACATATTTTTAACAGGATAAATCAACAGAGAAATCCCGCTGAAATTACGTGTTCCGCCGTCTTATTAACGGGTTCCAACAGGTTTTATTTTATACCTATCTATTAAAACAAAACAGAGTAATAACAACAGTCTGTGTGGATAACCGGGAGAGAAGAAAGATTTCCATAAAAAGGATTTATTGTACACGAAAAAATGTATATTGAGATATTCCGGATTGAACAAAATGGAGTAGATAATGCAGTTTTCCATCAGCAAGAGAGACCTGAATACTCTGATACAGAAGGTATACCCCATTGTCCCCACCAGAACATCTCTGCAGGTTTTAACGAATATAAAACTATCGATTAATGAGGGACAGATTACCGTTTTTGCGTCGGATCTGGATAACTTTGTATACAGCAGCTGCCCTGTCAAAACCCGGGAGAATGCGGAAATAGCCGTGGATGCCCGTAAGTTTTTTGAAATCGTCAAAGAGGCCGGTGATGAAGAGCTGCTCATAAGCATTGAAAATAACCAGCTGGGGCTTTCAAATGAAACCGGATTCAACTGTACCATCACCGGAGTGAGCCTTCGTGAATTTCCTCATTTTCCTGAAACCGAATTTCTTTCATCCTTTCCCATCAGTACGGCAGTACTCTCCTCTCTGGTACATAAATGTTCTTTTGCCGTTTCAAAGGATGAATCACGCGGGTGTCTGTGTGGAATTCTTTGGGAAATCTTTAAAAACAGAACGGGCATGGTTGCCACGGACGGTCATCGCCTGGGGGCAAGCTTCGTTGATCTCGATTTTGAAGAGGAAGCATCTCTTATTGTTTCACAGAAGAGTATGATTCATGTCCTGAAGACGGCGGAACTGACTGGTGCAGAAGAGATTCAGTTTTCACTTCATGATAAATACATTGTTTTTACCCTGGACGGCTTTACCCTGAGTTCAAAGCTCATTAAAGGTCCTTACCCGGATTATGAAAAAGGGATTCCCACGGAATTCTCCCGTTCCGCGTATCTTCAGCGCGGCCCCCTGATGGAGTCAATTCGCCGGGTTTCCACACTCTCCAGTAATAAAAGTCAGCTTGTGAAATTGGTTTTTACCGCTGATACCCTTACTATTTCCACCAACAATCGCGATATCGGAGGATTTGCACAGCAGAATATTCCTGTATCTTTCAGCGGTGCCGGTGAGGAAACGTTTAATATCGGCTTTAACAGCCGCTACCTTCAGGAGATCCTTTCGGTCATAGAGGCGGATGAAGTAAAATTCAATATGAACGATGAAGTTATGGCCGTGGTGATTACACCGGAATACGGGGAAGAGGAATCGCGCTTACTGGAAAGTGATGATTTGTTTCTCATTATGCCCCTGAAAATATTTGAATAATATGCATCTGCGGCAGATTCGGCTGATTAATTTTCGAAATTATGAATCCCTTACCATGGAGCTTCCTGCACAGGGAGCTCTTTTTACAGGAAAAAACGGTGCCGGCAAAACCAATCTTCTGGAGGCCTTTTCTCTGCTGATTACGGGGCGTTCTCCCCGAACCGCGCAGTTAAAACACCTGATCCATTCTTCTGCTGACGAGGCCTATGCCGGGGGTGTTTTTGCCGACGGAGGAGAGCAGTCTGTGGGATTTTCCCGGGGCGGTACTATTTCCGTTCAGCGGGACAGTCACACCTATGATTCCCTTTCCGCTCTCTATCAGGGACGACGGGGATTTATTTATTTTGGTCCCCGGGATATAGACCTTGTTACAGGTTCGCCGAAACAGCGACGGACCTTCATGGATATGATTCTCAGCCAGTCCGACCCAAAATATCTGAGCGCCCTCATTACCTACAGGCGCAGTCTTCTGGAGCGCAACAGGGTTCTTTCCGGGTATTGGGATCCCGTTCTTCTGGATGTGTACGATGAATCCCTCAGTCGCGCCGGTGCATATATCACGGCGGAGCGAAGGGTATTTGCCCGGTCCCTGCGCAGGGATATCAGCCGGATTTACGGAGATATCAGTAAAAATGACATGGAACCTGATCTGGAGTACCGTTCCTCCCTGAAGGGTGATACTGCTTCGGAGATACTGCAGGAATTACTTCACCGCCGCGGGCGTGATCGGGAATACGGTTTTACCTCCGCCGGTCCGCATCGGGATGATCTGCATTTTACCGCTGCCGGGCGGCGCCTGACCGCCTATGCTTCCCAGGGGCAGTGTCGTTCTGTTGCGCTTGCTTTGAAATTATCCACTCTGGATTATCTTTCTGAGCGGGGAGAACGCAGTCTGGTTATTGCTGTGGATGATGCGTTCTCCGATCTTGATGCGTATCGGCGACGGGCCTTTTTTTCCTTTCTCAAAGACAGGGGGCAGCTTTTTATTGCAGTACACACCATGGAAGAGTCTTCCTATTATCGGTTACCAGCTTTTGCTGTTGAAAATGGTACGGTGGTTTCGCCATGAATCAGCGTCGACGTCCGCCGCTCTATCGTGTTGGTGATCTTCTTTCGGGGGTGATGGATCATATTCGGGAAACCGCCCTCTACAGTGATCAGTATGATCTCTCTCTGCTGCGGGATAACTGGAAGAATATCTGCGGAGCAACGGTTGCCGGTGTATCCGTACCGATTTATCTGAAAGACGGAGTGCTCACGGTGAAAGTCCATAATTCTCTGTGGAAAACGGAGCTCTTTTACATGAAAAAAGATATATTAGAGCGAATTCACGATTATGCGGAACAGGTGAAGGTCAAAAATATTATTTTTACATAGAGGAACTGTTCAAGGGGCCTGATGGAAATGGAATTGTACATGGAACTGCTTTTTCTGCTGCTGCTTTTTTTTATTTTCTCCACAGTTTCTGTGTATATTCTGACACGTTCGAGTCTTCATACGTACTTTATCGATACGCCGGACCGGCGTAAAATGCACCAGCTTCTGATACCCCGTATGGGAGGATTTGCCTTTATTCTTTCATTTTTTGCTTCCCTGGGGGTGGTTTGGCTGGTTTCCCGGCTGGGAAGTGCGGATATTTTTTATCGTATGACCGTACATTCCACTTCCCAGTCTATTATTTGGGGAAGTTTGATTATTTTCAGTATCGGCTTTCTTGATGATTCCACCTTTCTTGATGTGAAGGTTGCGGCAAAATTTATCGCCCAACTTGCAGCAGCATCTCTTGTGGTGTTTCTCTTTGATATTTATATTGATTCCCTCCATATCTTCGGATACACCCTTGAGCTTGGGTTTGGAGGAAAGATACTCACCCTGTTCTGGATTGTGGGGGTAACCAATTCCTTTAATATTATCGACGGAATTGACGGTCTTTCAGCGAGTCTTTCTCTTATCACACTGTTTATTTCATCGGTGCTGTTTGTAACAGCCGGGCAGGGGGAAATGCTCTGGATAACCATTCCCGTGGCCGGTGTAATCAGCGGATTTCTGTTACAGAATTATCCGCCGGCCCAGGTCTTTGCCGGCGACACGGGGTCTCTCTTTTTCGGTTTTATTGCAGCCCTGCTTTCCGTGCGTATCAGTTCTCTGTCCTTTCAGGGAAGAGAAATGGAAAGCTTTATTATATTTACCCTGGTTGCCCTTCCTGTTGTGGAGGTAATTATATCCATGGTACGCCGTTTTTGGTACGGCCTCAATACGGGCAAGGGAATTAAGGGCAGTTTGAAGAACGTTGTTTCTCCGGATAACCTGCACATGCATCATCGACTGATTTACCGCGGTCTGAATCATGAACAGGCTCTTCGTTTTTTGATCTTCTTCAGTTTTTCCCTTTCTTCAATTTCTTTTGTTCTGTTTTTTTCCGGCAGCCGTCTTCTGGAGGCGGGGGCTCTTATCTATTTCTGCCTTATGGTGTTTCTTGTTCTCAAACGCCTTGAGTACGGCAAAAGCCTGATTAAACGGCGAATGACCGATGAGGAGCAGGGAATCCGAAAGAATATTGCCGTTATCGGGGCAAACTCCAATTTTGAGAATTCTCTGCGCTACTATACGGAAAATCGCTACTGGATTGCCGTGTATTCCAATATGAAGCGAATAAAACGAAGGTATTTTGATTTTTTTATTATTTATCGCAGTGACACCATGGAAAGCAGGGATGTTTTGTCCACGGTTTCACGGATAAAGGAAAAATTCAACAAGCCGATTTTTATCATCGATTCATCTCCGGTTCTCGCGGAAAAAATTCGCGGTATCGAAGCGGTGTACATCATTCGAAAACCCGTGGATATACCCTATCTCATTCATGATATGGAGCAGATTTCAAAGAATCGGTATCTTGCGGGAAAATCACGAATCATTGACGGGACAATAGCCGTGGAAAGTTATCGCTGATTATGTTTAAACGGGTAAAAAACAGACACCGGGTTTTGCTGTTATGTCGGGATCGGGATGTCAGTAACGATGTACTCATGCTTCTTTCGTCCCATGGGTATCTGGTGGATCTTGCAGAGAGTGAAGCCTATGCCCTGGATCTGTTTCTCAATTATAAGCATTCCATTATTATTGCCGATGTGGATCTGATACCGCGCAATACCGCAGATTTTTCCGAGGTGTTTCACCGAGCGCGTAAAAAACCGGTTTTTCTTCTGATCAACCGCAATGAACGTTCTGAGAAGGTTCTTTCCTATCTGCGGGCCGGAGTGGATGATCTGCTGACCCTGCCGATTTATCCGGACAAACTCTACCGCAAGGTAAAACGGGCTGCGGAATATAACAAGATGCAGCACGATATTGAATATCATTCGGGTATGGTGTTTCTTTTGAAAATGCTCCTGCCCGTAGTTATTGCTGTTGCTTTAATCATTTCTTTGTAGAGGTATCATGAAACATATATCATTCCTGACGGGGATACTTTTTTGCCTTTCTATGCATCTCTTTGCGCAGGAGGACGGGATAGATATTGACAGTCTCCGCGAGGTTCACGGTCTGGAACAGGCTCGGGCGGCAAAGTCAAGCGGTATCGAATTTGTCCGTGAAGAAGAGCGGGACAGTATGAGAACCGATGAGAAAAACCGGTATTTGGATTATGTTGACAGCGCTGCCATTACAGGTAAAGACTCTGCCCGTAAAAAGGAGGACGATACTCTTGAATCCGGTGATACCAGCAGTTTTTATAACGAACTGAATGAGGACCGGGAATTTTATTCCGATCTTGCACCCAAAAAGGATGATTCCTCCCGGCTGAAGCGGTATGGTATTGACTTTATCCGCCGCCGGGGTGAGGTGGATTCCTACGGCCCGGTTAATTCAGAATACCGTATCGGTGTGGGTGATGAAATTGTGATTATCATGTGGGGGAATGTGGAAATGACCAAAACCTACACCGTGAATCGTTTGGGTACAATTTCCCCCAAAGGTGTGGGGCGGGTTATGGTTACAGGGCTTTCCCTGGAAGAGCTGAAAGAAACCCTGACAAAACGTTTTTCACGTTCCTATTCAGGGATCCGTTACGGACGATCCTCGGCAACGACCCATCTCGATGTTGCCCTGGGCCGCCTGAGAACCCGAAAAGTCTATATTGTGGGGGATGTTCGTGAGCCGGGGGTGTATAATGTGCCTTCCATGGTGGGTATTTTTGGTGCTCTTTCCTATGCCGGCGGACCCGGAGAAAAAGGATCTCTGCGCAATATTGTCCTTAAACGGGGCGGTTCATCGGCGGATACCCTTGATTGTTACCGTTATATTCGGGACAGCGGCAGAGCGGGAAATGTCGGCCTTGCAGATTACGATATTATCGAAGTCGGCCCTATTCAAACGCGGGTAGCCCTGGACGGGGCGGTTCACCGGCCTGCGGTGTATGAATTAAAGGAGGGGGAGACCTTCACCGATCTTATTGATTATGGCGGAGGATTTCTCCCGGAAGCATACCGCGGTTCCTGTAATATTGAACGGACGATTCCCGGTAAGGAACGCCGTATTTTTACTTTCTCTATCGACAGTTCCGCTCAGATAGATATACATAAAAATGACAGTGTGTATGTGCAGTACCTGAAACGGCAAAACCGAACGGTTGAGATCAGCGGCCCCGTGGAACGGAGTGGTACCTACGCCTATGAAGAGGGAATGCATTTATCCGACCTGATAGAAACTGCCGGCGGTGTAAGGGAGGAGGCTTTCGGCCATCGTGTGGAAATACTCCGAACCTTTGAAAATTATGAAAAAAAGGTTCTTTCTGCCCAGCTTGATAAGGTTCTTGCCGGAAAGAGTGATGCTGATATCGCCCTGCAGAAATGGGATATTGTGAAAGTCTATTCCCGCTGGGATGTGGCCACCCGTGATTATGTTGTCATTGAGGGAGAGGTTAAAAAGCCCGGTCGTTATTTTTTACGGGATAATATGACTGTTCAGGATATTCTTCTTCTTGCGGGAGGGTTTACGAAAAACGCCTACCGTGATACTGTTGAAGTGTCCCGGTACGTGGAGAACAGCCGAAAAGAGGGAATGAGCACCAGCCCCATCAGTATTCCTGTGGATTCTGCCTTTTACCGGCAGAACAGTGTGTATCTGAGCAATAAGGATTATGTGTTTGTACGGCGCAATTCACAGTCCGATGATCAGGCGGTGATTACTCTTTCCGGAGAATTTCTGTATCCGGGAAAATATGCCAAACTCACCGATACAGACCGTCTTTCAGCTCTGATTCGCCGTTCCGGTGGTGTTAAAAACAGTGCCTATCTTGCGGGGGCAAAACTGATCCGCCGCAAGGACAGTATCGGTATTGTGGCACTTGATTTTGAAGAGCTTATTGAGAAAAATGATGAAGAGGAAGATATTATTCTGGAAGACGGTGACAGTATTTATGTTCCCACGGAACCCAAAACTGTTAAGGTTGAAGGGGCTGTCTATTATCCGGCGGCAGTAAAATTCAGCCGCGGAAGAAGTGTCGGATATTATCTCGATGGTGCCGGTGGTCTTACCTCAAAAGCGGATAAACGGTCTATTGTTATTGTAAAAGCCAACGGTGAGGTTCAGGATATCAGCAGGTACAGCCGTGATGTCAATCCGGGTTCCAGAATAATTGTTGCCCAGGAACCTGAAAAAGACAACGTCAACAGTATGGATATTATCCGTTTTACCCAGGCTCTTCTCGGTATTATGACTTCAGCCGTATCTCTTGCTATTCTTGCGGAAAAGGTTAATTAATGCAGTATTTTATAAAAACCTTCGGCTGTCAGATGAATGTAGCCGATTCACAAAGTATGGCCAGACTGCTGCAAAGCTGCGGTGCCCGCGAATCTGCTGATTCTTCTGCGGCTGATCTTATTATCGTTAATACCTGCTCTGTTCGGGAAAAGGCTGAATCCACGGCGAAATCTAAAATACGGGAGTACGCCGCCCATAAAAAGAAAAAGGCTGATCTCTGGGTTGTGGGATGCATGTCGGAACGGATCGGCGATGCCCTTATTGATGAAATTCCCGGAATTACCCGGGTTATCGGCGCGGTGGATGTTGAATTTATTGATACCCATATCAATGCCTACTGCGGTGGTATTTCTCAGGGAGAAGCTCCCCGCGTTTCCTCTCATGATGTGACCTGCTTTATTCCTGTGATGCGTGGGTGCAATAATTTTTGTTCATACTGTATTGTGCCCTTTGTTCGCGGCCGTGAACATTCCGTGCGCCGTGATGATATTCTCTCCTCGGTGCGCCGGCGTGTTGCCCAGGGAGTACGGGAGGTTACATTTCTTGGGCAGAATGTTAACTCTTACCGCGACGGTGATACCGATTTCGCCGCACTCCTGCGTGAAACAGCGCGAATTCCCGGGCTGGATCGACTTCGTTTTACCACCTCTCATCCCAAGGATATCAGTGAATCCCTCATGGAAACTGTGGCCGATTGCGATACTGTGGTCAATCATATTCATCTTCCCGTGCAGGCCGGTTCAGACAGGGTATTGCAGCGCATGAACCGTAAGTATACCGTTGATCAGTATCTCCGCAGTATTGACCGTATACGGGCGCTCGCACCGGGTATCGATATTACCACGGATGTCATGGTGGGCTTTCCCGGGGAAAGTGCTGAAGATTTTGAGGAAACCCTAAAACTCTTTCGCAGAGTCGGCTATACGGCAGCTTTTATGTTTGCTTTTTCTCCCCGTCCGGGAACTCCTGCGGCGGAGTATTCCGATCAGGTTGATGAAAACATTCGCCGGGAGCGTCTTAATCAGTTGATACAACTGCAGACAGAGATAACCCGGGAAAAGTATTCCGCCATGGTTGGAACGGAGGTGCAGGCATTGATGACATTTCGCAATAAGCGCGGCGGCTGGCTTGGCCAGAATAACGGCGCCATGCGGGTTCTTGTCAACTCCGGAGAGGATCTTTCAGGGAAGATGATTCGCGGCAGGGTTTCTGCATCTTCCGGTATGACCCTGATTGTCGATGAAGTTACTCTGATCGGGCAGTAGCATGGCGGATACTCTCTTTTCTACATCATCTTTTGAATCTGCTCCTGAATAATTGAAACATGCTTCATTTCTTCCCGGGTCATCTTCTCTATGGCTTTTTTTTCTGATCCGCTTCGATCCTTCATGGTGGAAGTCATGGCCGTGTAAAGAAGGACAGAATCCTTTTCGAAGGTAAGGGCCATTTCCAGGGCTTCCATTTCGCTTTTACAGTTGTGGGCAAGTTTCTCCATATTTTTATTTTTTACAAATATATGGGAATCTGCTGTCGCCTTCAGATACTGCACAGCAAGATCATTTTCATCCATTTCCGTGGTAAGAGGGGTTTCATTTTGTATCTCATCGCCGATGCTTTGGAATATACTGACATGGTTCATTTCCCAGCCGGCGAGATCAGCAAAAAGTGTACGTACTTCCGGTGATTCAGCACCATCTGCGGCTGCGCGGTAAAATGCTTCTCCGTTTTTTTCAATTTCAATACCGATCTGCACAATTTCCTTTGCACTGTAGCTATTCATAGATAATCCTTTAGTTTAATTAATTGATATTAATGGTTTTATAGACATTTTTCGTCCAATATTTTCGTAATAATCCAGATATTTCAGACCGTCAATCCCGTTCATTTTCAGGGGAATCTCGTGATCCCAGTACCGTAGTTTGATATTGGTATTATGCCGTGCCGTATGACAGATCATGCCGATTTGGTTATTTCTGCTCTGTGCGCGGGCAAGTCCGCCCTGGCAAATGTCGAAAAAATCAAGCATCTGCCGAAACGTCCGGTACCGTTTCACCTGTGCAAAGGTTGCGGTATTTTTCGGGTAGAGGGCACCGACAATATCAATACGGATCTGTCGTGATTCTTCTTCGCAGGGAAAACTGTACCAGTGAAATGTTTCAATCTGATTTTTCATTTCATGGATTGGATAATTTGCGGTTCCCGTTCCTCCATCTGCCCAGACTGTTTTTTCCGTATTATCCACGAGAAATCCAAAATAGTAAGGCG
Organism: Fibrobacterota bacterium; assembly: GCA_051745065.1. Taxonomy (GTDB): domain Bacteria; phylum Fibrobacterota; class Chitinivibrionia; order Chitinivibrionales; family Chitinivibrionaceae; genus Chitinivibrio. Next base: position 19,000 of record JBNJDQ010000005.1, read on the forward strand.
CGGCAAAACTGCGCATGATAATGTCGACAAGGGGAGTGTCGGCGTATTTTGTATGCCATGATTTAAAATAATGGTTTTTATCATTTACCATGTCCACACTGCTGATAATGAGCTTGGTATGTACATCGGAAAAGAGAAAGTCTGCACCAACGATCTCGTCCCAGACTGCACGAAAGTTGTCACGGTTGTATTTCGGGGCCGGGCAGTACCAGGGCGTTTTTTTGAATATACGGCGAATATACCTGCGGTAATTGCGACAGTATTCCTCCATGGATATTCGCCCCGTTGCGGCAACAGCCATATCAATTGCTCCGACGGAGGACCCCACGAGAAGATCTGCAGTTCTGCAGAGTGGTTTACGTGCATCCTCTTCCAGTTTTTTCAGCACCTGCACCTGAGCAATTCCCTTTGCTCCTCCTCCTGAAGAGGCGATAACGCGTTTCATGGCCTGCTCCCTTCGTGGCATATTGTTTTGGCATCGCAGTTTAATCTATATTATACTTTATCTGATTTCAAATGTCACCGGTAATGACGGTATTTTCGGTCTTTCAAAACGGCCGTCCTTACTTATGAGGAGAAGGAATGGAAAAAACCTGCGGACATATTAATAAACATCAGATGATCGGCCGTATCGGTATCGCCACTGTCATGGTTGTGGTGGCAACTCACGGCCATTGGTACCTGCTTCTGCCTGCTCTGTACATATTCTGGACTGTTTATGCAAAACGCTGTGGTCTTTTTCGCCTCCTTGGAATAAACTCCCGCGGTTATGAGCTTTCCTACATGCCCGATCATAATCCCTATCCGACTCTGGTTTTTGATCAGACCGGAGAACTTACTTTTTCAAACCGGGCAGCAGAAATAAGCCGTATCAATTCACTTACCTTTGATGAGATTGACCCCTCTGAGCGTATGGATCCTGAAAGTATTATTTTGCAGGAGCGCATTGTAAAAAAGAAAATTACTCATGAGAATCGTATTTACATGCTTACTGTTGTGGGGATACGGTCTCTGGCGCTCATTTTTGTGTATTCTGCCGATATTACCGGAATAGAGCGGCTCTCCCGAATTATTACTGAGACACAGCGCGAGATTATCTATACTGTGGGGGAAATCGGGGAACAGCGCTCCCGCGAAACAGGTAATCACGTTAAGCGTGTCGCGGAATATTCCCGTCTTTTGGCTCTGTTTTGTGGTATGGATTCCGATGAAGCAGAGCTGTTGAAAACGGTTTCTCCCATGCACGATGTCGGTAAAATTGCCATTCCCGATGCAATTCTGAAAAAGCCCGGTCCTCTCACGGCGAATGAATTTTCGATTATGAAAACCCATGCAGAGCTCGGTGAAAAGATGCTGGGTAATTCCCGGGGGAAAATGATGGCAGCTGCGGCGATTGTAGCAGGACAGCATCATGAAAAATGGGATGGTTCCGGCTATCCCCGGGGGCGGTGTGGTGAGGATATTCATCTCTACGGACGTATCACCGCTGTGGCGGACGTTTTTGATGCTCTGGGGAGTAAACGGGTCTACAAAGATGCCTGGCCTCTGGAAAAAATACTGGATCTCTTTCGGCGGGAGCGGGGTGCACATTTTGATCCCTCTCTGACAGATTATTTACTGGATAATATTGATCAGTTTCTTCATATTCGCGATCAATACCGGGATATTGTGTAGATATGGCGAAGAAAAAGAAACCCTTTTCCGTTGAAACCGATGTGTACGGTCTCTTTGCCAACTGGAGTAACCGTTGTGGTGAGTTGCCGGCCTTTCTCCGATTTACCCGAACAATTCCTGCCCGTTTCGAAGCAGAATTCGGGTACATACTTCATTTTCGCGGTGCCAAGGGTTTGTCTGTTGACTATCGCGTGGTACATCCCCCTTTTCGAAACAGTTCAGGTGATGTTGAGCCGGATTTTACCGGTTCCCTTCCCATTCGCAGTAATGATTATTCTGTATATATCGGAGATACATTGTGGCTTCCCCTCGAAGATAAAACTGGACAGTGGCGGTTTATCTCAAAAGCTGGAGGTCAGCTTTGTGAGGATATGACCTTTTTCGTTGTGTCTGATACAAATCGCTATCGTTCCCTTATTGATGAGAATGCGAATCGTCATATTAACTAAAACAGTCTGAAAATTGTCTTTTCCATACATTCATACTGTGTTTCACGTGAAACATTATCAGAATCATGTGGGAAAGATATATTTTTACCGAAAAGGCAGTGAGGTATATGGAATTTGATATTATCATTGCAGGGGGCGGTCATGCAGGAATTGAAGCAGCATCGGCAGCAGCCCGCCTGGGGAGAAATACACTTCTTATTACGGGGAATCTTGATTACATCGGAGAGATGTCCTGTAATCCGTCAATCGGCGGTGTTGCCAAGGGGAATATTGTTCGCGAGATAGATGCCCTTGGCGGTTGTATGGGGCGTTTTGCAGATCAGGCGGGCGTGCAGTTTCGCCTTCTTAATCGCAGTAAGGGCAGAGCAGTTCACGGGCCGCGGGCTCAGGTTGATCGATTTGCCTATCGCTCGATTGCCCGCAGAGAGCTGGAGAATACGCCGAATCTTACACTTTTGCAGGATTACGTAAGCGCCGTGCATGCGCCGCAAGGGATATTTACATCAGTTTCCACGGAATGCGGGTATCAAATTTTTGCCAAAACCTGTATTATTACGGCGGGTACCTTTCTTCGGGGGCTTGCTCATATCGGTGCGCAGCGTATTTCCTGTGGTCGCATGGGGGAGCGCTCCTCTGAGGGGCTCAGTGATTCTTTGAAACGTCTGGGGCTCACCCTGGGGCGCCTTAAAACCGGAACACCTGCCCGGGTTGATAAACGGAGTATCAATTTCTCCCGGCTGGAAGAGCAGTCCGGAGATGCCGAGCCGGTTTGTTTCAGTTACGGGGCCGTGGGCGAACTGCGTAATGATGTTTTTTGCTGGGAGTTGAAAACCAACGGTGAAACCCATGCAGTGATTCGTGATAATATTGATAAGTCGCCGATCTACGGATTGTCTTCAATTGAGGGTATTGGCCCGCGCTACTGCCCATCTATTGAGGATAAGCTGATGCGCTTTGGAGATCGCTCCGGGCACCACCTTTTTCTGGAGCCCGAAGGTCTGGATCGTGATGAGATGTATCTCAGCGGATTTTCCACCAGTCTCCCCGTGGATGTGCAGGAGCAAATGCTTCATACTCTTCCCGGTTTTGAACAGGCCCGTATTATGAAGCCGGCCTATGCCATCGAATATGATTATTTTCCCCCAAATCAACTGCGTCACTCTCTGGAGGTACGCTCGGTGCAGGGGCTCTTTTTGGCGGGGCAGGTGAATGGAACATCGGGATATGAGGAGGCGGCTGCGCAGGGGTTGATGGCAGGAATTAATGCTGTTCGCCGCTGCGAAGGCGGGGATCCACTGATTCTCGGGCGGGATGAAGCATACATTGGTGTGCTTATTGATGATCTGGTTACCAAAAGTACGAAAGAGCCCTATCGAATGTTTACGTCCCGTGCAGAATATCGACTGATGCTGCGGTATGATACAGCTGATGAGCGGTTAATGCCAGTGGGGAAGGCTTTGGGGCTTCTTGATTCTTCGGTGTATGAAAAGCGGATGCATGTTAAGCGCCGCAAAGAGCATTTGCGACGTGCCCTGTCGGAAAAGAGTGTATCCTGTGATGCAGCGGAAAAAATCGGTATTTCCCTTCCACAGTCTGTAAAGGCGGATAAATTCCTGAAGCGTCCCGAGGTTTCGGTGTCCTCTTTGAGTACGTGTCTCCCCGGTTTCTTTTCGGGGGTGAGCAGGGAACTTCGGGAATCCCTTGAGGCTGATGTGAAATATGAAGGGTTTGTGGCAAAACATTTGCAGAATATTCAGCGTATGAAGCGTCTTGAAAAGACCCGTATTCCCGACAGTATCGATTATTCAAAGATTGAAGGGCTCCTTTTGGAGACCCGTGAGAAGCTTATAGAGGCTCGTCCCCTAACACTGGGGCAGGCGTCCCGAATATCCGGTGTGACTCCCGCTGATATTACGGTGCTTATGATATATATTTCCCAAAGAAACAGTACGGGTGTTTCACGTGAAACATAAGGATAAAATTATGGAACGAAATGTAGAACAGTATGTGTCCAGGGTAAAAGAGGATTTTAAGCAGAAGGAACTTGATTATCTCGGGCTGACCCCTGACGATGATCAGCACGCACAGATCGTGAAGTACTTCTGTATGCTCTATGACGGTATTGAGAGAAAAGAGATTCTCTCCGGGAGTAATACGGAGGATATTTTTGTCCGGTTTTTCTGTGATTCTCTCCAGCCTCTTTTGCTTTTTGGTTTCGGGCGGGATTCCTCTCTTCTGGATATAAAGAGTGAAGCGGGGTTTCCTTCAATTCCCACAGCAATTTTTCGGCCGGATATGGATGTGACCGTATGGGCCGAGGGAGTTCATGAGGATTTTCTTCATGATGTTGTTGAATATTGCGGTCTTGAGAATGTGCAGGTGGTATCCAAAGCACCGGGGCGCAAAAAATTTGATTACGTTGTACAGCGTTCCAATGCGACCCTGCAGGAGTTGACACGGGAGGCACGCAGTCGGTTGAAGTCGGATGGGCGGATTTACAGCTTTATGACCGATAAGTTCCACAGTGAGCTGAGTGAAATTACAATGAATAAAGAGGAAGAGGGAGTTTCCGTGGTGGAAATTATCGACTATGATATTGCGGGAAAAGTGGATGATCTTAATCTTGTCGCCTTTGAACTCTATAAATAACCAAGTCGGGAGGATGCGTGAAGGTACTTGCCGTATCGAATCAGAAAGGCGGCGTCGGTAAAACGACAACTGCCGTAAATCTGGCAGCATGTCTCGGTGCCTGCGAGCGGAAAACACTCCTTATTGATATGGACTCCCAGTGTAATTGTACTACGGGAATCGGTATCGATAAAAACGATGTAGCACACTCATCCTACGATGTACTTGTGGGGGAGTGTTCCCTGCAGGATGCTGTGGTTTCTTCCCCGGGTATTTCATATCTTGATGTCGTTCCCGGGAGTGTAAATCTTGCCGGTCTGGAACTGGAGCTTGCAAGTGCCTTTGCACGGGAGAGGAAATTATCGGCGGCTCTGGAGGAGCTTTCCGGGTACGATTATGTTGTTGTGGACTCTCCGCCCTCTCTGGGGCTTATTACCGTAAATATTATGGCTGCTGTTGATTCGGTATTAATTCCTATTCAATGCGAATATTATGCCCTCGAAGGCCTTGCAGAGCTTTTGAATACAATCCGTCTTGTTCAGAAAAAACTGAATTCCTCCCTGACGATTGAAGGGGTTTTGCTGACCATGTATGATGCACGGTTGAATCTCTCCCGGCAGGTAGTGAATGATGTAAAGAGTTATTTTAGCGGAAATGTTTTTGAGACGATTATTCCCCGAAATGTAAAATTATCCGAATCACCCTCCTTTGGGAAATCAATTATTGAGTATGATGTGATGTCAAAGGGTGCGGTTGCATATCGGGATCTTGCAAATGAGTTGATCAGTAACAGTGAAAAGAGTGATCATGAGCAGTAAGGGCAGACGGGCTCTGGGTAAAGGTCTTGACAGTCTTTTTTCCTCGACACTTCCCGAAGATGAACCGGGAAAGGGAGGAGAATCGCAGGGGCAGTCCAGGGTTCTTATAAAAGAGATCGTGGTGAATCCCTTTCAACCGCGCACCGATTTTGATGAAGAGAGTATCGAAGAACTTGCCCGCAGTATTGATGAGCAGGGACTGATTCAGCCGATTGTTCTGCGCCGCAGCGGGGAGGTCTATCAGATTATTTCCGGTGAACGGCGCTACCGCGCTGTGGGGCGTCTGGGGTGGAAAAAAATACCTGCAATTATCAGGGAGGATGTGGACGACAGTAAAATGCTTGAACTGGCAATGGTTGAAAATGTTCAGCGTGTCGATCTGAATGCCCTGGAGATAGCTGTATCCTATAAGCGTCTCCTTGAAGATTGCGGGCTCTCACACAAGGATATTTCAGAACGTGTGGGTAAAAGCAGAAGTGCCATAACCAATTTCATTCGTCTTTTAAAATTAACAAAACCTGTGCAGGAGCTCGTGCGTACACAAAAGCTCTCCATGGGTCATGCCCGGGCATTACTTTCTGTTGAATCTGCCGAAAAACAGAAAGAGTTGGCGGAGTTGATCGTCTCTCAGGGGCTTTCGGTTCGTGCAGCGGAAACGGCGATTGCCCGCAATACCCGGGATACATCGGTACAAAAGAAAAAGTCCCCAAAACATGAGTTAGGGGGTTTTGAAGAAAAATGGAAAGGTGTTTTCCGGACAAAAATCCGTATTACGGCAGATTCTGGGGGAAAAGGACGGGTGGAGATCCCCTTTAAAGGTAAAGAAGAGCTGGAACAATTGACCGCCCTGATCGCGGGGATGCGTGATGAAAAACAGTAAATATCATATTCTCATATTTGGTGATCACGGTGAGGAACTGCGTTCACACAGTCTGAACGGTATTCAGCTGCGGGTGATCATTCTTGGTGTTTTGCTTCTGTTTGCTGCCGCTGCTGCTCTGGGAGTATATCTTGTTACAGGGGCAGGGGAGCTGCATTATTACCGTCAGAATCGCACGTACTATGATTCTCTGTCCCGTATCGATTCAGAAATAACACAGATTAAAGAAAAAATCGACAGGATAAATCAGTATTCCCGCTATATACGGGTTACTGCTGAGATTACGGGGGAGGAACAGATTCCCGCGCTCACAGAGTTTCTCGGTGATACTCTGAAAGTAAAAGATTTAAAACACAGCGGTAAAAGTGAATCCTTTGAATACGTACCCAGTCTGAAACCGGTCAACGGGGTTTTAAGCCGAACCTTTACGGAGGGTTCTCATGCAGCGGTGGATTTTTCTGCAGCAACCGGGTCCCTTGTCAGAGCTGCGGCATCCGGTGTGGTGAAACGAAAATATTATGATGAATATCTTGGAAATGTGATTGAAATTTCCCATGGAAACGGGTATCTTACCCGATATGCCCATTGCGAGAATATCCTCGTTGAGCTCAACAGCAGAGTAACCAAGGGCGATGCTGTTGCAACAGTCGGCAGTACGGGGAAAAACAGTTCCGGACCTCATCTTCATTTTGCCGTTGAGCAGGATGGGCAGCCGGTTGATCCGAAAGTATTGGTTTTTGAGTAACATATCTGAATAGTGAGGGTTCTGTGACTAAAAAAGTGGATTTTACAGTAATCGGAAGCGGTTCGTTTTTTTCCGGGGAGATAAAAGTGCCCCATGATCTGCGTATTGATGGCGAGTTCAGCGGTAAGATCGAGTGCGGCGGTACCGTAAGCATTGGAAAAGAGGGAGTCGTTAGGGCGGAGATCTTAGCACAGAACGGTGAGATTGCCGGGAGAATTGAAGGTGATATTACCTGTGAAAAACTTCTGGAACTGAATAACGGTGCTTCAATTATCGGTGATCTGACGGCAAAGGAACTGATTGTCAATAAGGGGGCTGTTCTGCACGGAACCAGTTCGATGATTGATACGGAGGCAAAAAAGAATCGGAAAAATAATACAAAAAAAAATGAGAAAAATTCAAACGCCGTGAGCGTTGAGGTGTAAAAGGAGATAATAAAATGGAAGTAATCAATATCGGTGTTGTCGGTGCAGGAACAGTGGGCGGCGGAACGGTAAAACTTCTGATGAAGCAGATTTCGTTCTTTCGGAAAAAACTGAACCTTCCCCTCAGCCTTCGTTATATTTCCGACAAAAATAAATCCCTCGTTGATGAACTTCCCAAAGCCCGGGAAACAAAATACGTGGAAGACGGGTTCCTTGTGGCAAAGGCGAAGGATGTACATATTTTTGTGGAGCTTGTGGGCGGAACAACCGTTGCCAAAGAGATGGTTCTCACGGCTCTGAATAACGGTAAACATGTGGTTACCGCCAATAAAGCCCTTATCGCCAAGCATGGTCCCGAGCTGTTTGAAACAGCAGAAAAAAATAATGTTTCAATGTATTTTGAAGCATCCGTGGGCGGAGGTATGCCCACCATTAAAACCATTCGTGAATCCTTGGTTGCCAATGAAGTTCTTTCTGTGTATTCCATTATTAACGGGACCTGCAATTATATTCTCACGGAGATGGAGCAGAAGGGGGCAGATTTCAATAAAACCCTGCGAAAAGCTCAGAATCTCGGCTACGCTGAAGCAGATCCAACCCTCGATATTGATGGTGGTGATACGGGGCATAAAAATGCAATTATGGCATCTCTTATCCTGGGAAAATACGTTTCCTACGAAGATATGAAGATTGAAGGGATAACTGAGATCACTGCCGAGGATATCAGTTTTGCCAAAGAACTGGGCTATTCCATCAAACTGCTGGGGGTCATTAAGAAAAACCCCGGCGACAAACGTGTTGATGCCCGTGTTCATCCGGTGATGCTGCATAAGGATCATATTCTTACCAATGTTAACGATGTTCTGAATGCGGTTCTTTTTGAAGGTGACGCGGTCGGACCGGTGATGGTGTACGGCCCCGGGGCCGGTGAAATGCCCACAGCTTCGGCCGTGGTGAGTGATATTATTGATGTTGCACGTAATGTTCAGTCCGGTGAATTCTCCCGGGTTCCCATGAACTATTACAGTGCGGATAATCAGGCAAAGGTAAAAGAGGACGATGAGATCGAGTCTCGCTACTATCTCCGTTTCACCGTGGGGAATGAGCCCGGGGTCCTTGGTAAGATTGCCGATGCTCTTGCATCAAATAATATTTCCATTGCTTCGGTAATGCAGAAGGAGAATGATATCAGCATTGTTTCGGTTATTATTCTTACGTTTATGGCGAAGGAAAAGAATATTCTCGATGCCCTGAATGAAATTGAATCGTCCAATGACGTAAGTGCAACAACACAGCTTATCAGAATTGAGGATTAGCGACATGAGTACACCCTATCTGAGAGAATTCGGAAACGAAGACGATACAACCTATCCCATTGATGAAATCCGCTATCGCGGTGATACCGGGAAGGTACTTGAATGTGTAAATAATATTCAAGCCATGACCGATGAAAAGATACATGAACTGAAAGATATATGGGATCGCCGGGCGGGTTCCTGGGACAGCCTTGACCGCAGTGGTGTATGGCGCTACCGTGAGTTCCTGCCTGCTTTTCAACCCTTTGATTCCGTGGTTACCATGCCCGAGGGAAATACCACAATCTATGATATGCCCCTTTGTGCGTCCTATACGGGGATGAAGCATCTCATGGCAAAGCATCAGGGAATGAACCCCACGGGGTCTTTTAAGGATAATGGGATGACTGCGGCGGTCTCCATGGCCAAAAAGGCCGGGGCAACTATGGTTGCCTGTGCCTCCACGGGGAACACTTCCGCTTCCATGGCAGCGTATGCCGCCCGCGCAGGAATGCAGTCCATCATTTTTATTCCCGATGGGCAGATTGCCTACGGAAAACTATCTCAGGCTTTGGATTTTGGTGGGCATACTATTCAGATCACCGGTGATTTTGATAAAGCTATGGAGATTGTCGAAGAGGTATGTGTACGGGAAAATATCTATCTTCTCAATTCAATCAACCCCTTTCGTATTGAAGGCCAGAAGACCATCATGATTGAAATGCTGCACCAGCTCAACTGGGATGTACCCGACTGGGTCGTTGTTCCCGGGGGAAATCTGGGTAATAACAGTTCCTTCGGAAAGGCCTTTCAGGAGCTGAAAGCGGCAGGTATCATTAAAAAAGCTCCCCGTATTGCCGTCATTCAGGCAGAAGGTGCAAACCCGCTGTACACTGCCTGGGGGAAAAAAGAACAGCACCTGACGCCGGTTTCCGCCAAAACCCGTGCCACGGCGATTAAAATCGGTAATCCCGTCAGTTTTGATAAATCCTGGTATGCCGTGGAATCAACTCAGGGGATTGTGGAACAGGTGACAGAATCAGAGATTGCTCAGGCCAAGGCCAATATCGGAGCTGACGGTGTGGGGTCGGAACCGGCATCAGCGGCAACCGTGGCCGGCGTCAGAAAACTTGTTCACCGGGGGGTGATTTCTCCCGACGAAACAGCGGTCTGTATACTCACCGGTCATCTGCTGAAAGATCCCGATTATACTGTTGAGTATCATCTGGATGAACTCTACCACGATCCGGACAGAACCAACAAAGTGCGCGGTACCGAAAAAATCGATACCGGCAGATACCGCAATGTTCCGGTAAAGCTTCCGGCTGATATGGATACAATTATAAAACATATCGCAACATTGCGATAAAAAAGTGCTTCTCAGAAGGTGTTTTCAGGCACTTTCTGAGAAAATTTATGTAGTAGGTCGTCTTTGATAAAAACGGTTTAAAATAAGCTTTAAAAATAAAATAAGAGGATGTGACGTATAATGGTAATTGACAGGCAGGCAGAATCTCTGAATACAGAGATCAGAGAGGAAAACAGGGCAGTCTATGATATGCTTTCCGAAAAAGGCCGGGGTGCATTTTTTCCGGCAGCAGGAATACTGGGACAATCGGCGGAGGCTAAAGAGTGCTCCCTGAATGCAACTGTGGGAATTGCCCTGGAGGATGACGGGAGTACTGCATGTCTGCCCAGTCTCAAAAAACTGGTTAATCTGGATGCTGCACAGATGGTGAAATACGCTCCGAGCTATGGCTTACCACGGTTGCGCAGTACCTGGAAATCGATGCTTTTTGAAAAAAACCCCACCCTTGCGGGAAAATCTATTTCCAATCCCGTGGTTACTTCCGCCCTGACCCATGGCATTTCTGCAGTGACCAATCTTTTTATTGATGGCGGGGACAGTCTGATTTGTCCGGAATATTTTTGGGGAAATTACACCCTGGTTCTCAACAATGGCAACGGTGCATCCATTTCAACGTATCCCACCTTTACCGACAAGGGCTTCAATCTTGACGGTCTGGAGAATATGATTCAGAACAGTTCTTCAGAAAAAGTTGTCCTCATTCTCAATTTCCCCAATAATCCCACCGGATATACTCCCACGGAGGAGGAGGTTGCCCGCCTTCGCCATATGCTTCTGGAAATGGCCCGGAGCGGAAAAAAGATCACTGCTGTTATTGATGATGCCTATTTCGGCCTGGTTTTTAAAGATGGAGTCTACAAAGAATCGGTCTTTGCAGAGCTTGCGGATCTTCACGAAAATATTCTTGCCGTGAAGGTGGACGGCCCCACCAAAGAGGATTATGCCTGGGGGTTTCGCACGGGCTTTCTGACCTACGGTGTTCGCGGCGGCACGGAAAAACTCTACGCTGCCCTGGAATCCAAAACAGCGGGGTTTGTGCGCGGAACGATCTCCAATGCATCTGCTCTGAGCCAGAATCTCCTTTTGGCAACGTATCATTCTGCGTCATATCAAAAAGAAAAAGATGCCATGTATGCCCTGCTGAAAAAGCGTTTTGATGCCATTGAGGACATCCTCGCCCGGCACAAAGAATTTCGGGACAGTTTTACACCTCTGCCCTTTAATTCGGGGTATTTCATGTGTGTTAAACCGGCTGAGGGCATTGATGCCCAAAAGCTTCGCAAAAAGATGGTGACTCAGTACAGTATTGGTCTGATAGCTGTGAAAGGCCTCATCAGGGTTGCCTTCTCGTCAACTCCCACGGATCGCCTTGAAGAGGTCTTTACGGCCCTTCATTCAGCGTGTCAGGAGATGAAAAGGGGATGAAACACCGGGGAGATTTTGAAGGGGTAATATTTGATTTTGACGGGACTCTTTACGCAATGAAAGGGATCTACAAGATCATATTTGCCCTCTTCTGTTTTCCCCGTATCCTGTATCTTCCCCATTACATGCGGGTTCGTTCCCGTTTTCGCGGAGTGGATTTTGAAACCCCCCAGCAGATGGAACAGGCCTTTGCCGACGAGCTTAAGCGGTGTTATAATATAAAAAACGGGCGCTACTGGATTAAGAACAGTTTTTCCACCTCATTTATTCGTACCCTTCGTTTTATGCGCAATCGCACAGAATATCCTGAGATTATTAAATCACTGCGCAGGCGGGGCATAAAAATCGCCCTTTTTTCGGATTTCGGCCTGATAAAATCACGCCTGCGTGCACTTGGGATTGATCCGGATCTTTTTGATGTTATCTGCTCTTCCGAAGATATTGGCGCGCTGAAGCCGGCACCGCGGACTTTTGAAACTGTTCTGGCACACCTGAAAACATCTCCCCATGCCACCCTTGTTGTGGGGGATCGCCGGGATACGGACGGAGCAGCGGCAGAGGCTTTGGATATGCCCTTTTTTAAGGTTGACGGCAAAAGCAATACACGGTGGAAGGAGACCGCGCAGAAACTGAAAAATCTGTGAGCTGAAGGGAGTACGGTATGTTTCGGAGGTATATTTTCTGTGTCCTCGTATCTGTGTGCACGGCAGGGGCGGGGTATCCTCTTATTATAACAGAAATTGAGCGCAATCCGCCGGGATACGAGAGTGAAATTCCCGGGGGACGATCTCATGAATACATCGAATGTGCGAATCTTTCCCGCGATACGTTCCACTGTGATGAACTCTTTCTTACCGACGGTGTTGACACATCTTCTCTTTTACCGTTTACCTCTGATGAGCCAAGGATTCTGGCTCCGGGTGAGATTGTTCTGATTCTTGATCGTGATTACGCCACTGCAGAGGAGGGGATGTCGTACTCCATAGATTCAAATGCTGTGCTGTGGACGGTGGAATCAGCAGATCTCTGCGGGGGGCTGACGGAAAAAGACGGGTTTGCCCTCGGCATGGATTCCGGTATCTGCGCTGCCTTTGGAACCCCCGATGCAGAGGGGAAATACAGAGCGGTGTTTCCTGAAATAACAGAAGAAGATGCGGGCGCCCTGAAATGTACAGATATCCAGGATTCCTGCACCTACACTGCGGGGCCCCGCAATCCCGGACGGTGGGATATGCTTAGGCAGGGGGTCTTTCGCGCATGGAGCGGAGTAAAACGCCGTGACAGCAGTCTTATTACCGGTATGATGCGCAATGTAACACCACGGGAGGTAACCTTCCGCCTCTTTCAGGGTGACATAATCCGTGCCGAAGAAAAGATACCACCCTGGCAGGAACATGTTTCAACACATATTTTACCTCTCACAGAAGAGTATCTCCTATGCAAATACGAGGGAGGTACCGATACCCTGCAGGTAACGTCCTGGTGGATACCCGAAAAATCGGTTTTTATCAGCGAAGGAGCACTGCGAAACAGGACAGAATGGTTTGAAATCTGTAATGCCGGGAGAATTCCCGTATCAACAGGTGGATGGTATGCCCTGATCGGCGATGATACTCTTTTTTTGCCCGCCGCAGAGATTCCCCCCAGGAAAACGGTCGTCTTCAGCGAAGACTCCCTGGATATCCCTGTTGATCATATTCTTACAGATCGTTTTACCCTCAACAACTACGCTGGCAGTATAATTCTCTGCGGCCCCGGGGAATATCGCACAGAGCTGTCATGGGAAAATGATTCCATGGATCTTTCGGCGGGGACTGTTCAGAAACGCTCCTGTGATGAACCACCCTTTTGCGCCGCTCCCACACCGGGTGTTCTGCCCCGTCCCGCTGAGGAAAAAATATCCTGTCAGGTGTATCCGCAGGTTGTGAGCCCCGACGGGGACGGGCATCAGGATTCCCTTGTTTGCCGTGTGCGGGGAAGAATATCCGCTCCGGCGAAGGTGCGAATTTTTTCGGTGAGGGGACGGCAGGTGCGTTCTCTGCCCGTATCTGAACATACGGGGCGAGCCCTTTGGGACGGCTGTGATCAGGCGGGGCGTCCTGTTGCCACAGGGCCGGTGATGGTTCTGTTTTATGTAAATGATCGCTGTGTTGCACGACGCGAGGCGGTTCTGTGGCGCGACTGATTCTGTGGATTATATTGACTTCCATGATTCTGTCTGCCCGGGGAGCGGAGCTGCCTGCAGGATTTTCCGTGCTTTCCGGAGGCAGCAGCGCCGGCGGATATTCGGTGTTTCTGCCTCCGGTCCTGGGAAAGCCCCGTTCGATCCTTTTTGAGGTCGGCGAACACGTGCTGTACGATTACTCTCTCTTTCGGGATAAAACTCTTCGACAGCATGCTCTGGGTATGTATCTCGGTGGATCCGGGTTTCGGGGAGCAGTCGCCCTTACCCAGCTGGAAGCTTTCGGGCTGTACACGAAAACGAAGCTTCGCGGATCCCTTGCGTGGCGACGCGGAGTGATTGGTATATTTTTGGGGTTCACGCCATCCTATGAGCGGGTACCTGAGCATAATCGTCTGTTCAGTGGTATCCGCGGGGGCGGAGCGGTTTTTCTTCGTCACAGCAGGATTTTGGCTGAAGCCGCTGTGAAGAGGATGCGGGCAAAGGGCGGCCCGCGAACTGTTTCCTTATCCCTCAGAGCGGCGACGCGATTCGGCACATGGGGTGAGCAGGGGGCAGCTCTCTTTTACCGTCCGCGAATACAGAACCTCTCATTTGTTCTCAGTGAGGTATTCCATCTCACATCACGTGTTTCTCTGTACGGCACAGTGAGAAGCGCTCCCTTGCATATAACAGCGGGAATCAGCATTGACTGGGCGCAGAACACCGTCGCTGCCGCCCTGACAGAACATACCGATCTGGGGGCATCCCGGAGTTTTCTCTGGCAAAAAGAGCGCAAACTCTCCTTTACGGGCTCTACCGGGGAAGATCCTCCTCAATAAGATCCGCTGCAATCCGGCCGGATTCGTAGATAGTGGGAAGGCCCGATCCCGGATGTGTTCCGCCTCCCACCAGATAGCAGCGCCGGACCTCTTCGAAGCGGTTATGCGGACGCAGATAGAGCATCTGATGGAGGTTATGTCCCAGGTTAAAGGTGGAGCCAATGTAGAGTTTATGGCGGTTCTCCCAGTCATCGGGGGTAAGAACCTTTTCGGTTACAATATGATCCTCCAGATCCTTCATTCCCGTTCGTTCACGGATGCGGTCAAGAATTTTGCGGCGATAGTCAGCTGTCAACCGTTCATCCCAGGTAAAGGGAGAGCGGGTGTTGCTGACCGGAACCAGGACATACAGGGCGGAATGCCCTTCGGGGGCGAGGGTACTGTCCGTGATGCTGGCATTGCGAACGTAGATGGACATATCGTCGGAAAGACGCCGTTCGGAGACTATGTCACCGATATTCTTTTTGTAATCATCGGCAAAGATAATCTGGTGATGGGGCTCGTCATAGAGCGTGTCCAGCCCCAGATAGAGCATAAAGGTGGAGCAGGAGAAGCTGCTTTTGCGCAACTTTTTACTGTTCCAGCGGCGGATGACACCGGGGGCAAAGAGATTCTGCGCGGCGTATCCAAAGTCTGCATTCAGAATTACAGCATCAAAATCTTCCGTGGTGCCATCCTCAAGAATAACCCCGCGGGCGCGGCGCCGTTCATCCGTGAGAACCTGTTTTACCGGTGTGCTGCAGCGAATGGAGCCCTTTTCTTCCTCCACTACCTGTGCCATGGCTGCGGATATTTGCGACAGCCCCCCTTCAACATGATCGATGCCGAAGGCGTGTTCCACATAGGGGATCATGGTGTAGAGCCCGGGGCATTCCCACGGTGACATGCCCAGGTATTTGGCCTGAAAAGTAAAGGCCGTACGCAGGGTGTCGTTGGAGAAATACTCACCGAGGACGCCGTAGAGGGATTTGCCGATGGAGAGATGAGGCGCTGCTTTCAGCACCGTGGGGGCCATCATGGAAAGGGGGGAGTCGTAGGGGCGTTTCAGACAGGGGTACATGTGGGTATACCGCACCTTTTCTCTTTCCAGAAGACGGTCATAGCCTTTCTCCTGGCCGGGAAAGAGCCGGGCGATCTGGGCACGCATTTTTTCATGATCACTGGTCGGTTCGATGGTTACATCCCGAAAGACAAGACGATACATGGGATCAAGACGGGTCAGGGTGCAGTAATCATCCAGGGAGCGGCCGGTTTTGCGGAAAACCTCGCGCAGGATATAGGTCATCATAAGAAAGGTTGGGCCGAGATCAAAACGATAGCCCTCCTGTTCGATGCAGCCGTTGCGGCCGCCGGGATGCTCTTCGCGCTCAAAGACTGTTACATCGTATCCGCGGTGAGCCAGAAGCATGGCCGATGTCAGACCTCCCGGTCCGGCGCCGACAACTGCAATTCGTGGTGCCATAGTATCTGCTCCTCTCAGAGTATTTTGGTAAACATTTTTATCATTTTGGAAACCAAGGAACCGTAGGGCGGATAAAGCCCGGGCAATTCCAGAGAAGGATGTTTGCGTACCACTGTCCGGGTTGTGCTGAAGGTGGTGAACCCCTCTTTGCCGTGGTATCGGCCGATGCCGCTTTGACCGGCCCCGCCGAAGGGGAGCATGGGATCGGCCATGCGGTGGAGGGTACCGTTCATAACCAGGGATCCCGCCATGGTGCGGCTGCGAAGACGCTGAGCAAGCGCGCGGTCGCCGAAGCCGTACACCGCAAGAGGGTGAGTTACCCGAGGTTGTTCCTCCACGGCCTGGTCAATGCTTTCCACTGCAATGACCGGCAGGACGGGGCCGAAGATTTCCTCCTGCAGATCAGGAGATTCCTGATCCGCGGCACAACGTATCACCGTGGGGGCTATGTAGTTTTGCTCCCGGTCATGGTCTCCGCCCGTGAGTATCTCTCCCGCGGAAAGCCAGGGAAGGAGGCTCTCAAAATGCGGAGTGTCAATAATTCTGCTGTAGTTTTTCGACTCCTCGGGGGTACTGCCGTACATCTCCTCCACAGCACGGATCAGTTCAGCTTCGAACTCCTCAGCAACCGCCTGTGCAACATAGCAGTGATTCGGGGCGACACAGGTCTGGCCGGCATTGAAAAACTTCCCCCAGACAATGCGCCGTGCTGCCTGGCGCAGGTTCGCCGATTCGGCAACATAGGCCGGGTTGGCCCCGCCCAGTTCCAGCAGAACCGGAATCGCCCGGACTGCGGCATCGCGCATGACCGCCCGCCCCGTTGCGACGGATCCCGTAAAGCAGACCATATCGACATGGTGCTGAATGAGGCCGCGAAGATCCTCCACAGGAGCATCAATGCAGGCAACTTCTCCGGGAAGAAAATAGCGCGGAATAATCCGGTTGAGCAGACGTGCTGTGTGTGGGGCCCGTTCAGACGGTTTGATCAGGGCGGTGTTTCCTGCGGCAAGGGCGCCGATAAGCGGGGAGAGGAGTAACTGCAGGGGGTAGTTGAAGGGGGCGATAATCAAAACCGTGCCGTGGGGAATCTGTTCGGTTTCCACACGTCCGGGAAACATCAAAGGAGAAGTACCCCGTTTCTGCGGTTTCATCCAGGAATGCAGTTTTTTGAGGACCTTCTGTATCTCCATACGCAGGAAGGCAATCTCCGCAGTCCAGGACTCCATTTCCGGGCGTCCCAGATCGGCATGAAGTGCTTCAAGGAGAGGTTTCTCCTCGCTCTCGATAAGGTCTTTCAGCTTTTTCAGGACATCGCGCCGGTACGTTTCGGTGCGGGTGATGCCCGTATCGAAACTGCTTTTCTGGCGCTGCACTGTTTTGAGTATCTTTTCCATAAATGTATGGTACCCCGAATGTTCCTATTATAGATTTAGATTCATACAATAATATAATGGTCGCAGAGGTTTTGCGGTAAAATTATGAAGAAGAAATGCTTTTTCCCGATCCTGCTCATCCTGCTTTTTTCCCGCGGATTCACCGTGGGGGCACAGTCCCTGCAGAGCGCCTTTGACAGTGCCTATGCACAGTGGAGTGATACTCTCTTCAGAGAGGTGGAGAAACAGGCGGAGAATAATCTCTACTGGCGCAGTGTCGCCGGCTTTCACCGGGTAAATTTTTATCTTTACGGCTTTGACAGGGATCGCAATAAAAAAAAGGCTCTCCGCTGTATGGACAGGGTGCTTACGGATCTGCAAAGGATCCCTTCAGGGGCGCCGCACCGGGCAGAACTCTTTGCCCTGCGTGCAACCCTGCGCGGCATCAGAATTACCCTGCGTCCGCTCTCGGGGCCGGTGGCCGGTCCGAAAGTGCAGCAGGATCTGGACCGGGCCATGGCCGCAGACAGCACGAACCCCCGTGTTTTGTACCTGCTCGGGGTCAGCTACTATCATATGCCGAAGCTTTTCGGCGGCGGTTTTGAGAAAAGCAGGCCCTACCTTCTCAGAAGTGTGCGATTTTTTGCCGAAGAGAGAAACCGGGGAACGGAAACACGCTGGGGCTACAGTACGGCCCTTTCCTTTCTGGGAGAGATTCATGTAAAACAGGGGCAGTACGCTGCGGCCCGCGGATGGTATACAAAGGCCCTGAAAGTCAATCCCCGGGACGGCCTGGCCCGCCGGGGGCTTGCACAGCTTGGGCAGAAAGGTAAATGATATGACGCAGAACAAAAAATCAGCTGTAATTATCGGGGGCGGACTGGGAGGTCTGTCAACGGCCGTATCTTTGGCCAATCGGGGCTATGCGGTGCGCCTCTTTGAAAAGAATGAGCATCTCGGCGGAAAGCTGAATCAAAAAGAAATGCAGGGGTTCACCTTTGATCTGGGGCCCTCGATTCTGACCATGCCCCGCATATTCCGCCGCCTCTTTCAGGAAGCGGGAAAGTCCATGGATGACTACTGCCGTATTATTCCCCTGCAGCGGCATTGGCGTAATATTTTTGAGTCAGGGCCGACCTTTGATTTCTTCAGTTCCCCGGAGAAGACCGCGGCCCATCTGGAGGAACATTTTCCCGGTGCGGGAAAGCAGTTTACGGCGTACATGGCCTATCTTCGGCGGCAGCTGCGCATTATCGATGCGGGGTATTTTGAGAAGGGGATTGACACCTTTGGCGGAATGTTCCGGGGAACTCCCCTGAAGGATCTGATCTTCGGCCTGGATAACTATCACTCCATGCACAGCACGAATACCTCCTTCTTTGGGAATACCCCCCTGCGCGATGCCTTTGATTACTTTATCAAATATGTGGGTTCCTCCGCCCTGGATGCACCGGGGTTTATGAATATTCTTCCGGCGGTCCAGTTTGAGGAGGGGCTCTGGTATGTTGAGGGAGGAATGTTCAATCTCTCCCGCGCTCTTGTCCGCCTTGCAGAGGATCTCGGAGTGGAACTGAACACGGGCACCGAAGTAACCAGAATTATCCGCAGGGATGGTTCCGCCCGGGGTGTTGTCTGTGCCGGGGGTGAAGAGGTTTCGGCTGATCTGGTTGTCTCCAATATGGAGGTAATTCCGGCCATGAAGCGGCTTCTTGATGCACCGCAGAAAAACATTACCCGCATGGAGCACCGCTTTGGGCCGGCCTGTTCCGGTCTGGTTCTTCATTTGGGGCTGGATAAAATCTACGATCAGCTGGGGCATCACAGCTTTATCTATTCAAATGATCAGACCGATCATTTCAACCGGGTCTTTCGACAGGGAAAACTTCCGGATGATCCCACCCTCTACGTGGTGGCGGTTACCCGCACAGATCCCTCGCAGGCTCCCGAAGGATGCGATAATATCAAAATTCTGCCCCATATCCCGCCCATTGATCCGGATAATCCCTTTTCGCCGCAGGAATACGATGCTCTGGCGGAGCTGTGCCTTGACAAGATGGAGCGTGCCGGGCTGCGGGATATTCGCAAACATATTATTGTGCGCGATCAGTGGACTCCCGTGGATATCGAGGCGAATTACTACTCCAACCGCGGCGCGATTTACGGCGTGGAGAGTAAGCACTGGCGCAATTTTGCCCTGAAGGCACCGAAAAAATATCCCCACCTGAAGAATCTCTGGTTTACGGGGGGATCGGTCAATCCCGGTGGCGGTATGCCCATGGCAGTTCTCTCCGGTTACAACGCAGCGCGACAGATCTGCGGGGAGATGCCCCTGTTATGATACTCCTCTGGATTACTGCGGCCGTGGCCCTCATTGGCGCACTTGCCCCGTGGATTCTCTTTTCACGGCCCCGCACGCTTCCTGAAACCGAAGGGAGCGAAGAGGTACCGGCGGATTGCTCCGTCATTATTCCCGCCCGCAACGAGGAACACCGCCTGCCGGCTCTGCTTGAGTCGCTGAATAAACAGACTGTTTTGCCGCGGGAAATCATTGTTGCCGATGACGGTTCCACGGACGGCACCGCCGCCTGTGCCCGCCGGTATGGCGCGACGGTTGTACCGGTTCTGCGCACGGACACCTCCTGGACGGGCAAGACCGGTGCTCTTGCGGCGGGGGCCGAGGTTGCTCAGGGCACCTGGCTCTGTTTCTGCGATGCCGATATCAATGCCGGGCCCCGCCTTTTTGCAAAGCTATTTGGCAGCACTCCGGCGCCCTCCGAGATTATCTCGATTCAGCCGCGCCACCGGGTGTATTGCCTGTACGAACAGCTTTCCATGCTTTTTAATATGCTGATTCTCATGGGGGTTGGTGGTTTTTCCGTCCTTCCCCTGAAGCCGTCCGGGGCCTTTGGTCCCTTTCTCTGCATTCATCGGGAGCGCTACTTTGGCGGCGGCGGACATCGGGGGGTACGGCGAAAGATTCTGGAACATCTCAGCTTTGGGCGGGAGCACATCGATCGCGGCGGTTCTCTGCGTCTCTACACGGGAGGCAGTGACCTGACCTTCCGCATGTATCCTGCGGGCTTTAAAGACCTGTGGGACGGCTGGGTGAAGGGTTTTTCCTCCGGTGCCGGGGCCAGCAGAGCGCCCTTTCTGATTCTGTCCATTCTCTGGATCGGGGCCATGCTGGCTGCTCCGGCGGGGATTCTGCTCACAGAGGGCGCCGATCTGATCTTTGCCGGGGCGCTGTGCTCTCTGGCCGTGCATTTACTGATCTATCTGCGGCAGGTGGGGTCGTTCTCCCTGCTGAATATTCTGATCCTGCCCCTGCACGGGGTATTCTTTATAATCCTTTTTACCTGGTCCGCCGTACGGGTGAATCTGCTGCACCGGGTTACCTGGAAAGGGCGGGAGGTGCAGCAATGACCTTGCCCCTGTGGGAGCCGGATCCCGTGGTTCTGGCTGCTCTCAATACGGCGGTCTGGTTCTTTCTGCAGATGGGCATTGCCTGGCTCGGAACACGCCTGCCTGCAAAGCTCGTTCCCGTGGGGTGGCGTTTTTTTGATTCCGGTCCGGTGCAGGGGCGGCTCTGCGCATTTTTTCAGGTAAAGCGCTGGAAGCATCTTGCTCCGGACGGAGCGGCGCTCTTTGCCGGAGGGGTTGCCAAGGCACATCTGTCCGGACGCAAAGATCCGGCGGCTCTCCGTATCTATCTGCGCGAAACCTGCCGGGGAGAGCTGGTACACTGGGCGGTTCTCTGTGCGGTCCCGCTCTTTTTTCTCTTCAATCCTCCCGCCGTCTGGTGGGTTCATTATGCTGTGGGGCTGTGTCTGAACCTTCCCTGTATTCTCATTCAGCGCTGCAACCGTCCCCGATTGAAAAAAGTGATTCTGCGTTTGGAAGAACAACAGAAAGAATAGGCTCATGGATTCCATTACCATCATTGAAGGGGATATTACCACAGCACGGACCGATGCTATTGTCAACGCTGCCAATGGGCGTATGCTCGGCGGCGGTGGCGTGGACGGTGCCATTCACCGCGCGGCGGGGCCTGCCCTGTATGAAGCCTGCCTGCAGAAAGCCCGCCTGGAGTCCTCTGGATATCCGCTTTTTTCTGCGTGGCGCCGGAATGGTGCGTATCTGGGAGGGGGAGCGTAATCGTCTGAGTTAGAATGGGGTTTCGGTGAACATGGCGGAATTTATGCAGTTTTTTTATGCGCACATATCATATTAGGCGTATCACAAGTATCAGTCAGTTGGAGTCAGTATGTCTGAAAAAAAACTTCCCCCGCATCTTGAAGAACCACAGGTTACATTGCTGAATGATTCTCCCATTGATGAAACAACCGATCTCTTCAATTGCAACGAAAAGCTGCGACCACTTTACGACACGCTCCGTCATCAGAATACCCAATGCCCGCTGACCATCGCTGTTACGGGGAAATGGGGCACGGGCAAAACCTCCTCCATGCGATTTTTGAAGAAAAGGCTGGAAGAGTGGACACTCCATACCCATGGTATACATAAGGCTTC
>JBNJDQ010000006.1:0-39332 GCA_051745065.1 Fibrobacterota bacterium
TGCCTGGTTACTGCAGCTGCCGCAGGTGGTGCGTACATCGATTTTCGCGATGAAGTGCATGTGGCCGGGGACAGTCTGACCCTTGGCGATGCAGCGTTGGTACGGGGGCAGGATTCTGCTTATTTGGCCGAACAGGTACTTGTTGCCGGTCTTTCTCCGGGGCGGACCCGGGTAATACAGGGTGAGATTCTTGTGCAGCGACTGCCTCTGACGCCGGGAATGAAAGAACGTATTCATGTGCGGGGAAGCATGTCGAGCCGGGTTCATGTTGCTGCTGATACCATACGGCCCGAGAAAATGAGTGCGCAGATTCTTCATCTGCTTAAAGACTCCCTTGAAGGGAGGGGGCGGGAAATACGATTCACGGCGGATACGCATTTTGTTCCTATTGCCGTGCATAAAGACAGCGACGTGGATCTGACCCTTGAAAAAATCAGCAGTCGGAGTATGGAGGGCCGTGCCCGTGCGGTCTGTCGTATAAAAAGCTCCTGCGGCGTTCAGCGACGAATTTCTGTGCCTGTTTACATTGCCCGGTATGATACGTTGGTAACACTTACCGGTGAAGGAGCCGCCGGAGACAAACTTTCGAAGGATGTCATTGAGACCGTTGTCCGGGACCGCGCCGGTCTGCATTATGAACCCGTCACTGTTGATGATGTTGTCCGGGGGGTCAGACTCAAAGGTAATATTTCCCCCGGAACCGTTCTTACCCGTGGGAACACTGCGATTATTCCCCCCGTTGCCAGCGGGGAGCGGGTGCGGGTAACATACCAGAACGGAGCCCTTTCCCTTTCCACGTGGATGACTGCCCGGGAAAACGGGTTTCTCAATGATATAATTCGATTTGAAAATCCCCGGAGTAACGCCCTTGTTAAAGGGCGGGTTACGGCCAGAGGGAATGCGGTGGTGTACAATGGAGGCGGACAGTTATGAAAGAAAAAATAATAGTATGTGTTTTGATTGCAGTGATGCAGGCGGCCGGAATTCAGGTTCAGAGTCTGTATACGAATCATCGGGCTCTTCGTGCAGGTGATCTTCTCACCGTACTTATTGCTGAAGATGCGGAGGCGGGCACCAGTTCCAATACCAAAACAAGTACAAAAAACGGCGTAAGTGCGTCCAGTAACGGCGGATCCGGTCTTTTGGGCTTTGTTCCCTCCTTTGGCGTGGACGGAGATGCGGGGATCAGCTTTGACGGACAGGGTGACACTAAGCGTCGCGGAGAATTTAATGCAACGATCTCCGTGCGTGTCGAGAAGGTTCTGGACAACGGAATTCTTATGATTCGCGGAAGTAAAGAAGTGAAAATAAATGACGAGGAACAGCTTATGTATCTGAGCGGGCTGATTCATCCCAGTGATATTAGAACAAATAATACGATTCTATCCTATAATATTGCCGATGCGGAGATTACTTATTCCGGTGAGGGAACTACCACCGATGCGCAGCGTGCGGGGGTAATAACCCGTTTCTTTAACTGGTTCTTTTGAGGTTAATCATGAAACAGATTTTTTTAATTATTGCAGTACTGTGTTTTGCCAGTCTGCATGCGCAGGATGTACGTATTAAGGATGTTTCCAACATTGACGGTCTTGAAGAGATTCAGGTATACGGGTACGGCCTGGTTGTTGGGCTCGGCGGCACGGGTGATCGTTCAACAACGGTCTTCACAGCGCAGACTATCAAGAATATGCTGAGAAATATGGGGATTGAACTGCCGGATAAACAGATCCATCTGAAAAATGTGGCTGCCGTCATGGTTACGGGGTCTCTGACGCCTTTTAAAAAGAAAGGGACAAAGATTGATGTTGTGGTTTCCTCCATCGGTGATGCACGCAGTCTGGAAGGTGGTACTCTTCTTATGACAAGCCTGCAGGGGTCCGACGGTCGGGTGTATGCATCGGCGCAGGGAGCTCTGTCAACCGGAGGATATGATGTTCGCAACCGGGGGCTGAGCAAAGCCAAGAAGAACCATGTACAGGTCGGGCGGATTCCCGAAGGAGCCATTGTTCAGTCGGAGTACGCCTTCAATAATTTCAACGGCAATGATCTTTCCATTTCCCTTGATAAGCCTGATTTTACCTCAGCCATTGCCATGCGTGATGCCATCAATGCCGCCGCCGCGGCACAGCTGAATGTACAGGATCGCATTGCAGAAGCGGCGGATGCCTCCACGGTAAATCTCAATTATCCCCTTGCCCGGGATGCTGCCGGGGGCGCACCGATCTCCCTTGCGGAATTTATATCTATCGTGGAAAACGTATCATTTACCATTGCCATGCCCGCCCGTGTTGTTATGAATGAACGGACGGGGACCGTTGTGGCCGGAAGTGAGGTTAAAATATCCGAGGTTGCCGTGACCCACGGCGGTATAAAAATTGAGATTATCAATCGACCGGAGGTTGTATCCCCCCAGCCTTTTACCATGGGGGAATCTGTAACCGTGCCCAATCCGGAACAGGTTGTTGATGAAACCGAAAGGGATATGGTCGTTTTTGAAGAAAATGCCACCGTTACCGATCTGTCACAGGCGCTGAATTCACTCGGTGTGGCTCCGCGTGATATTATCTCCATTTTTCAGGCGGTTAAGCAGGCCGGTGCTCTTCACGGTGAACTGATGGTTATGTAAGGTCAACCGATGAAATCGGTGTATTCTGTTTCGTTCATCAGTTGTGTCAGATCCCCTTCGGGGATATCGGCAAGGATGAATATCCAGCCTTCGGCCCGTGGGGCCTGATTAACCCGGGCGGGGGCATCCTCGAGTTCTGCATTTACTGCAGTAATCCGGCCTCCCGCAGGTGTATGTACATCGCTTGCAGCTTTGCGCGATTCCACAACGGCAACCGGGGCTCCGGCGGTAACCTGCCGCCCCTTTTCGGGCAGTTCGATGTGCTGAATTTCTCCCAGGGCAGACAGACCGTGTTCCGTCAGGCCAACCACAGCGGTGCCGTCTTTCTGCATGTACAGGTATTCATTGGTTTCAGTATAGTACATTCTTCCTTCCATCATTCCTCCTCGTCGTATTCATATGCATTTAGCAGCAGTATCAGGCGCAGGGCATCCTTACGCACAGTGCGCAGCTGTTGCTGTATTTCATTCAACGCAGCTTGCGCTGTATCCTGGTCAAGACGGGTATCGATCTGCTGCAGCAGGGTGTCTGTCTGATACATTTTTGTCGATACATCATTGCGCAGCAACGTGTTAAGGGTGTCAATCGTTTCGGTTATTGCCGGTACAAGGGTATCTGCCGCACTGAACAGTCTTCTCAGATTTCTTCCTGTCTTTTCGGTGGTTCCTGCAATGTTTCCGCTTTTGCTGCGCAGGGCGGCAATATCCGGTCCGGTGGCGCCGGTTATATCTTCAAGGAAGACCGTAACTGCAGTACTGAGGTGATCAATGCGCCCTAAGAGCTGCTGAAAGCGGTTATTGAGGGTATCATCGGTAAAGAGATGGCCATATACCTGCGTCAGGGTGTTGCGAAGTCTGTTGAAGGAGCGCTGAAATGCATGTATTTCGCCGAGAATGTCCATAATACCCCGTTGGTAAATTCCCTGCAGGGTATCGGAACGGGGGATAATCTTTTCTCCCGGGGGACCGTTTACAAAAATGACCGCCCGCTTTCCAAAAAGGCCGCGATCCTTGACGGTAACCGTGTATCCGCGCCGAATCTGCAAAGGGCGAAATAGTTCCACGCTTATCGTGGCGTATTGATTCTGTGTAATCTCAAACTCTTCTATGGTACCGAATCCGTGGCCGCGCACGGCAAAGGTATCATCAATGTTGATTTTGCCTGTATGATCAAAGCGGATGTGCACTGTACCTTTTCCTGTTGTTTCGTTATACACAAAGAGAGCTGCCATGATACCTATGAAAAGGGCCGTTCCCGTGAGGGTTATGGCACCGATGCGTTTTTGAACTCTTTTCTTCATTTTTTGTCCTGAAGGTAAAGTTTTTCTGCCAATCCACCGAAAATATAAATACAGTGCATTGCTGATTGCGATTTCGAATTGCACGGGATGTCAAATTATTTCAAAGGAGCAGGTATTATGAAACGGGGATACAGTACTTATCAGACAGCAAGTGTTGAAACTGCTGATAAGGGTAAGCTGATTATTATCTGTTATGATGTTGCCATTAAAGAAGGGCGTCAGGCAGTCATGCTCGATGATGATTACAAAAATATTGAAAAACGGGTCAGACACCTTTATAAAATGCAGGATGCCATAACCGAGCTCCTTGTTGCTCTTGATCTTAAGACCGGTGAGATTGCTCAGAACCTGTACCGATTGTATGAATACATGTTGCACCGTTTATCCGTGGCGGTAATGGAACGTGATAACGCTCCTGTTGATGAAGTCCTCGGATATCTTTCTGATCTCCGTGATGCCTGGAAGGTTGCAGTGCAGGAAGTCAAAAGCCAGGGCGGAGTGAAAGCTGCTTCTGCAGGAAACAGATCTCTGGCTGTGAACGGGTAATGATATATATTCCTGTGTATAATATACCCGTTCGGTGAGGTTTTGTGCCCCTGTACAGACAAATGTTTCCCGATGGTGATGTCCGTTTTATTACATCTGCTGCCCGCCTGGATCAATGTGATGATCATGCGGGCGTTGAATTCGCTCTTTTCGGCCGTTCCAATGTGGGAAAATCCTCTTTTCTGAATCATATTTTCGAGAAAAAGAGCCTCGTAAAGGTTTCCCGGGAACCGGGGAAAACGCGGCTGATTAATTTTTTCCGTATCAATGATGACATTACTTTTGTTGATCTTCCCGGCTACGGCTATGCCCGTGTCTCCAAAACAGATCGGCGTATCTGGTCACAGATGATGGATGATTATCTGCGCAGTCGCGAACAGCTGGCCGGCGTTATCTGGTTGCTTGACTACCGCCGTGGCGCGGGGACGGCCATTGATATTGAAGCGGCCAATTTTCTTTCAGAACTTGGTCTCCCTCTTTTTGTGGTTCTCACCAAAGAGGATAAGCTCAATCGTACGGAACGGATGAAAAACCGCTCCTCCCTGGAAAAGGTGTACCGGTTTCCGGACGGGATGCCTGTTATTGCCTACAGCACAACTGACAGTACCGGACGTGAACGGTTCTGGAAACGCTTTCATACCTGGATAACGGAGGAGTAATGGACAGTACCAAGATTACCCGCATTTTTGAAATCGTCAGAATTCTTCTGGCATGTCGGCATCCTGTGGACGTGTACGGTATTATGGATCGTCTCGATGAGCGGGGGGTTCCCGTACCCAGCAAGCGGACAATCTACCGTGACCTGGAAATAATTGAATCCGTGGGATATCGTATTACCTGGCGTAAAAAACAGGGGAGCTTTTACATCCGCAATCGGGAGGATTTTGCCGGTGGCTTCTTTACATCGGATATGATCTGGTCCCTCACCATGGGACGTGCCCTTTTTCGTTATTTCGACGGGACCATATTTAAGGATACCATTGATGAAGCCATTGATCTTATCACCGGTCAAAGCAGTTCGGCCCAGTCTGTTGATCCCGCAGAAGAGGGCGTTGCCGTCAAGCTCGGACCGCTGCACAGCTATCGGCATAAGAGCGATTGTATTGATGAGATTATTCCTTCAATTCATGCGCAGTACCGCCTGCATGTATCGTACGGAACATCGGAAAATGATGCAAAAAGCTACTGCCTTGATCCCTACCGGATTCTGCTGTACCGGGACTCCCTGTATCTGCAGGCACGCAAAGAAGGTGATGATTACCTGAAACTTTTTCATGTTTCGCGCATTCTCAGCGCCCGTCAGCTGGAAGATACTTTTGAGAGGGATACTGCCCTTGTTGAAAACTATGATGAGCGCTCCCGTCATTCCTTCGGAGTGATGACACGGGGGGAGCTCAGAAATGTTTCAATTACCTTTGATGCATCAGTGTACAGTCATCTTGCAGAGCGGGTGTGGCATCCCAGTCAGAAGATTGAGCCCACCGGCGCGGAGGAGGTTGTTCTTCATTTGGAGGTTCTGGTAAATGCCGAGCTTGTAACCTGGATTCTCGGGTGGGGGAACAAAGTGCATGCTGTAGAACCCGCTTCACTGCGTGAACGTGTTAAACAGCAGGCTCTTCAGGCATCGAGTCTTTGAATGAAGTCATCCAGTTTTTCTTCAAACTCCTGCACAGATCCCGTGTTGCGGATGGTGAAGTCAAAGGGAAACTGTTCAAGTGCTTCCTCGCTTGTATGGGATGAAATCAGGGAATCCCGGGCCAATTCACGGGTTATCTGAAGGGTGATTAGGGACCGGCTTTTTCCGATTTTTCGCTGGAGTACCTCATATTCATTGGGGAAACGAAAGTCCGTGGCGATGGCCATTGTTTCCGCGGAAAGGGCCTGCACGGTCTGTGCGGCCTGCTTTGCCCAGAAATCCTCATCCACATTTTCACGAATCAGACGGGTTCCCACATCCTGCAGGATCAGTCGGGTGGAAGGGGTCTTGTTTTCGTACCAGTTGGTTTGGTGGATCATGAGATGCTGTAAACGGGCGGCCGCATCGGGGCTGTCCACCTGTGTAATAATTTCCTGCAGTTCCCTGTTGAGGTACCGGGCATACCGGGAAAATGTATATTCGCAAAGTTCTTTAAGCGGTCGTGCAAAGAAGATGTGTTCCACGGCAATACCCCGCTGTCTGCAGCGTTGGCGCAGATGTTCAAAAGCGTGGTTCTTTCCGCTGTTTATGCGCCCGGCTATTAAGAGAACTGTTCCCATTATCATTACTCCGTCGTCAGTTTCAGAATGCTAAAAAGTATATCATCCCCGCCGGGATTGCAAAATTGCGTGAAAAGCGAAGGAAAAATACGTATACTATGAACAGATAGCTTTACGGGACACAAGGGTATGAAAATTGTAGAGAACTGCATCTCCTCCGTACATTACCGCGTGCTGTTTTTCGGCCTGCTTTTTCTGGCATTTTTGTCAGCAACTCTCGGGGATAACGTTTCCGAAGCCCTTGTACTTTCGGCCTACAGTGCGGAATTTGTTTCGCGCTTTTTTGTTATCAATGGCATTATTCTCTTCTTTATGTCCTTCTTTGCCATATCAGTTATCGATACATTCAATCGGGCCAAACTGTATCTGGCGTTTCTTTTGCTCTATGCGGCAAGCCTGGTTGCCATACGTCTCAGCCACGTTCTGGGAGACTGGGTATATGCTGTGCTGTACAGTCTTTCCTATACCGGAAAAATCATGATGTTTCTTTTTGTCTGGACCCT
Source organism: Fibrobacterota bacterium (assembly GCA_051745065.1). Classification (GTDB taxonomy): domain Bacteria; phylum Fibrobacterota; class Chitinivibrionia; order Chitinivibrionales; family Chitinivibrionaceae; genus Chitinivibrio. The sequence continues at coordinate 7,235 of JBNJDQ010000006.1, forward strand.
GGCAAACGATATTTCCGACAGCCGGCGCGGGGCGCGTGATTTTCCTTTCATTGCAGCGGGGGGCACCCTTGGCGCAATTGTGGGGACTTTTTCTGTACCTCAGTTAATTTCACTCATTGCCCCGCATGATCTGCTGTGGGTCTGGGTGGGTATTCTCCTTTTTTCGGCTCTTTTTATGCGATCGGTTATTCGCGTTATGGGCGGGCATTTTTCTCAGCGACGGGTCAACCGCCGCCTTTCATTTCGTCTGGCTTATCTGTGGGAAAATCTCACTGTTCTTCTTTCAAAACCTCTTCTTACAACCATGGCAATATCCTACTTTTTTATCTTTGTAATCATTTTTTGCCAGCAGTATCTCTTTTACGCTGCCCTGCGCGAACGCTTTGCTGATGCTGCGCAGATATCGGGGTTTCTGGCATACTTCAAGGGCAGCTTTCTCGTAATTACCTTTTTTCTGCAAAGCTTCGTTGCCGGAGCAGTGACCCGCTATATCGGCTGGATTCGTCTTCTGATTGTACTTCCGGTGGTTTTTATCCTGTCCTTTGCAACTCTCACCTTTATCGGAACACATGATACTGTTCTCTTCTTCCAGGCGGTTGTTGCAGGAATGGGGATCCGCATTGCAGTTTTTGATTCTTTTTTTTCGCCGAATTATCAGAATGTCTTTTCCGTTTTTCCCGATGACATCCGGGGAAAGGGGAAGTTGGTTATTGACGGTATTGTAAAACCCATGGCTATGGCCGTTTCGGCACTTCTGATTGCTTTTCTCGGGGCGAGTCTTTCCATGGCGTTACTTCTGACAGTCTTTTCACTCATATCCCTGGGTATGATTCTTTTGCTGAAGCGGCAGTATCTGTTTACCACGGTGCAGTATTTAACGCAGGATGATTCTCCGGGCATGTTACAGTCCTTTCGGGAAAGCCTGTCCCCCGAAATTGGCCTGGAACTTCTTGACGGAATTATTGCAGAAGAGCCCGCGGAGTTGAAGCAATGTGCCGTGGATCTTCTCGCAGAGCTTGACAGTGACAGCTCGATTAATCATCTGGTGCAGTGGTATCCTTTTCTGGATGTGCGTATGAAAGCATATACCGTAAGTGTACTGCAGCACTGCAGGAACCGAAATGTGATGCCTTTTATTGATTATCTCTTCAGTTATGAACGGAATGAACGGGTTCTTGCCAACGCCCTTATTACCCACTGGAAGGCCGGCGGCCGGCGTGAAAAGCTGTACCGTTCCTATCTGGATTCCGATACACCGCGCCTTTCGGGCAACGCCATCTGGGTCCTTTGGCGCATGGGCAGGGAGGAGGAGTACAACCTCTTAAAACGGCTGGAGGAACGTCTTTTTACGGAGGATGAACGCTTCTACGGCAGTGCTCTGTGGGTGATTGCTCATCTGGAGAAGAACCGTTATCTGCAACAGATGGTTGAACAGTTCTGGTTTATGCGTACCACTGCAGTTCTGCGTTCCCGCTCCCTCTGGAAGGGGCTTGTACAGGCCGCTGCAGCCATGGAAAGCCATCGTGTTTTTGTCGAGCTTGCCGATATGTATCAGGCGGTCAGTGAGATGCAGCGTCGCATTCTTGTGGACGAAGCAGCCAGGCTGATACGCAGAACAGGAAGCAGGGCGTTTCTTCTGGAAAACCAGATGCTTTACAGCACATATACCACGGAATTTATCCTGAAGGCTGTTGCCAAAAGCGGCGCACGGCACAGCAGTGCTGCAATTGCACGAATCGAAGAATTTGCCCGGGAGGAGTATGTTCGCTACGGCACAGCTCTGATTGCTCTGGATTTTCTGAAATCCCTTCCCCGCACCGCCGGAGTTGATTATCTGCAGCATCTGATTCGCGTGGAGGAACAGTACCTGCATTTTCAGAACCTGGTTGAATGTGCAGCTATTATTGACCAAAGCGGTGCGGTAAGAAAGCTGGTGGATTCCATGGCTGTTTCCCGGCGGCAGTACGAGAATCGGGTCTTTGACGTTATTGAATCGGCACCGTCCAACCGTATTAACCGCCTCATTCTGCGGCTTTCCGATGCTTCCGGCAGCAGTGATGCCGAATTTTTTGATATTGATGATATCCTGAATCTTTACATGCAGAGCGGCCTTCCCGTTGTTCGGGAGAGTGCTCTTTATTTTTTCCGGAGTATGGAGGATACCCATGGCTCAGAAAAGTTTTGATTACATACGGAATATGATACTCCTGCGGCGGTGTTCCATTTTTTCCGTCCTTACTCCTTCTCAGCTGCGGAGGATTGCCGCAACTCTCACGCGCTTTACCTGCGATACAGGCGGGCGGATTGTTGCGCAGGGAGATCAACTTTCAGAACTGTTCATTGTGGTACACGGCGCAGTTGAGCTTGTCAGGAGCGGCGGGGGACGGGAGGTGCTTTCAGCCGACGATGCCGAAGATACCTTCATCGGTGAGATGAGCCTGTTTCGTGAGTCCTATGAATCGCCTTTTTCGGTTACTGCTCTTGAAGAAAGTGAGTTCATTACGCTCAGCCGCGAAAAGATGTATCGTATTATGGGTGAGAATCCAAGTATTTCCATTCGTATTCTTGAAATACTGGCTCGGCGTCTTGATGACTGTCAGCGATCGGGGAAAAAATAAAGCACCTTTTCTGCACATGAGTTAGTCAAAGGTAACTCTGTAAGGCCTCTCAATTTGTTATTTAATTCACAAAACAGGCGTCTCCTTTTATATATTGTATGTGCTATTGTGATAGTAGCGACAGGTGTCAGTTAACTCTAATTATGGAGGAAGGAATATGGCGGAAAAGGCTTTGCTTCCTATGCCGGAGAAACTTGTGGATTTCATTGAAGAATGGAAGAGCAAGCCCGGTAATCTTATAATGGTTCTGCATAAAGTGCAGGAATTTTATCGGTACATCCCCCACGATGTTGCCCTTGAAGTATCAAAGATGCTTGAAGTGCCCCTCGCGAAGATATACGGGGTGGCCACGTTTTACCATCTGTTTTCTCTGACAGAACCGGGAAAACACGAAGTTGCAGTCTGTATGGGAACTGCATGCTACCTGAAAGGTGCGCAGGATCTGCTTGATGAAGTTGATCAGGTAATTGACTGCAAAGCCGGCCATGTTACTGCGGATAAGCAGTTTTCTGTGGAATCAGTTCGGTGTATCGGCTGCTGCGGCCTGGCACCGGTTTTAACGGTGGACGGGAAAGTGTACGGCAATGTAACCAAAGACCAGATCGCAGGAATTCTTGCACCCTACCAGCGGGATTGACAATGCATTTCTCTCTCTGTGATTATCTGCTTGATATTGTTCAGAATGCCGTTGAAGCTGCAGCGGATGTCATATCAGTGCGGATTACCGAGGGAGAGGATCGTGTTGCTTTTTTCGTTGAGGATAACGGCTCCGGCATGAGTGAAGAAATGCTGGAACGGGTCAGGGACCCTTTTTTTACCAATGGAGAAAAACACCGGAAACGCCGTGCGGGACTGGGGATCCCCTTTCTTGTGCAGGCAACAGAGGCGTGCAACGGAGATTTCCGTATTTCCTCCGTACCTGGACAGGGAACAGCGATTTCCTTTTCCATGGATCGGCATTCCATCGACCTTCCTCCCTTTGGTGATATAGTTTCCACCGTTATGACCCTTATGACCTGTGACGGAGCGTACGATTTGCTCTTTGAACATTGCAGGCCTGAGGGGGATTACGCAATTCGGCGCTCCGACCTGCTGGAGGCCCTGGGTGATCTGGAAACGGCGGAATCTCTTTCCCTTGCTAAATCCTATATAACAGAGTGTGAAGAAACTACTTAATTCAAGGAGATACAGATGGCGAAACTGACATTGGATGATCTTAAAAAGATGCGCGACGAGAAACGCAAAGAGATAAATCGTCGTGATACAGATAAAAATGTGAAGATAATTATCGGTATGGGAACCTGCGGTATTGCAGCAGGTGCCAAAGAAACCTTCGACGCTTTTGTAAAGGCGATTGATGAAAGCAGCCTGGAAGATGTTGTGATAAAACAGACCGGCTGTATGGGCTTTTGTGCGAATGAGCCTACTGTGGAAGTGGTCATGCCCGATATGCCGGATACGATATACAACAATGTTGATGAGAAAGTTGCAGCACAGATTGTACAGGATCACATTGTGAATAAAAAGATGGTAAGTGAGCATGTCTTTGATAAGCCTTCAGTCGATATCGTTGACGGTGAACAGTAATCAGGAGTAACAGCAAAAATGGCGTTTAAAAATTTTATATTGGTCTGTGCCGGTACAGGATGTCACTCAAACCAGGGTGAAGAGATTTATAATGAACTGGTTGCAGCAGTTGAAGAGAGAAAACTCAGCAGGGATGTACAGGTTGTTAAAACCGGGTGCTTCGGTTTTTGCGAACAGGGGCCCATTGTAAAGATCCTTCCGGAGGAGTCCTTCTATGTTAAGGTTACACCGGAGGATGCAACGGAACTGGTTGAAGAGCATATTGTAAAAGGGCGTCCTGTGGACCGGCTTCTCTATAAAGAGCCGGGGAAAGACAAAGCCGCTGACAAAATTGATGAAATGAGTTTCTATCAGAAACAGTTTCGTATTGTTCTGCGTAACTGTGGCTTTATCAATCCCGAAAACATTGAAGAATACATTGCCCGTAACGGGTATCAGTCTCTGGGGAAAGCCCTTACTGAGATGTCCCCGGATGATGTTATCGAAGAACTCAAAAAAGCAGGTCTGCGCGGCCGCGGCGGGGCGGGGTTTCCCACCTGGATGAAATGGAATTTCTCCAAGGGTGTTACCGATGCGGATCAGAAATACGTCGTCTGTAATGCCGACGAGGGTGATCCCGGTGCCTACATGGACCGTTCCACTCTGGAGGGTGATCCGCATTCGATCCTTGAAGCAATGGCTATCGGTGCCTACACAATCGGTGCAGATAAAGGTTTTATCTATATTCGTGCGGAGTATCCCCTGGCCATTGAACGTCTTGAAATTGCCATGAAGCAGGCCCGTGAGTTTGGCCTCCTCGGTGACAATATTCTCGGAACGGATTTTAACTTTGATGTTGAGATTCGTCTCGGTGCCGGTGCCTTTGTCTGCGGTGAAGAGACAGCGCTTCTGGCCTCTATTGAAGGTGAACGCGGTGTTCCCCGTCCCCGTCCGCCATTTCCTCCTGTAAAAGGGCTTTGGCAGAAACCCACCTGTGTAAACAATGTGGAAACACTTGCCAATATTCCCGTGATTATTGAGCGCGGCGGCGAGTGGTTCTCCAAAATAGGTACGGAGAAAACCAATGGAACCAAGGTGTTTGCCCTGACGGGAAAAGTGAATAACACCGGGCTTATCGAAGTTCCCATGGGTACAACCCTCCGCGAGATTATTTTCGATATCGGCGGCGGCATTAAGGACGGCAAAAAGTTTAAAGCTGCACAGACCGGTGGTCCCTCAGGCGGCGTTATTACGGAAGAACATCTTGATAAACCCATCGACTTTGACAATCTGATCGAACTCGGTTCCATGATGGGGTCCGGTGGTCTGATTGTTATGGATGAAGATGACTGTATTGTGGACGTAACGAAATTCTACCTTGATTTTTCTGTGGATGAATCCTGCGGGAAATGTTCTCCCTGTCGTATTGGCGGACGGAAACTCTACGATATCCTTGATAAGGTTTCCCGCGGAGTTGCCAGACAGGAAGATATCGACAATATTGATGCAATTGCCCAGGCGATGAAAAAAGCATCTCTGTGCGGGCTGGGGCAGACAACACCCAACCCGGTGCTTTCCATTATCCGTTATTTTAAAGATGAGCTTATGGAGCATATTGAGCAGAAGAAATGTGCTGCCGGCAAATGTAAGGATCTGGTGTCTTTCTCCATTGATCCGGAAAAATGTATCGGCTGCACCCTTTGTGCCCGTAAGTGCCCGGTCAACTGTATCAGCGGCTCCAAGCGTGAAGTTCATGTAATCGACCAGACGCAGTGTATTAAATGCGGTGAATGTTACAACGCCTGTAAATTTGATGCTGTGGTAAAAGCATAATTGAGGAGATGTTAAAAAATGTCAGAAATGATAAATTGTAAAATTGATGGAATAGATGTTTCCGTACCGGCCGGGACGAGGATTCTTGATGCAGCGAAAGAAGCGGGGAAAAAGATTCCCACTCTTTGTTATCACCCCGACCTGAAGCCCTGGGCCTCCTGCGGAATGTGTATTGTTAAAAATGAACGTTCTCCGAAGATGATGCGTGCCTGTGCAACAGAAGTTGCTGAAGGCCAGTCATATATTACGGGGGATCGGGAAATTGTCAATGTGCGTCGGTCTGTACTTGAGCTTATTCTTTCGGAGCATCCCAATGACTGTCTGAAATGCGGTCGGAATAACAACTGTGAACTGCAGACTCTCGCAGCGGATTTCGGTATTCGTGAACAGCCTTTTGAAGAATATGTCGCACCGGAACCCAAGGATGAATCCACACCCTCCATTGTGCTTAATCCTGAAAAATGTATTAAGTGTGGTCGCTGTGTGCATGTGTGCCAGGATCTGCAGGGTGTTTTTGCTCTGGAATTCCTCGATCGCGGAGAAAATACGCGTCTTGCACCGGCTGCGGGTGTACTGCTGAACGATTCTCCCTGTATCAAGTGCGGCCAGTGTTCAGCACATTGTCCTGTAGGGGCGATTTATGAAAAATCCGAATGCGGCGGTGTACTTGATGCGCTCAACGATACGGATACTCATACGGTTGTACAGATTGCTCCGGCGGTTCGCGTTGCCATTGGTGAGGCTTTCGGCCTGGAATCCGGTACTAATATGACCGGTCAGCTCTACACAGCCTTGCGTATGCTCGGTTTTGACATGATCTTTGATACCAACTTTGCAGCGGATCTTACCATCATGGAAGAGGCTTCAGAGTTTATCAAGCGCTTTACGGAAGAGCCGGATAAGCTGCCTTTGATTACGTCATGCTGTCCGGCCTGGGTTGACTACATGGAGAAGTATTCCAACGATATGATTCCGCACTTCTCCACGTGTAAGTCTCCGCAGCAGATGGAAGGGGCTATGATTAAGTCCTTCTATGCAGAGCGGGAAAAAATCGAAAAGAAAAACCTCAAGGTTATCTCAATTATGCCGTGCACGGCCAAAAAGGCAGAGGCACAACTCTGTGATGATATGTATTCCACAGGTACCAAAGATGTGGATCATGTTCTTACAACCCGTGAAATTGCGCGAATGATTAAGATGGCCGGTATCGATCTGCCCAACCTTGAAACGTCCGACGTTGATTCCATGCTGGGGAATTACTCCGGCGCCGGAACAATCTTCGGTGTGACCGGCGGTGTGATGGAAGCGGCCCTGCGTACAGCTGTTACCAAAATCACCGGCGAAAAACTGCCAAAGGTTGAGTTTGAACAAACCCGCGGTATGGATGGAGTCAAAGAGGCTGAGCTTGAAGTTAAGGGAAGCAAAGTGCGTATTGCCGTTGCTCACGGAATGGCCAATATTGAGACTGTGCTTAACAGACTGAGGGACGCCAAGGAGAACGGTGAAGAGCTTCCGTACCATTTTGTTGAGGTTATGGCCTGCCGCGGCGGGTGCATCGGCGGCGGCGGACAGCCCCACGGTGCAGACGATGAGGTTCGCCGCAAGAGAACAGAGGGAATCTATCAGGATGACGAATCCTGTGTGGTCCGCTGCTCTCATGAAAATCCGGAGATTATGAAGGCGTATGATGAGTATTTGGGGGAACCCAACTCAGAGAAAGCCCATACTCTTCTGCACAGGACGTATGTGGAGCGTCCCGTGTATAATAAATAGGTTTCTCTGCAAAGAGACGCTGAGAGGGCTGCCTTTTCCGGGCAGCCCTTTTGATTTGGTCCTTTATCTGTTCCAAAAAGGGCCGTAAAGTCCGCGGGAAATGTACCGATAATCTGAAAGATTTTGTGTACGCAGCGAATGGTGTTTGAGGGAAATACCAAAAGGGCGTACCATGTGAGCCATGATACGCCGGTTTATCACTGCCTCTTTGCCATCTCGTATTTGAGAATGGGATCACATTTGCCGGGAAACTTCTTTGTTACCGGGTCAAGGCATCCTTCGGCAGGAGAGTACTGCTCACAGCTGGTGCAGACATTGTCAAACCACTCTTCTGTGATTCCATTGGGGATGTTTCTCCCCTGTTCATCTGTTTGGGCAGCTCCGAGGGAGGGAAGCTTTTCCATGATACCGCGTACAATGCCCGTCAGTTCATCCACTGCCTGGGGAGGCATCTTCTGAGATGCAAACTGTACGTACAGGGACAGGGCTTCCTGAATAATTCTTTTTTCATCTTCCTGTAGAGACATACTGTGTCCTTTCATTCATGTTTTTCGGTGTTTTTATCAGCCCGGAGGCCATTGCAGAGAGCGTTTGCCGAGAATGTGGATGTGCAGATGCGGGACGGATTGTTGTCCGTCTTTTCCGCTGTTTATCACCAGGCGGTAGCCTGATTCGCTGATTTCTTCATCCACAACAATCTTTCGGACTGCGTCAAAAAGAGAGCTCATCAGATGCGACTGCTCCGCCGGAATTGTATGCACCGATTCAATATGGCGGTGTGGAACAACCAGAATGTGCACCGGCGCCTGAGGATCAATGTCCCGAAAGGCAATGCAGTGGCTGTCTTCATAAACAATATCAGCGGGTATCTCCCGGCTGACGATTTTACAGAAGAGGCATTCACTCATGGGAACCTCCGTTGTTATAGGTTGATTCAATTTTTTCGACGACCTCTTTGATAACCCATCCGGGGGTGGATGCACCTGCAGTTATGCCCAGAACGGATACATTGGAAAGACGTGATACATCAAGCTCTTTACTGTTTTCTATATGCAGTACGGGTGTTCCCGATTCTCCGGCAATTTCTGCCAGACGCAGGGTGTTCGCACTGTGTTTACCGCCGACCACGATCATCATATCGGCTTTCTTGCGAAGGGTTATCACTTCGTTTTGACGCTCTTTTGTAGCTTTGCAAATGGTATTTTCAACAGCAATAGTCCTGTCGGGAAATCGTTTGCGAACAGCATCAACAATAGCCTGGAAATGAGATATACTGAAGGTCGTTTGGGAGACGATGGCCAGGGCTTTTTGGGTTGCCGGCAGTGCCTGTACTTTTTCAGGACAGTTTATCAGCCACCCGCGATCTCCGGCGTATCCCATCAGCCCCTTGGTTTCAGCATGATTTTCGTCTCCTGTGATAATAATGTCCCGGTCCAGATTGATGTATTTTTCAATCACCCGGTGGACTTTTTTTACCATGGGGCAGGTGCCGTCAATGACGGAACAGCCGTTGCGGCGAAACTCTTTTTCCTTGGCCGGTGGAATGCCGTGGGCGCGGATCAGGATATCCTGATTGCGGGGGGCATCATCATGGGAAAGGCTGGTGATGTTGTTTTCTTCCAGCATTTCGATGGCCTGATTATTATGAATGAGCGGTCCCGGTGTGGATATTTTTTTCTGCCCGTTATCGGAATGTTTCAGGGCGAGACGGACCGCCCGCTCTACACCCATGCAGAATCCTGCCGTCTGTGCCACAATTATTTTCATAGGTTTTCTCCTGTCTCACATTCTGTTATGATCCCATTTAATTTCACGATGCCGTTTAACGGCAATGACCATGTTAACCTGTCCACTGTTAATCCCCGTGGGGTTCCAGGAGAGATTGAAATCCCAGCTGTTCAGATCGCCGTAAAGACTGATGCTTTGATTAATAAAGGTGTTTTCTTTAAAGGACCAGGTTCCGCCCCAGGTCATACGCCAGCGATGGGAAAACCGCAACTGTGCGTTACTGCTGAAGGTGTAGTGGTGGTCCTTTTTGAAGCTTTCCTGCAGAGATGAACGCTGCAGACTCATGCGGTAGGATGGCCGAATACTGAGGCGCCAGTCCGTGCCGGTTGTGTACAGGCCGCCAAGATACGTTGGAAAGGTGCTTTCATTGTAAGTGAAAAGATCTCCGCTCCAGATGCTGCCCCTCAAGGCGGGCACGGAGGGGGTTACGGATATGGAATGCCGCAGAGGGCGGGGGATGATCAGTTTGTTATCTGCGGTATAGGGATGGTAGGTTCCGCTGTAATTGAGAGAGACAAAATTACTGGGGATGTCAGCAGAAAGGGACAGGTCGCTGAGGGCATTGGTGTCTGCTTCGAAATTATAGCTGCCTGAGAGAACCGTGCTTATTAGGGGTGTCTTTTTGGGGCTTTCTGTATGGTTTCCTGTTTTCAGATCAAGATCGTTGCCCAGGCTGAAGTTCATGTTTTGCCGCTGATCCCTGACGGTAGGCGTGGATACAACGCCTGCATATCGGTGCGATGATCTGATTTCCGGGTCAAAGGAGTATCCCAGGGAGGGGCGAAAGGTATGCCGCAGGGCAGCCCTGTTCTTCGGCCCCAAAGGAAAAATTCCGTAGAGTTGCGTCTGCAGATCCACTCCGGTGGTCCACCATGTGTTGAGAGCTTTTTGCGGATCATACGCCGGATCGGCAGCAGTGACCGTATCGTAACGGGTAAAGGTATACGCGGAATCACGGAAATTACAGATGTAATAGGATGTATCATTGATGGTTATCAGACTGTCGCCGTCGGAGTGCAGGGATGAGTCGGTCAGGTATTCCCGGACGGTGACTGTATCCATTTTTGTTTCAAAGGTGTCTACGGTTTTCTTTGAGGCTGTATCGAAATAGGTGCTGACAATTGATTGATCCACATGAAAATAGGGCGTGATATCAAGGTGATTGAAGAGGGTGAAGCGTGCATTGACGGGAATACGGTGGTGGGCACCGCTTTCCGCGGAAAAGAAACGATTGGTATCTGCATCGCTTTGTCGTGTTTTGCGCAGGGCCTGCAGGTTGTAGGAGTATTGTATTTCATTATACCATGCGGTGCTGTCCTGATACTTCTGCAGCGGTATCAGGCGGCGATTGTTGATATTAAAGCGAAACCCCGGCAATGTCTGAGAGGTTCTCTTTTTGGAGAGATTTTCACGACGTTCCCAGTTCAGCCGGGCATAGGCCCCGATTGAATCGAATTGCCTGGTGATCGAAAGGCGGGAGTTGAGATCCTGATTGAGAACATCCCCTGTGTCCCGGTGGTAATCGGTAAAATAGCGGTTATCCGATACGAAATTCCCCGAACCGCTGATCTTAAGGGAATTATCCGGCAGCAGATTCTGGTCGTGATTGAATTTGAGAGACCACCGATTACTGCGGGACAGATAGGAGTCGTTCAGGGTAATATCGGAGTAGACTGACCCTGAGAGCTTTCCGGTTACCCTGTACCGCGTTTCTCCTTTGAGCTGGAATTTTTCAAAATTATTAACCCGACCTGCCAGATAGAGATCAACATAGGGGTTTTGTCCCCAGTAATAGCCGAGATTATCAATGTAGCCGCTTCCGTTGATGCCGACGCCCCAGCGCGGTGTCAGCCAGCCGGCGTCTTCCTTTTCTTTCAGTGGAATGATAAAATAGGGCAGTGTCAGGATCGGCGTTTTCTGCACAATAAGCACCAAAGGACGGGATATTGCCTTGTCCTTGTGTATCAACTTGAATTTATCGGAGAAAAGACTGTACTGCCGGGGACGAATGAAGCTGGTCGTGTAGTCGCCTTCGCGAATGTAAATGGTGTTTGCCGAGTCCCTGACAATATCTGTGCCGGAATAGAGAATGTTTTCTTCGGTTTCGGTATAACGGGCACGGCGCACGCGCCCGGATTTTTTTGTAAGATCATAAAACAGACTGACTCCGCGCAGGGTATCGCCTTCGTCGATCAGGACGGGTGAGCCCGTGGCGGAGAAATTTTGCTGTTTACGGTTGTAGATAACCGTGTCAGCAAACAGCGTCATTGAGCCGTATTGCAGTTTGCACTGTCCAAAGAGGCTGATGGTTGACTTTTTACGGGAAAAATGAATGGTGTCGGCGGAATACGTCAGAACCGATTCACCGGATTCTTCTGCCTGCAGAGAGGGCAAAAGAAGGAAGAGAAGAATGGTGAAAACAGGGTAGAGACGGAGTTTCTTTTTCAATATACTGGATCTCCCGTAAAACGGAAGGAGGCAGGTTGCCCCCTCCTGTCCTGATCAGCTGTTTTACTTATTGTCAATAACACTGACTGTTTCGCGGGCAATCATCAGTTCTTCATTTGTGGGAATCACCAGTATCTTTACGGGAGAGTCCGATGTGGAAATATCCACAACCTCTTTGCGACCGTTCAAACGCCGGCTTTTTTCGCTGTCAATAAACATTCCCAGGGCGCCCAGCCCTTTGCAGATTTCCTCCCGGGCAAAGGAGTTGTAGAGACCGATTCCGCCGGTGAAAATCAGGGCATCGACATTGCCGAGAACTGCGTTGTACGAGCCGATGTATTTTTTAACGGAATAGCAGAATGTTTTGTACGCTACCACAGCCCGGCGGTCACCTTCCTTGACGGCTTTTTCGATATCCCGCATATCGTTGGAGATTCCTGACAGTCCCAGGAGGCCGCTTTTTTTGTTAATCAGAGTATTAACGCTTTTGGAATCCATACCTTCGTTGTCTATGAGATGCAGGAGGGCCGCGGGGTCGATATTTCCGCAGCGTGTTCCCATAATAATACCTTCAGCCGGTGTCAGTCCCATGGAGGTATCCACGGATTTGCCGTGTTCAATGGCACAGACAGACCCGCCGTTGCCTAAGTGGCATGTAATCAGTTTAAGATCCGTGTAGGACCGTTTCAGATAGTCTGCAGCCATGAGTGAAACGTAGTAATGGGATGTACCGTGGAACCCATAGCGGCGGATTTTCTTTTTTTCGTAATATTCATAGGGCAGACCGTAGAGGTAGGCATGGGGTGGAATGGACTGGTGAAATGCTGTATCGAAGACGGCAACCTGATCAGCCTTTGTGAAGAAGCGTTTGGCTTCTTTGATACCGATAAGATTAACCGGATTATGCAGTGGTGCAAGGCTTGAAACTTCCTCGATCTCCTGCAGCACTTCATCGGTGATCAGGGTTGGCTGGTTGAAACGGTCTCCGCCGTGAACGACACGGTGTCCCACGGCGGTAATATCGTCGGGGGAGTTGATGATGCCGTTTTCCGTGGAAGTCAGCATTTCGATGACGGCGTTGAAGGCATCTTTATGATCCCCCGGGGAGATTTCCTTTTCGATTTCGGTTTTGTCTTTTTCGTATTCAAGGCCCATGGGAGAGCCTGAGCCGATGCGGTCAACCTGTCCTTCGGCACGGTTTTCCATGTTTTCAGTGTCGAAAAAGGTGTATTTCAGTGATGATGAGCCGCAGTTGATAATCAGTATCTTCTGTGGTGTGGGGGTTGAGAGCTTGAAGCCGTAGGGATCGTTTTCGTCGGAGGCACTGGTGTACTGCTCAACTCCGGGGATTACTTTGCCGAGTTTCCGTGAGATGTTCTCTACCAGCAGGTTGAAGGCTTTCATGTTGGAGAGGATTCGTTTGCGAAAAACCTTGATGGGAATCTCCAGGGCGACGCAGTCTTCTTCGGCGGTAATTGTTGCGTACGCGGTTGTACGGGTGATTGTACTTACCTCTCCCAGAAATGAACCGGCCTGAAAATGATCGAAGATTTTCTCTTTCCCGTCATCGGAGATAAGGCTGATCCGTGTGCTGCCCTGAAGCAGAATGTACACGGAGGGCGCTTTCTCTTCAAACTCAAGAATGTATTCACCCTTTTCAAAGGTTTCCAGTTTGGAGTCATCCACTATGGCATGAAGTTCCGATTCACTGATGACTTCTGCAAGACGACAGTTTTTTTTGATGCTTTCAACTATCTGATTTCTGTCCATAACCCGACACCTCTTTGCGGTTAATATTTGGCTCGATAAAAAATATGTATTGCTCACAACTTCATGGTGTGTGCGGGAAAAAATAATCTGTATCTTTTTACTCAAAGACGGTGATTGAAGCGGAGAGTCTGTGAAAAAAAACACTTGCATAATGGAGGGGTAGACCTTTAATAACGCTACAGCATCACATATATTAAGAGAAAATAACAGGAATTCCTTTTGGAGTGAAAATGTCTCAAAATATTGTAGAAAGAGCTGCAGACAATATTCGGGCTTTAACAGTTGCCATGGTGGAGAAAGCCGCATCGGGGCATCCGGGCGGAGCGATGGGCGGAGCGGATTTTATTAATATCCTTTATTCAGAATACCTTCGCTTTGATCCGGACAATCCGCACTGGGAATATCGCGATCGTTTTTTTCTTGATCCCGGTCACATGTCTCCCATGCTGTATTCCATGCTGTATCTTTGTGAACGTATTACCCGCAGGGATCTTGAAGAGTTTCGTCAGTGGGACAGTAACACCCCCGGTCACCCGGAGCTGGATGTGTCCCGTGGCATAGAAAACAGCTCCGGCCCTCTCGGCATGGGCCACGCCATGGCTCTCGGTTCTGCTGTTGCCGAGCGTTTTTTCCGTGCCCGTTACGGCGAATGGATGAAACACCGCATTTTTACATATGTTTCCGACGGAGCAATTCAGGAAGAGATCTCTCAGGGTGTCGGGCGCCTTGCGGGGCATCTGAAAATGTCAAATCTCATAATGTTCTTTGACTCCAATGATATTCAGTTATCCCATACAACGGATAAAACTTACAGCGAAGACACAGCTGCCAAGTACCGCAGTTGGGGGTGGAGTGTGGAAACCATTGACGGTCACGACCCCGATGAAATCCGCCGTGCCCTCAATCTCTCCCTGAATTCAAACCGTCCTTCCCTTATTATCGGCAAGACAATCATGGGGCGAAAAGCCCTTGACAGCAATGGCGTTTCCTTTGAACGCAAGGTGTCGACCCACGGTCAGCCCATGTCCAAGGCCGGTGCCGATTTTGTTAAAACCATGGAAAATCTCGGGGCGGATCCTGAGGACCCCTTTGCCGTTTTTGGTGATGTCAAAGAGTATTATGCAACGGTAATGGAAACAAAACGTGCTGAGGTAAAAGCCTTTAATGAGCAGAAGGAATCGTGGGAAAAGGAAAACCCACGGCCTGCGGCACAACTTGCTGAACGCCTTGGCGGTACACGGGAAGAAGTCGATTTTAGTCAGATAACCGTGACTTCTGATTCTGCAACACGGAATGCGTCCGGTGAAGTACTTGCGTATTTTGCAAAGAAACTGAACAGTATGATTGTCTCTTCCGCAGATCTTTCAAACAGTGATAAGACAGCGGGGTTTCTGAAAAACTGTTCCGGCGAACTTCAGTGCAATGATTTCTCCGGGGCCTTCCTTCAGGCCGGTGTTTCGGAGTTGACCATGGCGGCTGTTATGAACGGTATTGCTTTGCACGGCGGAATCGTTCCGGTATGCGGAACCTTCTTTGTGTTTTCCGATTATATGAAACCCGCTATGCGTCTTGCTGCTCTCATGGCTCTTCCTGTGCGGTATGTTTTTACTCATGATTCTTTCCGTGTCGGTGAGGACGGGCCGACGCACCAGCCTGTTGAGCAGGAAACGCAGATACGCCTTCTGGAAAAAATGAACAACCTTGAAGGTAAGCGTTCCATCACGGTGTTGCGGCCTGCGGATTCCCATGAAACTGTTGCCGCCTGGGAGTATGCCTACAATAATGACAGTAATCCCACGGCCCTGATTCTAACGCGTCAGGGGGTGGAGGACCTTGCTCCCCGCGGTGACAATCGCCGTGAAGAAGCCGGACAAAGTGTGCGCGGCGGATACATTGTGTATGGCGATGACAAAACGGCACCTGATCTTGTCCTCCTTGGCAATGGCTCTGAGGTGTCTCTGCTTGTGGATACGGCTCTTCGCCTTGAGAAGGAGCGCTCTGTTTCAGTGCGTGTGGTGTCTCTCATATCCGAGGGGTTGTGGGATGAGCAGAGTGATGAGTACAAGGAGCAGGTTATTCCCTTTGGTGTTCCCGTATTTGCCCTCAGTGCAGGCCTGAATACCGTCTTTGACCGGGTTGTTGCTCCTTTCGGTACCTGTGTCGGCCGCGGCGAGTTCGGTCGCTCTGCACCGTATAAGATTCTCGATGAGAAGTTCGGTTTCACCGTTGATGCTGTTATACCGGAAATAGATGCGTATCTGGCGCGCTATAATTCATATGTTTCCCGTATGAAGAACCTCTGATCAGAGGCTCTTCACGGGGCGTGTATTCTGATGCATATTTTTGCAGCAAGTGACAGTCATGGCAATACAGGCCTGTTGAAGCAGGCCTGGGATCTCTGTTGCAGTCGTTACGGTGTAGCCGATGCGATTGCGCATCTTGGTGATTCTTACGAAGATCCTGTGCATCTTGATCGGCGGGGCAGTATGATATACCGCGTGCCGGGGATCAATCATCCGGGGTATCGAAGCGGCATGCTCGATTATTACGAAGTAATTGCCCCGACCGGAGGTCTTTCTATATGTCTCGTTCATCGAAGGGAAGACGTTTTGTCCTCCGGTTTATCGGTGCCTTCGGTGCTGCTGTACGGGCATACACACCGCAGTGATGTTGTGTGCAGAGGGGGAGTGGTTCTTATGAATCCCGGGCATCTCAAGGCTGCGGTCGATCGAAGGCAGAGGGCAACCTTTGGGCATCTGGATTGGGACGGTCGGGTTCTGGAAGTTGCCGTGCATGATGCGCAGAATGGAGATCTCCTGCAGTTTGGGCGTTTTGCCCGGGGCGGGGAAGATACAAAGCAGATTCAACTGAAAGAGGTCAACAGATGAAACGGGTAGCATTTCTTGGATGCGGAAATATGGGTCAGGCGATTATTCGCGGAATTGCCGGCAGGGATGAAAAGACGGAGATCATGGTCAGTGATCCTTCAGATACTGCCCGGCGTGCAGTGGCTGATGTTGCACATTCTGTCCCTGCGTCTGAATGGTTCACGACCCGGAATCGTCCGGATATCGTTGTTCTTGCCGTAAAGCCGCAGTATCTGCGTGATGCCTGTACGGTGTTTTCCGGTACTGATGCGGAGACGCTCTGGGTCTCAATTGCTGCCGGTGTTACTCTGGAATCGTTACGGGATATGTTGCCGGCGGGTGCCAGAATATGTCGGGTTATGCCCAATACTCCCTCCCTTATTGGAGAAGGCATGAGCGGGTTTACGCTCAGCGAAGAGTGCGGCGAACAGGAGCGGCGCTTTGCGGAATTTATCCTGTCAGCTATGGGTAAATACATGGAAGTGCCTGAAAGTATGATGCCTGCGGTGACCGGCCTTTCAGGCAGTGGTCCTGCATATGTTTACATGGTTATTGAGGCATTGGCTGAAGGCGGCGTTGCTGCCGGACTTTCATACCCGGATGCCCTGAAAGCTGCGGTTCAGACAGTCAGAGGAGCGTCTGCCCTGGTTGAAGAAACCGGTGAGGTTCCGGCCGTACTCAAATCCCGGGTGATGTCTGCAGGGGGTGCTACTGCGGCTGCGGTGGAATCTCTGGAACGGGATGGCCTTCGGGCAGCACTCATGGGAGCCGTAAAAGCTTCAGCGAATCGCTCTGTGGAATTGGGGTAATCCTGTTTCATGTCATCAGCTGCAGAGAAGAGCCTGCCAACTGTGCAGTAGCTTTCCTCCTGGCCGATATGCCGATTTTATGACTTCAGCAGCTCACTGATTGCTTCGGCAATCTTTTTGGCCCCTTCCGAAGATATTCCCTTTTTTCCTGATTTTCGGGAGGGCCCTGCAATGCTTTGACGAAGTCGCTCTTTACGCTGCTTCTGCCGGGCGATTTTTTTATAATGTCTCAGCCGTTCAATCCGGTTCATCGCTTCCCCTTTCACCCATGTATACAGTGTACATAAGTTATTTGGAAAAATCCATAAATAAAAGATTGACAGGAAAATAAATCTATGACACAATAAGAATCTGATAATCTCAGATAAAGAGGAGGTGCCTTGGAGAATACTGAAATTGATGCGAACGACAGTATCTTTGAGAGTGAAAATACCCTGGATGATCGGTATCTTACATTCTGGATTGGGGCAGAGCTGTACGGTATTGCAATTCGGGATGTAATAGAAATTGTCGGCGTTCAGCGAATTACATCTGTTCCTGATACGCCTGATTTTGTAAAAGGCGTTGTAAACCTTCGCGGACAGGTAATACCGGTTGTTGATGTCCGCCTGAGATTCCATATGCAGGAGCGCGAATACGACGATGAGACGTGCTTTATTGTCGTGCGTCTTAATGATACCACAATTGGTATGGTTGTGGATACCGTGGACGAGGTGTTTACCATCAGCGGGGCGGATATTCTGCCTGCTCCCCGGGTTTCTGCATCTGAAAGCGGCAAGTATATGCACGGCATGTCCCGTGTCAACGATAAAACCCTTGTTCTTGTAAATACGGAAAAGCTGCTCTTTGACGGCATGCTTGCGTCAGAGCAATAATTCTTTGGTGATGGAGCGTATCATTACGTATATTGTAAAACGAAACGGTGTATCCCTTTACGGCTGCAAAAATGGAAAATTTTAAAAGTTTTTATAATCTGTACCTGCGCAACTTCCTCTCAAAAGATGAAGAAACCGCCACGTTGTACGATAAATACATGGCCCTGAGCTATGCTGTACGGACGCATATTGCCGATAACTGGATATCCACGCAGTACTCCTATAAAGATCAGGGGGTAAAGCGGGTTTATTATTTATCTCTGGATTATTCCTTCGGCAGAAGTTTAAAGCGCTACATTGTGGATGCCGGTATTGAGGATGATGTTGAGGAAATGGCGTCAAATATCGGTGCCACAATGGAGGAAATTTTTTCCTGCGAATCAGAATTTGATTTTGGCAATGCACCGAAAGGGGAGATTGCCCATTGTATAAACGAGACTCTTGCGAGCCAGGGGCTGGCGGCGATGGGGTACGGATTGTGGTATAATTATGCCGGGTTCAAACAAAAAATCGAGAACGGCAAGCAGTTTGAGGTGCCGTATAACTGGAAGTCCGTTCAGCATCCCTGGGTCGTAAACAGAAATGAGTACAATGAGCGGATCGGTTTTGGCGGTTATCTGAAAGAAGTTCGTGACGGCGCACCTGTGGGTGAATGGGTCCCTGATCAATACGTTCTCGCTTCACCAGTTGATTATCCCGTGGTGGGGTATAAAAACGGTGTGGTAAACACGGTCCGGTTTTGGGAAGGCATCGCCACGGGGGAGTTTCATCCCGATTACAGTAATCACGGGGATTACACCCGTGCCTGCGAGGAGAAGTACGCCTCCACTGATGTCACGATGTACCTCTTTCCGGAGGATTCCGTCCGTAAGGTTACGGAAGTGCGTATTAAACAACAGTACTTCCTGGCAGCATCAACCCTTCGGGATATTATTCGACGGTACCGAAAAGGCGGCGGTGATATTCGAAATCTCGGTGACCACATTGTTATTCACATCAGTGATTCAAAATGTGCCATTGCCGTTGTTGAGCTTATTGCTGTTTTGATTCAAAGCGAATGCATGTCTGTTGATGAGGCAACGCGGGTTGCCGAAAAGGTGTTTATCTTTTCCAGTTCCGCCATGGAGGAATCACAGATAGAAAAATGGCCGCTGTACATGGTTGAGAAGTTGCTTCCGTATCATGCAGAGCTGATTAAAATACTTAATCTGAATTTTCTGAACCACCTGCGAAAAGAAAAACAGCTCCCCGATGAAGAGGCGCGCCGTCTTTCTCTGATCGAAGAAGGGATGGTGAAAAAGGTGCGAATGGGCAATATCGCTGTGCTTATTGCACAGTTTATTTCGGGGATATCAACGTATCAGACCCGCCGCCTGAAACACGATGTGTTCGGTGATTTTTCAAAGTACTTCAACAAGAATTTCTTTTCCGGTCTCAACGGTATTTCCCTGCGGCGCTGGCTGACGATTCCCAATCCTCCCCTGAGCTCACTGATAAGCAGCTACATCGGAGATAAGTGGATTGCCAATAATCGCCAGCTTTTGACATTAACCAATAAATCCCGCGATGCACAGTTGCAGGCAGATTTGATCAGAGTGAAAAAGGATGCCAAAAAACGTCTGGCTGCATATATTTACAGAACCTTTGACGACACGATAAATCCGGAAAGCATGACCGTAATGCACAACCGTCGTATCCATCCGGTTTCCGGTCAGGATCTTCAGATTCTGTACATTCTCTATCGTTATCTTGAAATAAAAGATGGTAAGAACCATTGCCCCCGTACGTACATGCTCGGAGGGTACGCGGCTCCGTCTGACTTTCTGAGTAAACAGATTGTTCAGCTCATAAATATCGTATCCCGTATCATTAACAATGACCGGGAAGTCGGGGATATGCTGAAGGTGTACTTTATTCCCAACTGCAATGCATCACGGGAGGAATCGCTTCTGCCGTCTATTGATATTGTCGAGCAGCCGTCAGCTCCCAATATGGTGGCCTACGGCTTTAACATTATGCGCTATGTTGTAAACGGTGCACTTCCCGCCGTGGGGAGTAATCCTCCGGATCGGGAAATTGCCGATATCCTCGGTGCGGATAACGTGTTCAGCTTTTCTCAGGAGGACTCTTCCCACGGGGTTCCTGACAGGGTGTTTGAGTTTCTTGATGAAACTATTCCTGATTTCCCTGCCGGAACCGATCTCTACCCGCTCTTATCTTCTCTGCGTTATAATGATGAGTATGGCAGTCTGAGCTCTTTTGAGAATTACTGCCAAATGCAGAAGCGGGCGGATGCCCTTTTTCGCACTGGCGAAGAGTGGATGAATGTAGTTATCAAAAATCTTGGCCGTGCAGGTATATCATCTCTGGATGACCTGATTGCGGAATTTTATAACAATGCGTGGGGAGAGTAAATGCCCGAAACACCAAAGGTTATTGACGGTACTTCGATTGTTCACGGCAAAGGTCTGGGCCGTGCCTATTTTATAGGGCGGGCAGTACAGGACTTTGAAGTCAAGCTGATTCCTCACAGTGAGGTTGTGGAGGAGCTTGATCGTTTTGAAGATATTCGGGAAGAGGTTAAGGAGTATTATCGTAATTATTATAAGGAAAATGGACTGAATAATACGGGCTCCGAAGAAAGCTCGATCATGAAGATTTATGAGCATATTATCGATGATCCTGCTTTTAAAGGGCGGGTTACCGAGTATATTTCCCGCAAAAACTACACTGTGGAAAGTGCTGTTCGATCGGTCTCCAAAGAATTTATTGATAAGTTTAATTCCGCCGGTACCAGTTACTTCCGTGACAGAAGCAGCGATATGGTTGAGATATGTGAGACCATTATTAATTTTCTGAATAACGGCGGCAACCGGAAGAAAGATTTTGTTGAGGATGTCGTTCTGGTTATTGACCGCAGTTTTACACCTTCTGATATTGTAAATTACAATGTGGACCGAATAAAGGCGGTCATCAGCAAGAGTGCCGGTAAAACCTCACATGCGGCAATTCTTGCGCGCTCTTATTCCATTCCGGTACTCACGGGTATTGAAAATATCAAAGAAAAGATATCTCCTCATATGATGCTTCTTGTCAACACGTATAAAAAACAGGTAACCCTTGAGCCCACGGAAGAGCAGATCGAGGATTATTTTGTTTATAAAGAGCGTTTTCTGAAAGAACGTGAGCTTGGGGCCAAGCGCTGGCATACCCCGGCCTATACGCCTGACGGTGTCCATATATCTGTGT
Source organism: Fibrobacterota bacterium (assembly GCA_051745065.1). Taxonomy (GTDB): domain Bacteria; phylum Fibrobacterota; class Chitinivibrionia; order Chitinivibrionales; family Chitinivibrionaceae; genus Chitinivibrio. The sequence goes on from JBNJDQ010000006.1 coordinate 28,831, forward strand.
ACGCGAATATCTCTTTTGAAGAGGATGTTGAGCTTTCCGCCAAAAACGGTGCCGATGGCGTCGGTCTTATTCGTACGGAATATCTTCTGACGGAGCGGGAAACCTTTCCCAGTGAAGAAGAGCAGTACAATCATTATTCGTACATTATGCAGAAACAGAAAGGGCGGGAAACAATAATCCGGGCCATGGATATTGGCGGCGACAAGGCGGCGAAATTCCTGAAAATGCCCAACGAGGAGAATCCCTTTATGGGATGGCGGGCTGTTCGTATCCTTCTGGAACGCAAAAGCCTGTTCCGTACGCAACTGCGGGCCATGCTCCGTGCCGGTCAGGGGTGTGATTATAAAATAATGTTTCCCATGGTGACCTCTCTTTCCGAATGGCGGGAGATTAAAAAATTCACCCGCGAGACTGCTGAAGAGATTGGTCTTCCCTGTCCGCCCCTGGGTATCCTTTTTGAAGTTCCGCTGGCGATACTGGAGATCGATTCTTTTCTGGAGGATATCGATTTTGCATCAATCGGTACGAATGATCTTATTCAGTATCTGAGTGCGGCAGACCGAAACAACAGCAAGGTCAACTATCTGTATAATCCATCGGAACCGGCGTTTCTCAGGATTCTGAAAAAGGCTATTGACAGCTGTAAAGACAAGGGGATTCCCATATCAATCTGTGGAGAGATGGCCGGTGACCCGATTTACACGCTCATTCTTCTGGGGCTGGGACTCAATCGCTTTTCTGTGATCCCTGCCATGATACCGATTATCAAGGAGATTATCACCAAGGTTAACTACGTTGAAGTCCAGGAAGAGTTGGCGCATATTCTTTCGGTTACGGAAATTGACAATATAACCGACTGGATTGACACGAAAAACCGTGATATTCTCAGCAGTGTATTTGAGCGCTATCAAATAGAATCATTTTCGAGTAAACGAAAGGATTAATCGTGTATTCTGCCGGAGAAGTTATTTCTCTTGCACAGCGGTCAATTCAACAATACTGGCATCCGGATACTGCTCTTCCCCATACTCCCACCCTTGGGACCCCCGGAGCCAGTTTTGTCACTCTTGAAAAGCATGGCGAACTGCGTGGCTGTATCGGTTCGGTACAGCCGGTGCGGACTCTTCGTGATGATATATATGAAAATGCGCGCAAAGCCGCTTTTGAGGACCCGCGTTTCTCCCCGGTGCAGGAGTATGAACTGAATGAAATTACAATCGAAGTGTCTCTGCTCCATTCTTTTTCTGAAGTGTCTTTTTCCGATCGATCCGACCTGCGACGGCAAATTACTCCGGGCGTACACGGGGTGATTCTTTCTGCACAGGGGCGGCGTGCTCTTTTCCTCCCTCAGGTCTGGCGAAAACTTCCCGATTTTGATCTCTTTTTTGGGCATCTTGGACGAAAAGCCGGTATCGGTACGGATCCGTTTTCCCTGAATCCGGAAATCACTCTTTTTCAGGTGACAGCCTTTGCGGGAGCATGTAGCGATGCCGGGGAATAACGAAACAGCTCAGCAGTGTGATCTCTGCTTCCGGCGCTGCCTGATATCTTCGGGGAATCGCGGGTTCTGCGGTGTCATGGAAAATCGTGATGGGGCTTTGGAATCATCGGTGTACGGGATGGTTTGGGCGCATAATGCTGATCCTGTGGAGAAAAAGCCTCTGTATCATTTCTTTCCGGGAAGCCGGACCTTTTCTGTGGGGACTCCGGGATGCAATATGACCTGCCCTTTTTGTCAGAACCGCTCTCTGGTACGGCACTCACTGCAGGGAGGAATGGAACTGTCTCCGCGCGGGATTGTCCGTCAGGCCGTGCAGAAACACTGCCGCAGTATCGCCCTTACCTATAACGAACCGACCGTCTTTTGGCCCTTTGGTCGTGATATATTTCGGGCTGCCCGCAGAGAAGGGCTGCGTACTGTAATGGTTTCCAACGGCATGATGACCGAAGAAACCGCGCGGGATATGGCGTCCCTTACGGATGCTGTCAATATTGATCTGAAGGCATTTACGCCGGCGGCGGTGAGATTTCTGGGTGGAGGGCTGCCCACTGTTCTTCAAAATCTCTCGGTTTTCATGTCTGCGGGTGTTCATGTGGAAGTAACGACCCTTGCCGTGCCGGGGCTCTCTGATTCTCCTGAAGAACTTCACGAACATCTACCTCTTCTCCGGCAGTACATACCTCATTCAGTGCCCTGGCATCTTTCGCGATTTTTTCCTGCCGGTGATTGGTGTAACTCTGCTCCAACGGATACGGAGGTTCTCCACGCCATGCGCCGCGTCCTGCTGCAGGATGGCTATCAATATGTTTATAGGGGGAATGTCGCGGAAACAGAAGATACTCTCTGTCCCCGGTGCGGTTCCCATGTCATCGATCGTTCCTCCGGAGCGGTTTTTCTGCCCGACGGGGTGTGTCAACAATGCGGAAACAGTATTACCGGGAGGTTTTCATGATACGCGAAGATGTCCACAGCGGAACGTTTTATCCCGCAGAGTCCGCTCAGCTTGATGAGCTTATAGCTCTGTGGAAGGAAATGGAGTATGAATCATCTGCGCTTTCCTTTGAGCCCCGCGCAGCCCTTGTACCGCATGCGGGGTATGTTTTTTCCGGTTTCACTCTGTACCGGACTCTCAAAAGAATTCCTTTTGACCGTTTTCGCCGTGTGGTGCTGATCGGGCCGTCACATCGGTTTTTTATTGACGGTGTTTCCGTGGCGGATCATTCGGAGTACGCCGTTCCCCGGGGGACCCATGCCATGGATCGGGAGTATTCCCGAAAGCTTGCAGAACGCTTTCAGCTGGTCAGCCTGGAGGGGGCGCACCGGGAACACAGTACGGAAACTGTTATGCCCCTGCTGGATCGCTTTACGGATATTCCCGTGGTGGAGCTTATCTACGGACCGCACAGTCACGATGATACGCAGGCTCTGGTGAATTATATTCTGGATGATCCCGCCACCGTGCTGATTGTGAGTTCCGATCTGAGCCATTTTCATGCAGAGCAGGCGGCCCATACCATTGATCGACATATACTCCATGCCGTAGAACAATGCGATGTAAAGCTCCTGAAGCAGGGAGAAGCCTGCGGAATGCTGGGGCTGAATGCCCTTATACAGAATGCGGCCCGCCGCGGGTGGAACAGTACGCTCTGCGATTACCGAACCAGTGCGGACAGCCCTGCCGGTGACGCTCACCGCGTGGTGGGATATGCCGGCGCTCTTTTCGGATAACCCTCCCGTCTGATAATTTTAAAAAAATTACCTTCATTCCCTTTTTTTAACGTATATTGTTTCTATGTGTAGAAACATTTGCAGAAATGAGGCAGCATGGCAGAGATCAGTATAACCGTACACACGGAGGATTTCCTCGGAGACGAACTGAATACGGTTTCTCTGTACCGAAATCTTCGTGAGCGCTATGACACGGTGTTTCTTCTGGAGAGTGCCGATTATCACGCCAGGGAGAACCGAACAACCCTGCTCTGTTTTGATATTCTCGGGGAGCTGAGCATCTCTCAGGGGGAAGTGACCCGCGGCTTCGGTGATTTTCGTGAGACCACTTCTCTGAACAAACCGGCCGTGGATACCATCAACGGCTTTATGCAGGCTGTGCATTTTGAGAATGACGTTCCCCGAAGCAATGGGATTTTCGGATACTGCGGCTTTAATGCCGTGGAATATTTTGACACGCATACCCTGAAATCTGAAGAGCGGGACGGCATTCCCGATATATACTATGCTTTTTTTCGGTTTATTCTGCAGATTGACTCCCTGGACGGTCATTGCCGGCTGATTGAAAATGTTCCCGCCGGAGAGAGTTCACGCATGCAGGAGATTAAATCATCTCTGTATCGACTGCCCGCAGGAGGGAGTGAACCCTTTCGCCGCCGTGGCGCGGAACAGGCAAATATGAGCGATGATGAGTACATGGAAATGGTTCGTCGGGGAAAATATCACTGCCAGCAGGGGGATGTCTTCCAGATAGTACTTTCCCGCCGTTTTGAGCAGGCCTTTACCGGAGATGATTTCAATGTGTACCGTGCGCTGCGTTCCATCAATCCTTCGCCGTACATGTACTGTTTTCAGTTTGCAGGGTATTCCATTATCGGGGCATCCCCCGAGGCGGAGGTAATTGTCGATTCCGGAGAAGCAGAGCTGCATCCTATTGCCGGCACCTACCGGCGTACCAGTGATGATGAAGAAGACCGCCGGCAGGCGCTCGCCCTTGCTGATGATCCAAAGGAGAGCTCTGAACATGTGATGCTTGTGGATCTGGCACGGAATGATCTCAGCCGGAACTGCCGGAATGTGACCGTACAGCGTTTTAAGGAAATTCAGTATTTCAGCCATGTAATTCACCTCGTATCCCGCGTGACGGGACAGCTTGATGATCCTGCTGCTGCAGTGAAGGTTCTGGCTGACACCTTTCCTGCCGGCACCCTTTCGGGAGCGCCCAAGTATAAAGCTGTTGAGTTAATTGATCGGTACGAGCCCCATCGCCGCGGGTATTACGGCGGAGCAATCGGATACATCACCTTTGGCGGTGATCTCAATCATGCTATCACAATCCGTTCATTTCTCTGCAAAGAGGGGACTCTGCGGTATCAGGCCGGAGCCGGGGTGGTCATATCATCCGTGGAAGAGAGTGAACGGGATGAAGTGCGCAATAAACTGGCCGCCCTGAAAAAAGCCCTTGCAGCAGCAGAGGAGATACGATGATACTTTTACTTGATAACTACGATTCCTTTACGTATAACCTTGCCCACGCGGTTCGCGAAATCACCGGCGAAGAGATTGATATTATCCGCAACGATGAGATCAGCCTTGAGCAGGCGGGAAAATACGATACCTTCATTCTGTCTCCCGGGCCGGGGCTGCCGGCGGATGCGGGTATTCTTGAGGATTTAATCCGGGCATATTGTGACAGCCGTAATATACTGGGGGTTTGTCTGGGATGTCAGGCAATCAGCGAAGTGTACGGGGCGCGTCTGAAAAATCTGGATACGGTCTATCACGGTGTGGCAACGCCGGTAACCGTGGATGACCCCGAAGAGGCATTGTTTGAAGAGGTGGATTCCCCCTTTGCGGCGGGACGCTATCATTCCTGGGTGATAGATGAATCCACCCTGCATGAGCCCCTGCGGGTTACCAGCCGTGATGGGCAGGGGCAGGTGATGGGCATTCGCCATGTAAGGCGAAATGTACGGGGCGTGCAGTTTCATCCCGAGTCGATCCTGACCCCGACGGGAGAACAGATGATTCGAAATTTTCTGAAAATCAGCAATGAAATTGAGGAGTAACCCATGAAAGAGGTACTTGAACATCTTCTGACCGGGGCGGTGCTCCCCCGGGATGAAGCAAAGGAACTGCTTTTAAATATTACGGAGGACCGCTACACTGCCGAACAGATTGCCTCACTTTTGACGATCTATGCCATGCGCCGTATAAAACCGCAGGAACTGAGCGGCTTTCGGGATGCGCTTCTGGAACGTGCTCTGCATATTTCATTGCCCGCGGATACTGCCATAGATATGTGCGGTACCGGCGGAGATCATAAGGACACTTTTAATATTTCCACCCTTGCGTCCCTGGTGGTTGCCGGGGCAGGAGTCCCGGTGATAAAGCATGGGAATTACGGCATATCCAGCTCCTGTGGCAGTTCGGATATCCTTGAGTCCTTTGGGTACAAACTGACCAATTCCGAAGAGACTCTGCAACGGCACCTGAATGAAGCGGGTTTTTGCTATCTTCATGCTCCGCTTTTTCACCCTTCCATGAAGAGTGTTGGCCCCGTGCGCAAAAATCTGGGTATTAAAACGTTCTTTAATATGATCGGCCCTTTGGTAAATCCGGTTCAGCCCAAATATCAGCTGGTCGGTGTTTTCAGCCCCTTTGTGAGTGATCTGTACCGTGAAGTGCTCAAAGAATACCGCGAAAATTTCTCCATTGTCCACAGTAATGACGGCTATGATGAGATCTCTTTGACCGACGGGTACACCATCACCGGCCCCGCAGGGACATCGAAATTTATGCCCCGTGATATCGGTCTGCCCCGGTATGCTCCAAAAGATCTTGTATCGGGAGGAACTCTTGCCTCTTCGCGGAAAATATTTTACAGTGTACTCAAGGGAGAGGCCGGTCCGGCCCAAAGAGATGTAGTACTCGTAAATGCCGCCGCAGCACTGCAGACAGCGCGTCCGGAACTCTCCTTTGAAAATGCTCTGGAACGGGCACGAAAATCCCTGGATTCCGGTAACGCCCTGCAGGTACTGGAAAAGGCGGCTGAGGAGAGGTTATGATTGATATTCTGAAGAATATTGCGGACTATATGTACCGTGATGTGGCCCGGCGCAGGAAGATTATTTCCGAAGAGGTTCTTGAAAAAAGCTGCTTTTTTGACAGGTCGTGCCGCTCCTTTGCAGCAGTGGCCCGTACACCGGGGATGCATATTATTGCGGAGTATAAAAAAAGATCTCCCAGTAAAGGCGATATTAACACCTGGGCCGATCCTCTTGAGACGGCTCTGCATTATCAGCGTGCCGGTGCCTCGGCGATCTCCGTGCTGACTAATCGGCGGTTCTTCAACGGGTCCAGTGAATATCTGACCCATATGGCAAACTATGTGGATATTCCTTTGCTGCGTAAGGAGTTCATTCTTGATCCCTATCAGATTATCGAATCAAAATCAATCGGGGCGGATATGATTCTGCTTATTGCGGAACTGCTGACAGCGCAGGAGGTTGCCGAATATACCGCTCGGGCGCAGGATCTCGGTATGGAGGTCCTCCTGGAGCTCCACAGTCGTGATCAGCTGGAAAAGATCAGCGGAAAAGAGGATTGCATCGGTATCAATAATCGTGATCTCTCCAGCTTTGTCGTCAATATCGATCGCTCCATTGATCTTGTCGGGCAGCTGCCGGACAGTACTGTCACCGTGGCAGAGTCGGGGCTCTCTGATCCTGCCACGGTCCAGCGTATGAGCAGCGCCGGCTTTCAGGCCTTTCTCATTGGTGAGCAGTTTATGAAAGAGAGTCTCCCCGGCGATGCCTGTGAACTCTTTATTAATGGGCTGATGTAATGAAGGAGTGTCTCGTAAAGGTGTGCGGCACCGCCCGCCCTGATAATATTGCTGCCCTGAGCCGCTGTGACATTGATATGATCGGGGCTGTCTTTTACCCAAAATCATCACGCTTTGCTCCCGCCGTGGAAGGGAGTGCACAGGCTTTCTGTGCTTTGCCAAATCATATTACCGCGGTGGGAGTATTTGTAAACGCCTCCCGTGAGGAGATCCTTCGCCGGCGCGATGAATACGATCTGCAGGCGTTTCAGCTGCACGGCAATGAATCTCCGGACCAATGCAGAAACCTGCGCCGTGAAGGACAGGTGTTCAAGGCCTTTGGTATTGATGACTCCTTTGACTTCTCACGTCTAAAAGCCTACGAAGATACGGTGGATCTCTTTGTGTTTGATACGGCAACTGCGGCGTACGGCGGAAGCGGCCAACAGTTTTGCTGGGAGATTCTTGCAGGGTATACGGGGTGTATTCCCTTTCTTCTTTCCGGCGGCATCGGGCCCCGTGACGCATCGGCGGTGGCGGCAATAGACCACTCCCGCTGTATCGGTGTTGATGTAAACAGTCGTTTTGAGACGGCGCCTGCGCAGAAAAATATTCAAGAGATAAAACGATTTACTGCACGTGTAAAGGATAGATTATGAAAAGTGCCTATACTGTGAGTTCCCGGGGGTATTACGACCGTTTCGGCGGTGCCTGGGTTCCGGAAATGCTGTATAAAAACGTTGCGCACCTGCAGCAGGTCTATGCGGATATCATTGAAAGCGAATCATTTCAGGCGGCTTTTCTGCGGGAACTGCGCGATTACGGCGGCCGGCCGACGCCTTTGACCTGGTCGCCGGCTCTCTCGGAAAAACATAATTGCTGTATCTATCTGAAACGTGAGGACCTTAATCATACGGGCTCTCATAAACTCAATAACACGGTCGGCCAGATTCTTGTGGCCAAAGAGATGGGTAAAACCCGGATTATTGCAGAAACCGGTGCGGGACAGCACGGTGTAGCCACGGCGACGGTCTGTGCGCGCATGGGGCTGCAGTGCGTTGTTTACATGGGAGAAGTGGACATGGCCCGACAGGAACCCAATGTGAAACGCATGCAAATGCTCGGTGCAGAGGTTCGCCCGGCCCGCTCGGGCAGCCGTACGCTTAAGGATGCAACGAACGAAGCAATTCGTGACTGGATCAATAATCCCGTGGATACCTATTATCTTATTGGATCAGTCATCGGCCCGCACCCTTATCCGGATATGGTTGCCCGGCTCCAGAGTATTATCAGCCGGGAAATCCGCCGGGATCTCAAAGAGAAGGAAGGCCGTGAAGAGCCCGATGCCCTCGTGGCCTGTGTGGGCGGCGGAAGTAACGCCGCGGGGACTTTCTTTTCCTATCTGGATTCACAGAATGTGCGCCTTATTGCGGCGGAAGCTGCGGGCAAAGGCGTGGAAAGCGGCGAATCCGCAGCGACATCAATTCTGGGTACGGAAGGGGTCATTCACGGCTGCCGTACGCTGCTGATGCAAACGGCAGACGGGCAGATTGTGGAGCCCTACTCTTTATCTGCGGGTCTGGATTACCCCGGCATTGGTCCGCTCCATGCACATCTTATTACAACGGGCCGATCCACGGTGGTCCCTGTCACCGATGAGGATGCCCTGGACGCGGCTTTTTTTCTGACGGAACGGGAGGGGATTATTCCCGCTTTGGAATCCTCCCATGCCCTTGCCGCCCTTGATGCCTGCATTTTTGAAAAGGATGAAATTGTGGTGGTGACCGTTTCGGGCAGGGGAGACAAGGATATGGATGCATATATTTCAGCCATGGAGGCACGCCGATGAGCATCACAAACAGAATTACGGAGCTTTTTGAAAAGAAAAGAGACGCAAAGGTTCTCAATATATACGTAACCGCCGGCTATCCCGGTCCCGATGACACCGTACAGATTGTCACGGATCTGGATCGTGCCGGTGCGGATATTGTTGAGCTGGGCATGCCCTATTCAGATCCTCTGGCTGACGGCGCAACCATTCAGATGAGTTCTGCACGTTCTCTGCAGCAGGGAATCACCCTGGAAAAGATCTTCAGTCAGGTGCGGCAGATTCGTCAGCAGGCACAGGTGCCCCTTGTTCTCATGGGGTATGTGAATCAGATGATTCAGTATGGAGCAGAACGGTTTATCCGTACCTGTGCCGAAACCGGCGTGGATGGTTTGATTATTCCCGATATGCCCACGGAGATATTTGAAGGGGAGTATCGTGATCTTTTGGAGAAATACAATATCTCTTTTTCCTTTCTGGTAACGCCGGAAACCGCTGACGAGCGCATGAAAAAACTGGATGCCCTGTCAACGGGGTTTCTCTACGTGGTTTCAAGCTCATCGGTTACGGGTAAAAGCGGCGGTATCAGTGATGAGCAGATCGCCTATTTTCAACGCATTGAACGGCTCAATCTCACGTCCCCCCGCCTGATCGGCTTTGGTATTTCCGACAAAGAGTCTTTTGACCGGGCTGCAGCCTATGCGGACGGTGCGATCATCGGTTCAGCTTTTATCCGCCATCTGCAGGAGTTTGGTCCCGGTGCTGCTGCATCCTTTGCAGAGAAAATCCGCCCAGTCCAGGTGTAGACACGAATATGCATGAGGCGGGTTCATTTTCGGGCTCGCTTTTGGATTGTGTTATTTCGTGCTTTGTCCATCGGAGAAACAAAGGTCCACGGTTCATCTTTATTATTCACCACGGTATAGGAGCAGTACTGAAATAATGTAAGTGAGGGAATGTTTTTGGAAAACACTCTGGCAATTATTCTTTTTGCCCTGAGTTCATGTATTGCAAAATCAGTCCCTTCATTCACGATCTCTTTTCCTAATCCCTTACCTCTGTGCTGTGGGGATATGGCAAGGCTTATCTCAAAAACCTCTGGCTCTACGTGTTCAAAGATCAGGTACCCCACAGGGGCTTCTTCTTTTTCAGCAATGAATACTTTTTTATCGGGATTGTGAAAATAGTCATCTTCAATTTGTTCAATTGAAAGTTTCCCTTTTTTGGAATATCGAACGCTTTCAGAATCATTTCTCAGATGAAATAAAAACAGCAGATCTTTGCGTGATGCTTCTTTAAAGTTCATTTGTTAACCACCATTTTCTGACTGATTGCAAAGGTGAGAGTACGGGCAGAAGGGCCTGCTTTTGACAGCACCTGATGTTTCTGTATAGCAACGTCGTGGGCTACTCTTTTTCTGTCCCACTCTTGGTAATATACATGTTCCCGTAGAAATACAGGGATGGATTCTCTGTGGAAATACTCACAATCCGGTTGAAGTCACGATGTTTTCCAGCACAATTATTATGACCGGGCCTTTGCGGCGCCCTTTATGACAGCCCTTTCCATCGGTGAAGAGGAATGGCATTTTAATTCCATGTGGGAAACAATCAGCTGGT